>JAQTXE010000135.1 GCA_028688935.1 Syntrophales bacterium
ATAACTTTCCCCTTTACGAACTAACCAAACTCACTTCCTTAAATCAATCACCAAAGGCGAGGTTTCCGCCTCCCGGGAGATGGAGTGGGGTTCCACCAGTTTGACACGGGGGCTGACGCCGATGCCTTGGGCCAGTTTGCGGGTGAGGCTCTGCAAAAATTCCCGCTGCACCTTCATCTGGTCGAAGAAGAGGCCCTCCCGGACTTCGATCTTCACTTCCAGGAAGTCCAGGTGGCCTTCCCGGCCGATGACCAACTGGTAGGCGGGTTCCTCCCCCTGGAGGCCCGCCAGGATCTGGCCCACCCGGCTGGGGTAAATATTGACGCCCTTGACGATGACCACCGCGTCGGACCGGCCTTGGATGCGGCTGAGGCGAGGCAGGGTGCGGCCGCAGGGGCAGGGCTCATACAACAGGCGGCACAGGTCCCCGGTGCGGAAGCGCACCAGGGGCGCGGCCTCCTTGGTGATGGTGGTGAGGACCAGTTCCCCCAGTTCCCCCGCGGGCAGGGGTGCGCCGGTTATGGGGTCGATGATTTCCGGGAGGAAATGGTCTTCATTGATGTGCATGCCCCGGCGATGCTCGCACTCCCCGGCCACCCCCGGGCCCATGGCTTCGGAGAGGGCGTAGTGGTCCAGGGCGGTGAGATAAAGGCGGGATTCGATCTCCCGGCGCTGGGCCTCGGTCCAGGGCTCCCCGGCCAGCAAAGCCAGCTTCAAATGCAGGCTTTTGGGGTCCACGCCCATGGCTTCCATCTGGTCGGCCAGCACCTGGGCGTAGGAAGGGGTGCTCACCAGCACAGTGGTGCGGTAGTCCCGCATGATGCCCACCTGCCGGGCGGTGGACCCGGGGCCGGTGGGGATCACCGAGGCGCCCAGGAGTTCCACTCCGTAGTGAATCCCGAAGGCGCTGGTGAGCAAGCCGTAGCTCAGGGTCACCTGCACCACGTCGTCCCGGTCCACCCCGGCGGCGGTGAGGACCCGGGCCGCGAGTTTGGCCCAATGGCGCAAGTCCCGGGCGGTGTAGCCCATGACGATGGGCGCGCCGGGGCTGCCGGTGGAGGAATGGATACGCACCACCTCCCTCAAGGGCACCGCGAACATTTCATAGGGGTAGCTGTGGGCCAGGTCCTGGCGGGTGGTAAAGGGGAGCCGGGCCAGTTCCTCCAGGGACTGGCAGTCCTCCGGCAGAAACCCCACTTCATCGAACTTTCTTTTATAGAATTTGACGTTCTTATAGACCCGGTGCAGAGTGGCCTGGAGGCGCTCCAATTGCAATTGGGCCATGAACCGGCGCTCCAACAGTTCCGCGTCGCTATCAAAGATCGCCATCATCTTCCTCCCGGCCCAGGTAGGCCTCGATCACCCGGGGATCCCGCCGGATTTCGGAGGGCGGGCCCGCGGCAATGACCTGGCCGTGGTCCAACACCACTACCCGATGGCAGAGTCCCATGATGAGGGTCATGTCATGCTCAATAATCAACAGGGTAATGCCGCGCTCCCGGAGTTCCTGGAGCAGGGTCATCAGGTCCTCGGTCTCCCGGGAGTTGAGGCCCGCGGCGGGCTCATCCAGCATCAGCAGCCTGGGCTCCTGGGCCAAAGCCCGGGCGATTTCCAGACGGCGCTGCTCCCCGTAGGCCAGGGCGTCCGCAGGAAAATCCGCCCTCTCCGCCAGTCCCACCAAGGCCAACAGCTCCCGGGCCCGCTCTTCCGCCCGGGTTTCAGCCCGGCGCACTCCCCGGCCGGGCCACAGAGCCCGAAACGCGCCTATTTCCTGGCGCTGATGGCAACCCGTGAGGACGTTCTCCAGGACATCCATTCCGCCGAAGAGCTGGATATTCTGGAAGGTGCGGGCCAGGCCCCGGCGAGACCGGTAATAAGGAGCCAGCCCCCCCAGGCTGTGCCCCAGGAGGCTGACCGAACCGCGGGTGGGGGTGAGCAAACCGCTGATGAGGTTAAAACAGGTGGTTTTGCCCGCGCCGTTGGGGCCGATGAGGCCGACGATCTCCCCGTGATCGACCCCAAAGGAGACCCCGTCCACGGCTTTAACGCCCCCGAAGTATTTGCTGAGTTCGTTTACGGCCAATAAGGTCATGGAGAAGCTTTCAGCGTTCAGCTATCAGCTGTCAGCTTTTTTCGTTTTCCGTTTTTCGTTTTCCGTTCGTTTTTCCAAGGATATGCTTGCGAACGAGAAAATACCCCTAACAGGTTTTTAAGCTGATCGCTGAAAGCTGTAAGCTGACAGCTCTATTCCCATACTTCCCGGTAGCCCTTGCCCAGATAGGCCCGCTGTACTTCCGGGTCTTCCCGGAGTTCGGCGGCGGAGCCGTCCAAAATAATGCGCCCGGTCTCCAGGACATAACCCCGGTCCGCCAACTTCAGGGCGGCCCGGGCGTTTTGCTCGATGAGCAGCAAGGTGGTGCCTTCATCCTTCAATTCCCGGAGGATTTTATAAACCTGGTTCACCATGCGGGGGGCCAGGCCCATGGAAGGCTCATCCAGCATCAGCAGCCGGGGCCGGGACATCAAAGCCCGGCAGATGGCCAGGATCTGCTGTTCGCCGCCGCTCAAGGTGCCGGCGGGCTGGGAGGCCCGTTCCTTAAGAAGGGGAAAGCGTTCCCGAATCTCTTCCAGGTCCCGCCGCGCCTGCCTCTGGTCCCGGCGGTGAAAGGCTCCCAACTCCAGATTGGCAGTGACGCTGAGACTGGCAAAGATCCGGCGGCCTTCCGGCACCAGGGCCAGACCCAGGGTGACGATGCGCTCCGGCGGTAGCCGGGTCAGGTCTGCGCCGTTAAACTCCACCACCCCCCGCCAGAGGGGCAGCAGACCGGAAACGGCCCGCAAAGTGGTGCTTTTCCCCGCGCCATTGCCGCCGATCAAGGTCACCACCTCGCCGGGGCGCACGTGGAAGGAGATGCCCTTGAGCACCGTTAATTTGCCGTAACCGGCCTGGACGCTTTTTAAGGTCAACATTTAAAAGACAGTTTTCGGTTTTCGGTTTTAGGTTTTAGGTTAATTGACGATTTACCTGCTAATTAGCTAATAAATCTCTGAAAATATAAGTGCCTTTACAGAAAAGCCATTTTTTTTAAAATCTTTTGCCGAAAACCGAAAACTGAAAACCGAAAACCCTCTTTATTCACTCCCTACTGATGAACTTCAAGCTCAATTTGCCCCGGCCCAGGAGACCTTCCGGCCGCCAGATGAGGAGGGCGACCAGCAGCCCGCCGTAAATCAGGTCCTGATAAGCCTTGAATGAGCGCAGCAGTTCCGGCAGCACGGTAAGGGCCAGGGCACCCACTACGGCCCCGGCAATGGACCCCATACCTCCCAATACCACCATGCACAGGGCCAGGATAGAGGTGTGGAGGCCAAAGGACTCAGGGTTGATGAAGGTAATGTAATGGGCATACAAGGAGCCGGCCAACCCGGCCAGGGCCGCGGCCAGGGTAAAGATGGCCACCTTGTAGGCTGGAGTATTGATTCCCATCACCTGGGCGGTTACCTCATGATCCCGGATGGCCCGCAAGGCCCGGCCGTGATAGGAATGGACCAGGCGGTAAGTGAGGGCCAGGGTCAAGAGGACCATGAACAGCGTCAGGAAAAGATACATGACCGGGGACCGGAAACTTAGGCCCAGGATGCGGGGCGACGGAATGCCCGCCAACCCGTCCGGGCCGCCGGTGATCTCCAGGTTGAGGAAGACCAGATCTACAATCACCCCGAAGCCCAGGGTAACAATGGCCAGATAATCCTCCTTGAGCCGCAAGGTGGGTAGTCCCAGGAGAAGGCCGCAGACGCCGGAAAAGAGGATGGCGCTCAAGGCCGCCAGGAGAAAAGGAAAGCCCCAATACAAAGAGGTGAGCGCGGAGATATAGGCGCCGATGCCGAAAAACGCCGCGTGCCCCAACGAGACCTGGCCGGCGTAGCCGATGATGAGGTTGAGGCTGATGGCCAGGATGATATAAATGCCTCCCAAGATGGCCAGATGCAGAAAATAGGCGGACATGTCAGTCTCCCCGGCCTTTCAGAATGCCCTGGGGCCGGAAGAGGAGCACCAGGATGAGAATGGCGAAGGCGATGGCGTCTTTGTACCCGGAGGAGACATAGGCCGCTCCCAGGCTTTCGGCCACCCCCAGGAGCACCCCCCCCAGAATGGCTCCGGGAATGTTCCCCACTCCCCCGAGGATGGCGGCGCTGAAGGCCTTGAGGCCGGGAAGCAACCCCATACGGGGATAGGTGGCATTGTAGTAAATGGCCATCATGATGCCGGCGGCGCCGCTTAAGGCGGAGCCGATGAGAAAGGTGAGGGCCACCATGCGATCCACATTGATGCCCATCAACCGGGCCGTATCCTGGTCCAGGGCGCAAGCGACAATGGCCTTGCCGTATCTGGTATAGCGGACAAAAAGCAGGAGCAGGACCATGAGTCCCAGGGCGGCAACCAGTATGGCCCCCTGCAGGCTGGAGAGAGGCAGCCCGGCGATGGTGATGGTGCGGAAATTAAACTGGATGGGAAAGGGCCGGTCGTTGGGCCCGAAAAGCAGGAGGGCCAGGCTCTGGAGAAAAATGGAGGCGCCGATGGCGCTGATCAAGGGGACCAGGGGATGGGAGCCGCGCAGGGGCCTAAAAGCCACCCGTTCCAAAACCACGCCCAGGATGGCCGCGGCGGCCATGCCGGCGGCAAAGGCCACAAAAAAATTGACTTGGCCGGTGCCCAGGAGCAGAACCGCCACAAAGGCCCCGAACATATAAATCTCACCCTGGGCGAAATTGATGAGGCCCAGGATGCCATAGATCATGGTATATCCCAGGGCGATGAGAGCGTAGACGGCGCCGGCGGTCAGGCCGTTGAGTAATTGCTGCAGGAACATGTGAAATGGAATTTATGGCGGCAGGGCTGGAGGCTCCACAGACGAGACACCTGGCAGCCAGCCCTTTCCCCTCCTCCGACCCCTTACTTTTTTGATAATCGCCCCCCAACATATCAAATTGGCTATTGTGAGACAAGGGCGTTACCGAACAGAGAGAGAACCCCAGATAAAAAAAGGCGGCCCGAAGGCCGCCTTTGGAGTTACGTTGTCAGGTTCAGATTAGAAGTGGTAAGCCGCTCCCACATTCCCACTGAAGATGTGGTAAGTGGGGCTGAGGGTATAAGACTGGGGTGTAAACCCCACAAAATTATCGACGGCGGTATAGCTGAAGCTTGGCTGAGCAAAACGGTAATTAAAGAAGACGTCGATGGAGACGTTCTTAAGGGCCATGTAGCGAATCCCCGCATCCACTGCCAGGGCGATAAAAGCACCCGATTTAGAACCTGCATCATACCCACGACTAAATAAGCCGTTGGTGAATGGGCCGGTTTGGAAGGTGGGATTTTGGGAAGCGAACAGGATCGCAGGGCCCACGGCCACATAAGGCTGTAAGCGGCCGAAGGGGACTTCGCTGTCGGGTAAGAAGCCATAGCGGAAGGCGAACATGAACGCCAAGGTGGCCGCGGTGCCTTCGCTAAACCACTCGCCATTTGATACCCCAGGTCCGATATCGTTGGTGGTCACAAAGGAAGTGGTGGCTTGGCGCCGCATGTCCAGACGGTGGTAACTGAAATCGAGATAAAACCCCAAATATTTCATCCAGTCAGGGTAGTTAAATCCCAGGACACCTTCCTTGACAAACCAGGTACCGACCTTCAGGCCGCCGACTACCGCGGGGTCAAAAGTTCCGGGGATGGAGTGAGTAAAGGAGCGGGTGAACGGCCCAGCATTATTCACGGTAAAAGTGTTGATATCCTGCGAGGAAGATGTAGCCAGAGTCCCGCCTAAATACGCCTCCACATACATTTCCGCCTGGGCCCCGATGGGCAGGACCAACAGGACGGCTGCCAGAATCATGATTCCGGCAAAAGCGTAACTTTTTTTCATTAGATTATCCCCCCTTAATCTTTGAAGAATTTGGTTTCGGTCTTGAAGCCTATTTACAGTTCCCCCCACCCCTCCTTTCCAAGATTTCTCAAGACCACTCCTTTCTCCTTTTCAAGGCACCCCCATTTTAAGCGCCAGGCTTTTTTTTTGTCAAGGATAAAATCATCTTCGACACAAAAAAGAAAAAAGTTTAGCGCCCGAGGCTGAGCCAAGTTGCCAGACCTAAGCCCAGACCCACCAGACCGTTAAGCGTAAAAAAAGCAGGGGGGAGCCGTGTGGCTCCCCTCAGGGTGAGAATTATATGTTGACCGGCCAGCAGCCCGGCCCCCAAAAGCGCGGCCACCGGGTAAACACCATGGAGTCCCGCCATCCAGCCGGTGAGAAAAAAACCGGCGGCCGCCAGCAGGTGGCAGCCGGCCGCCAGCCCCCGGGCCCAGGGAGACCCCAATCTAGCCGGCAGGGACCAGAGCCCCGTCCGCCGGTCGAAATCCTCGTCCTGAAGAGCGTAAAGGATATCAAAGCCCGCCACCCAAAAAAGGACGGACCCTCCCAAAACCAGGACCTGGAGGCTCAGATCGCCCCGCACCGCCAGCCAGCCTCCAACTGGAGCCAGGCCCAGCCCTAAACCCAAAATAAAATGAGTGGCGGAAGTGAACCTTTTGGTGAGGGAATAGCCCAGAATCACCGCCAGGGCCAGAGGGGAGAGAAAAAGGCAGACCCGGTTGAGTTGGCCCGCAGCCCAGACAAAGAGCAGACAATTCACCGCCACAAAAAGCCGCACCGAGTTCCTTTTTAGCCTCCCCTGGGGTAGAGAGCGGGTGGCCGTCCGGGGGTTGGCGGCATCGATGGCGGCGTCCGCCAGACGATTGAAGGCCAAGGCCGCGCTCCGGGCGGTGACCATGGCCAGGAGAATGAACAGGGTGGTCCTGCCATCAGGCCAGCCCCGGGCTGCCAGCATGGCTCCCATGAAGGCAAAAGGGAGGGCCAGGACGCTGTGCCCGATTTTGACCATGTCCAGAATTTCCCAGATATTTCGCCAGAACTGCCGCATGGGACGCCTTAAAAAATTCTCCCAACACATAAAGAAATCTTTACGTCGTGGTGGTGAATCATTATTTTTCTCCCCAACGCGGGCCCAGTCGATGTTCCAGGCCCAGGTGGTCCAGGATGCGGCCCACCAGGTGCCGGGCCAGTTCCTCCAGGGATTGGGGGCGGTGGTAGAAGCCGGGGCAGGCCGGGAAGATGGTGGCCCCCGCGGCCGCGGCCCGGGTCAGGTTCTGAAGATGGATAAGGCTCAAGGGAGTTTCCCGGACCACCAGGATTAAAGGCCGCTTCTCTTTCAAAAAGACCTCCCCGGCCCGGTGGATCAAGTTGCGGCCCACCCCCTGGGCGATGGCTCCCAGGGTCCCCATGGTGCAGGGAATCACCACCATGGCCAGGGCCTGGAAAGAGCCGCTGGCCAGGGCCGAGGCGAAATTATCCACTTGGTGCCAGATGGCCTGAGGGGCCAAATCTCCGGGGGTCAGGTCCAGTTCCAAAGAGAGAACCTGCTCCCCGGCTTTAGAGATGACCATATGCAGTTCCAGGTCCGGCCGGCCGGCGAAATAGCGGCACAGCTCCCGGGCGTAGATCATGCCGGAAGCTCCGGTGACGGCCACTACATAACGGTTCATGCCAGTCCCAGTTTGGGCCACAGTTCATCCACCTTGCGTTTGACTTCCGGGTCCATGTCAATGACCGGGGGCCATTCCCGGGTAAAGCCTTCCTCCGGCCCCTTGCGGGTGGCGTCGATGCCCATCTTGGAGCCGTAATGGGGCAAGGGCGAGGCATGGTCCAAGACGTCCACCGGACCTTCCGCAAAGACCACGTCCCGTTTGGGATCCACGTTGTTCCCCAGGCGCCAGAGAACCTGGCTTAGATCCTGAACGTCCACCTCCCGGTCAAAGACCACGATGATCTTGGTGAACATCATCTGCCCCAGGCCCCAGAAGGCGTGCATCACCTTGCGAGCATGCCCGGGATAGCGTTTATCGATACTGACAAAGGCCAGATTATGGAAGACCCCTTCCACCGGCAGATTGAGGTCGACGATCTCCGGCAGGGTCTTTTTCATTAAAGGTAAGAAGATGCGCTCCGTGGCTTTGGCGATAAAGCAGTCTTCCATGGGCGGCCGCCCGACGATGGTGGCCGGATAAATCGCGTCCCGGCGCCGGGTCAAGGCGGTGACGTGAAAGACCGGATAATCGTCGGCCAGGGAATAATAGCCGGTATGGTCGCCGAAGGGGCCTTCCCGGCGCAGTTCCCCGGGGGCCACGTAGCCTTCCAGGACGATCTGGCTTTCCGCGGGGACCATCACCGGCTGGGTGAGGCAATTGACCATCTCCACCGGTTCTCCCCTTAAAAAACCGGCAAAGATGATTTCATCGATATCCTCCGGCAAAGGCGCAGTGGCCGCATACGTCACCGCAGGATCGGGACCGATGGCCACCGCCACCGGCAGGTTTTCCCCCTTAGCCGATGCCACCCGGTAGTGCTGGGCCCCGCCTTTGTGCCGGTGCCAGTGCATCCCGGTGGTTCGTCCATCGTAGACCTGGAGGCGGTACATGCCGACGTTGCGCTTGCCGGTCTCCGGGTGGTGGCTGATGACCGCGGGCAGGGTGATGAAAGGACCGCCGTCCTGGGGCCAGCAGTGGAGAACCGGGATCGTCCTCAAGTCCACCTGTTCGCCGGTATAAACCACCTCCTGACAGGGGGCTTTGGACACGGTCTTGGGGAACATGCGTCCCAGCCGGGCCAGCTTGGGAAGAAGCTGCAACTTCTTTATCAGGGTATTGGCCTCGGCCTCGAGAAAGGAGAGAATCTCCACGGCAATATCATCCAGGGAGTCCACCTCCAAAGTCAGGCACATGCGGGTCAAGGAGCCGAAGGCATTCATCAGCACCGGGAGATCGTAGCCCGGGACTTGCTCAAAGAGCAGAGCCGGGCCCCCGGCCTTGCAGACCCGGTCGGTGATCTCCGTAATCTGCAGATAGGGGCTCACCGGTTCTTTGATGCGTACCAACTCTCCGGCCCGCTCCAGGCGGTGGATAAATTCCTGTAAATGCCGATATCCCATGAAATCCCCTTCGAGGATAGCTGTCAGCTTTCAGCTATCAGCTATCAGCTTTTTAAACCTCATAATAAAAAGCACTTTTAAGCCTGAAGCAAGCAGCAATGAGAAAAGTTCCCACTGGTATCAGCACAGGCTTTCCAGCCTGTGCTGATCAACGAAGCGGGATGCGCGCTGCTTTCCCGATACTCCTTTTTCCCTAATCCCTGACCACTGCTCACTGCTTACTGCTTACTGAAAATAAGTTAGCTGCGGTATATCTGCAAGTTCTCCCAGGTTATACAGATATTTGAAGAAAATTTGCAGGCCTTTTTCATGTTCCGGGGTCAAGGAGTAGTCCAGTTGCTGGAAGTAAGATAACAGCTCGGAGGCCGGTCGCCTCAGGTTGGCCGCGGCCAAGCGGCTTAACTCCGGCAGGGCCTTAAGGCCCCAATCCCGGGAGCGGAGCAGCAGGTAATGCAAAGCCGCGGTCTTTTCCGGACAGGCCGCGGCGTAATCCCGGCGCACGGCCCAGACGCCGAAAACAAAGGGGAGGCCGATCCACTCCTGCCAGGCCGCGCCCAGGTCCAGCATATAAGGCCAACTCCCCCGGGGTTGTAATTGCAGGGCTTCATCGCCGATGGCCAAAACCCCGTCATCTGCCGGGGTTAAGGCTTCCTCCACCTGGCCCTGGCGATAGCAGGGTTGAATGCCATAAAGTTCGGACATCAACACCTTCAAGAGCGCCGCGCCGCTGGCAGAATGGGCGCTCATCAGGAGAGTCCGGCCATTGAGTTCGGCCACCGGGACCCGGCTGAAGAGCAAAACACTGCCCACCGGCCCCCGGGAACTGATGGAGAGATCGGGGAGGAGAAAATAATCCCGGAAGTTACGGCCGTATTCCATGGCCGAGACGGAGCCCAGGTCAACCCGGCCCTGGCGCAGCCCGGCATTCAGATCAGCCGGGGTGCCGGAGACCGACTCAAAGCCGTTTTCTCCAAAGAGATTTTCCAGGGCAAAATAGATGGGCAGCACATTAAGATACTGGATGCGCCCCAAACGCGCCTTGTCTGCCATGCGCTCTCCTTAAATCCCTCAGCTTAGCCAACGCCACTCGCCGGCGGCGCCGCGGGTATAGAGTTCCTCCCAAAACCCCTTTTCCCGGCTTAAAGGTATGAACCCCAGCGCCGCCTTTTTCCCGGGTTCCAGGCTGCCAAAATCATTTTCACGTTGCAGGGCCCGGGCCCCCTGGAGCGTTCCCAGGCGCAGCCAGCGGCCTTCGGGGTAACGGCGGTATTTTTGATAGAACCAGAGCATCTCCCCAAAGAGGTTCAGGTCGTGATTGCCGGCCAGGGAGTCGGTGCCCAGGGCCAGTGGCACACCGGCTTGCAGCAATTCCGGGAACGGAGGCGTACCCGCGCCGGTGTAGGCGTTAGCCCGGGGGCAGAGAACGACCCAGGCGCCGGTGCGGGCCAGCAGGGCGCAGTCCCGGGCCTTGAGCCAGACGCCGTGGACGGCCAGGGTGCCGGGACCCCAAAATTTTAGAGAATGCAGGTAAGCCGCGGGACTTAAGCCCGGAGGACTGAATTCCGGGAGCCAGCGGCCCCGTGCTTGTAAAAGTTCCCTGAAAAAGCCATCGCCTTGGGTGAGGAACTCTCCTTCCGCCCGGGATTCCG
>JAQTXE010000379.1 GCA_028688935.1 Syntrophales bacterium
AGCATGTAGAATTAATAGGGTAAAAAAAATAGTTTATACAAGTTCTATTGGGGCGTATTCAAGTGCCGAAGTTTTTAAAGAAAATGAAAATTTAGATGGAGAACCAATGGATATGTTTCCAGGATGGGCAAAAAGAATGGCGGAAAAACAAATAGAAGCATATAGAATTCAATATGGGTTAAAGAATTTTTCTATTGTTAGACCCTCCAATATATATGGTCCTGGTGATAATTTTGATTTTGAAAATGCAATGGTTATTCCCACTTTAATACAAAGAATATGGAGAGGAGAAGATCCAGTTATAATATGGGGAGATGGTTCAGCAATTAGAGATTTTGCATATAGTGAAGATATAGCAGAAGGTATTATTCAGGCTCTATATTATGGGACAGATGGAAAATTTGTAAATCTTGGGAGTGGGGTTGGAGTATCGATAAAAGAACTCATAGAGACATTAAATAGTTTTTTACATTTTAATTATGAATTTGATATTACTAAACCATCTGGATTCCCGAAAAGAGTTATGGACATTTCTCTTGCAAGAGAAAGAATACATTATAATCCTTCAACATCTCTTTTAGATGGTCTAAAGAAAACATGGGATTGGTTTATAAATCATCCCAATGAACATCTGAACAAAAAAAATTATTTTAGAGAAATATGACAATGCAAGTAGAAAGAACAACTCTTCCTAATGTATTATTATTCACACATGAGTGTTTTGAAGATCATCGTGGAACATATGAAGAGTTATATAATAAGATTAAATTTGATGAGATTTGTAATCAATATTTGGGTCATACAATCGAATTTTTAGAAACAAATATAGCTGTGTCATCGAGGCATGTTTTAAGAGGACTTCATGGAGATAATAGAACATGGAAATATGTAACATGCTTGAAGGGAAAATATTTTATTAATGTTCTTTGTTATGATGAAGAATCTATTTGTTATGGTCAATATGAGAGTTTTGTATTGAGCGAACAAAATAAAAAACAACTCCTTATTCCTCCGAAATATGGACATGGATATGTGGTAATGAGCGAAGAAGCTATTTTTTATTACCAACAGTCGTGTGTTTATAGAGGAATGAAAGAACAATTCACGATAAGATATAATGATTCTAGATTTAATATGTGGTGGCCTATTCAGACTCCTATTCTATCTAAAAGAGATGAAATCGGGCATCCAATAGAATAAAAAAATGATTATTATTAATTTCTTTAAAAGAAAGAATTATGACTAATTTTCTTAAAGGAAAGAATGTTTTAGTAACCGGTGGATCTGGTTTTGTTGGAACTAATTTAATTACTCGTTTACTGGAACTAGGAGCTAATGTTACAGGGACTTATAATAAAAACTTACCACAAGTACAAACTGATATAATAAGATGGTGTAAAGTAGATTTAACCGACAAAGAATCTTGCCATTTTGTTACGTTGGATCAAGACTATGTTTTTATGTGTGCAGCGAATACCTCTGGAGCTGCGGTTATGGAGAACACCCCTCTGGTGCATGTGACTCCTAATGTGATTATGAATTCATTAATGCTTGAACAGGCATATGTTAATAAAGTAAAAAAATTCATATTTCTTAGTAGTAATTGTGTTTATCCATATGCTGATTTTCCTTTGGCGGAAGAACATTGCACGGGAGAATTTTTTCATAAGTATTTTTTTGTTGCTAATATGAAAAGATTTTCAGAAATATTATGTCAAATGTACAGCGAAAAAATAAAAAATCCAATGACGTGTATTGTTGTTAGGCCTTCCAATATTTATGGTCCCTACGATGATTTTGAATGGGAAACTTCTCATTCAACTCCAGCTTTAATCAGAAAGGTAATAGAAAGACAAGACCCCATAATAGTATGGGGAGATGGTAATGCCCAAAAAGATCTTATTTATATTTCTGATTTTATAGATGGTTTAATTTCTGTTACTGAAAAAGTGAATAATTTTGATATTATAAATCTCGCAAGCGGAAAATCATATAGTATAAAGGAAACTTTAAATATTATCTTGAAAACAGAACATTATGATGAGGCTAATATTATTTTTGATGAAACAAAACCAACGATGATACCAAAAAGACTCATTAGTATAGAGAAGGCAAAGAGAGAATTAAATTTTAATCCAAAAATATCTTTATCAGAAGGTATTTTAGAAACAATTAAATGGTATAGGGACAAATGTGGATTATAAGAATAAAACATTCGTTATAGGGGATTTAATTCTTGATGAATATATAGTAGGGAAAGAGTATAGAATATCTGATGAGGCTCCTGTTCCAATCGTAAAAGTAGATTCATTTTTAACGCAATTGGGGGGAGCTGCCAATGTTGCAAATAATCTAAAAAAATTAGGTTCTGATGTAATCCTGTGTGGCGCTATCGGAGATCCATCTTCTGGATATTCTGCCATTCGTTTTTTAGAGGAAATGAGGAAAAATGATTTAATTACTTTCTGTATTTCTGAACAACCAATGAAGACAACAACTAAAAGTAGAGTTATTATTAAAAACCAGCAGGTTGTAAGATTTGATTATGAAGATAATTTTATTCCAAAAAGTGCGCATGAAGAAATAATAGAAAAAATAAAGATCATTGATTTTAGAACTATAAGTTTGATTGTAGTTTCTGATTATAGTAAGGGGGTAATTAATAAAGAAATTATTGATTTA
>JAQTXE010000136.1 GCA_028688935.1 Syntrophales bacterium
CCAGTTGATGATGTAGTCGCCCTGGTAGATCAGGCCTTCTTCATAGAGGCGGACGAAGACCTCCCGCACCGCCCGGGAGAGGCCCGCGTCCATGGTGAAGCGCTCCCGGCTCCAGTCGCAGGAGCAGCCCAGGCGCTTGAGCTGGTTGATGATGGTTCCGCCTGACTCCCCCTTCCACTTCCAGACCCGCTCGATGAAGGCCTCCCGGCCGAGAGAATGCCGGTTGACGCCTTCAGCGGCCAACATCCGCTCCACCACGTTCTGGGTGGCGATCCCCGCGTGGTCGGTGCCCGGCATCCACAAGGTGTCATAACCTTGCATGCGTTTGCAGCGGATAAGAATGTCCTGGAGGGTGTTGTTCAGGGCATGGCCCATGTGCAGGGAGCCGGTGATGTTGGGCGGGGGAATAACGATACAATAGGGGGGCCTGGCGCCATCGGCCCGGGCGCGAAAGAGCCCGGCTTCTTCCCAATAAGTATACCATTTGCCTTCGATCTTTTGGGGATCGTAAACTTTATCTAGGATTTCCGCCATATTTAACTTTTTCCGTTTTTCGTGGTGGGGATGCGATTTCCGGTCTCAGTTGGGAAATGAAAACGACTAAATCGATGGGTCATCCTTATATTTTTGGCCGGAAAAGACAAGGCTAACAACCCTGCCGTTTCCGGCCGTGATAAACAGCTTAATCAATAATTTTATAATAATGGCGCTTGAATACCAGCCCCCAAAATCAAATTTCTTCTTCCAGGCTCTTTTTCAAGGCCTCGATCTCCCGACTCACCACCTGGGAGGCTATTTCCGGAAAGAGCTCCCGGCACAGTCTTTCGGAGATCTCCAGGACCACCTCCCGGACAATCTGGCGGATCTGGTCTTCACTTAAGGATGCCTGGATCTGTTCCCGGACTTCTGCCATTGCCGGGGCCGGGGCCTCCAGGGGTGGTTCCGCCTCGGGTTCCGGAATCGGCTCCAGCTCCAGTTCGGGCTCCGGGGTCGGCTCCGGCTCCAGTGCCGGTTCAGGCTCAGGCTCCAGCTCCAGCTCGGCTTCCGGTTCAGGCGCTGGGGCCGGGGCGGTCTCGTCAGGGGATTCTTTCAAGGAAGAGAGAAGATCCTCCAGGGAGCCTTCCTCTTCCTCTTTCTCACCGGCGGCAGGTTCGGATTCGGCCCCCTGGGAAAGCAAAGACTTCAGATCAAGGGAGTCCAGTTCATCCACCTTGGAGGAGATTTCGATGACCGTTTCGCTGGCTCCTTCCTCCAAAATCTCGGTGAGTTCAATAACTTCTTCTGCGGCAGCCTGGGGCTCAGATGGCAAGTCTTTGTTCTTGGGGGCATCCATGAGCCTTGTCCTGTCCTTTAACGGAGATTAATAACGTTGATCCTGCAATTAATGAGCAACTTAAGCGAAGCAGCACCGCGGTAAAAGCAGCGGTCTGCCCGGTCTCTTGGAAGAGACCCTCTAATTGCCTTTTCCGGAGGGCGGCCACCCTGCCAGCCGCTATATCGTTAAGTTGTTAAATTTTATTAAAATTTGTTAACATGGCCCGTAACAAATGTCAAGGAATTTGGTTTCCAGGACGTTTACACCTTGTCCGGTCACCTTAAAAGGAGGAATGAGGGCTGAGGGTGGGGACAAACCCGACCGACTTGGCTCCGGTAGCTTCAGAAGGCAGGATAGAGGAAGGTGAGGAGCAGCACCAGGGCCATCACTGCCAGGCGGTAATAGGCAAAGGGTTTGAAGGTGTGCCGCTTTAGGAAACGGAGCAGGTATTTAATGGTGAGATAGCTGGAGATGAGCGCGGCCAGGAAACCTAAGGCCGCGGCGGTTTTCGAGAGATCCTCCTGGGGGGCCTTGAACCAGTGGGGCAGGTGGTGCAAGCCGGCGCCGGCAATGATGGGGGTGGCCAGGAGAAAAGAGAAGCGGGCCGAGGCTTCCCGGGTGAAGCCCAGGAAGAGGGCGCAGGTCATGGTGATGCCGCTGCGGGAGACCCCGGGCATGATGGCCAGGGCTTGGGAGAGGCCGATGAGCACCGCGTCAAAGATGGTGAGGCGGTCAAAGGCCCGGTGGTGACGGGCTACCTTCTCCCCCACCAACAAGAGAATCCCCACGGAACCCAGGAGCAGGGCAATGTGCAAGGGCTCCCGGAAAATGGTTTCCGCTTTTTTCTCCAGGAGCAGGCCCGCCAAGCCGCCGGGGATGGTGGCCATCACCAGGTAGAGAAAGAGGTAGCGTTCTCCCCGGTTTTGGGGGGAGGGCCGCACCAGGGCGTGGCCCATGGCCAGCCACTCGCGCCAGAAATATCCCACCAAGGCAGCCAGGGTACCCAGATGGAGGAGGATATCAAAACTCAGACCGGCTCCGGGCACCTTGAGGTAGTGTTCCAGGAGGGCCAGATGGCCGGAGCTGGAGATGGGCAGGAACTCAGTAATGCCCTGGACCAGACCCAGGAAAATGGCAGTAATAGAGTTCATCGGTAGTATTTAGCACGCAGGGGGGTTAAGGGCAAGGGCTTGTATATCCCTGGCTCAGGGAAATTCTAGATTTTTGATATATTTCTTAACCAGCTAGATATATTGCTAATATTTGGTTTGCAGCCTGCAATCCTTTCGGCGTAATTTACAATACGTCTAATATTTAATTTTGCACTTATTTCAACTCCATTAATATCTAAAAAAGTAAAAGCTGCCATCATACCTGTTCTTTTATTACCATCACAAAAAATATGATCTTTGATAATAAAGAATAGATATGAAGCAGCTTTATTAAAAATATTTGGATATCTTTGAACCCCAAACGCTTCCATTGCGGGAGCGTTTATTAGATATTGGAATGAATTATCATTTTTTACATTGCATATTCCCTCATAGTATATCCCACCGAAAGATGAAATCATATCTTTATTAATGGATATAATTTCCTCTTTGGTTAGATAAATCATTTCTCAGAAAGTTCTTCCCAGGCCTCTTTAAAGCGTTTTTTATACTTATTGATAATGATTTTTGTATCGACATCATCCATGCTTGAAACACCACCATGGAAAGGAAATATGTTAAATTGTCCCGTTATTGGCTCTAAAAAGACCTTGACCTTCATTTCAAAAGGATTTGATTTAAATGGTGCTCTTCTCATTACAGAGTCCTCCTATATTTAGAGGTTGTTCCATCTCAAGAATCTTCGTCATTTCCTTGCACTTAATCCAAGTAAATTCCTTAAAAGGAGTTATAAGACCGATATCAACATGCCCCCCTACAGTAGGGATCATATTAGAAAATCTCTGAAAATTGGCTGTGGAATATATCAAATATTCAGCATAATCTACAGCATCTTGAAGTGAGAAAGTCGCATAAATAGTTGCTCTTCGTGGATCAGATTTGCTCAATTGCCATAACACGTTAACAACTTCCCCATCTCCTCCGTAAGTGCATCCTGAACCTATATTTTCTTTTATTTTAGACTTCTTACCAATACTAACAACAATTGTCTTAGCAATATCTTCATCATATCCAGCAACTAAGAATCCCAATGGATAAAAATCATCTGGAGCTTTGTCTATATCTTTTATCTGCTTTTTAATTTCTCCATTAAAATATTCCATTATAAAATTTGCTACTTCAATAGCTCCTAAAAATGTTTCATTAGTATTCTTTTCTAGTTTTTTTACATGGTAGTATATTGTTTTTTCATTTAAGATTGCCATTCCAAAAGTAGCAATTCCGAATACCTTCTTAAAAGGGAAAACTTTCTGGGCAAAAGATGACAATGATGTTGGTATTTGTATGGATGGCATTGATACATTCTTTATTTTTATTTCCTTTCGACATTTTGGGCACTGTCCTTCAAATTCTGCGGCGATTCCTATGTGTCCGGCGGTAGTAGATAAACTATCAGATGCAATAACTAGGCCATCGGGAACACGTAGCGAGACAGCTAACGTCATCTTTTTGTCCTTATAGTGAAATCTTTCACAATAAAGAGTTTCCAACTATGTAAAAATTAAGGATAAAAATACTATAGTCAATCCTTTTCGTCTATGATTTTGTACAGGGTACCCTTTATACATCTGTTAGATATTAAAATCCAGGAAAATAATTCCATCAGATAGGTGTTTATTTCCAATCCTGCCCCATCTTTCACCATTCCTTAAAATGACTTTCTGCTTCGAATCAGGTCAAGGAGATTTTTCGATGCGGGCTGTGATGGTGGCGGGGTGGATGCGCACCAGCTCGAGGGAAGAAGGCAGATTGACGGAGACGTTGAGGCGATGGCGGCCGGGGGACAGATTGCTGGTGTCCACCGTGGCCATTAATTCGGCTGGTTTCAGGCTCCTCAGCTCCAGCATAGGCCCCTTGAGGATGAGACTCACTCTGGAGGGGCTGAGATGGGCTTTTTGAGGAATGGCCGCCACCGGCACCCCGGAGATAGTGCGGCTGATCTTCTTGGGTTCCACCTCGACGTCCACCAGAATGGGGGTCTGATCCTGGGGGGCCAGATGCAGGTTCTTTAAATCCAGTTCTGCGGCCAGAGTAGCTCCGACCGTGAGTTGGCTCACGTCCAGAGGGATCGTCGGGAGGAACTTCAGGTCGGCAATCTCCGTGGTGGGGCCTTTGACCCTGATCTGGGAAGGCCGGGCGCGTACACCGGTGATCTCATAACCTTTCGGGGGCTTGCCTTCCAAGACCGGATGGACCTCTAAAGTCCTGACCATCGCCGACGCCAGGGTCAGCACCAGGGGGTTGGGCTGCACCCGGGTGACCTGCACCCCCCGGGGGAAGCTGAAGTTTTTGGGACCCAAAGGGATGGTATGCGCTCCCAGCTTAAATCCGGAAAGATCGATGGTCTGGACCAAGCGGGACTGGGTGAGCCTGCGGATGACACTCCCGGGGCCATGGACCCGCACCTGGAGGGAGGAAGGAATCTCACTGGTGATCATCATGTGTTGGGGCGGGTTGGCCAGTTCCAGGGCCATGCTTAAGGTGGTTTCGGTGGGCTCTTCCACCCCCACCGCGGCCCAAAGGGCCACCGCCAGCAGCAGGGACAGGAGCTTAAGGCCCTTGTTACGCCCCAAAGAACCGATAAAGCCTTTCAATCCAGGTGCCTCTTTTTCCGGTAGCAGGTTCCACCAGATCTTTCAAAGTCTGCCGTAATTGCAGGCGGGAAAGGTTGCGTAATATCTTCCCTCCCCGGGCCAGGGAAACTTGACCGTAGGTTTCGGAGACCACCAGGGCCAGGGCGTCGCTGTGTTCGGTGAGTCCCACCGCGGCCCGGTGGCGGGTCCCCAAAGTCGGGTCCAGTTCGGCGCTGGAAGACAGGGGGAGCAAACAACCGGCGGCAATAATCCGGTCCCCTTGAATAATCACCGCGCCGTCATGGGTGGGGGTATGAGGCCAGAAGAGGGAAACCAGAAGCTCTTTGGTGACCATGGCGTCCAGCTTCACGGCTCCTTCCAGGTAATCGGAAAGTCCGATCTGTCTCTCCAGGATGATGAGGGCGCCGATGCGCTGACTGGCTAAAGTCTCCACCGCGTCGCAAATCTCTTCCAGAATCATGGGTTCCGAAGCGTCGGCGGAAGCCAGGGCTCTTCGGCCCATACGGCTCAAGACCCGGCGGATATCGGCCTGGAAAAGAATGATAACAATGAGGAGAAAGCTTCTCACCACGCCGTCCAGGAGCCATTCCAGGGTGAACAGTTCCAGCCGCTTGGCCCCCAGATAGAGCAAAAAGAGAAGGAACATCCCGGCCAACACCTGAATGGCCTGGGTGCCTTTGAGGAAAAGGAGGACCTGGTAGATGATGATGGCTACCAGGATAATATCGGCGAAGTCCTGCCACCGTAACTGGCTAAAGTAGGGCCACATGGTTATCCCCCGGCGGCGGGAGCGGCCGGGGGCAGCTCGCCCGACTGGATAGCCGTCAAAACGGCGAGGAACTGCCGGGCATAGGCGGCGTTATGAGTGCGGATAATGCGCGCGCCCCGGGTCACCGCCACTCCCAAGGCGGCCAGGGTGCCGATATCCCGGACCTCGCCGTTGGGGAGATCCAGGATGCGGCCGATGAAGGCCTTCCGGGAAGGTCCCACCATCAGAGGGCAGCCTAGCTCCAAAAACTCGTCCAGGTGATTGAGGATTTCCAGATTGTGCTGAAAGGTTTTGCCGAAGCCGATCCCCGGGTCCAGGACGAGCAATTCCCGGTCCAGGCCCTGGGATGCGGCAAATTCCAGGCGTTCCTTGAAGAAGGCTTTGATCTCTCCCAGGAGATCGTCATAGTGGGGCTCCACCTGCATATCCCGGGGATTCCCCTGCATGTGCATCAGGACCACCGGCACCTGCTGCGCGGCAGCCAGAGGAGCCATTTCCGGGTCGAAGCGCAGGGCGCTGATATCGTTGATCACAGAGGCCCCGGCTTCCAGGGCCGCCCGGGCCACCGGGGCCTTGTAGGTGTCGATGGAGATGGGGAGATTGACTTCCGCGGCCAGGTTTTGGATGACCGGAATTACGCGGCGCAACTCCTCTTCGAGAGACACGGGTTCCGCGAAAGGACGGGTGGATTCGCCGCCCAGGTCCAGGATATCGGCCCCGGCCGCAGCCAGGGCCCAGGCCTGGTCCAGGGCCGACCGATGCTCGAAAAAGCGGCCCCCATCAGAGAAGGAATCCGGGGTGATATTTACCACTCCCATGATCAAGGGGCGGGGTTCCTGAAGGAGGGCGGCCCAGGCGGCGCGGCGCTTGCCAACCGCCGGACTCCGGGAGGCACAGGGAGTGCTGCTCATCCTTACGCCTGTTGGAGACTTAAGGAGAGGTCTACCGCAGTGTCTGGAGACTCCTGGTCAGGCTTGGCGTCCTGGTCCTGGTACTCAGCTATAACTTTGTCTATTTCCGCCGTGTCCAGGGTTTCTTTGGCCAGGAGGGCCTGGGCCAGGGCCTGCAAGGTGGCCCGGTGGGTCCGGAGCAATTCCATGGCATGATTGGCGGCGTTCAGAACCAGGTTCTTAATAGCGCCGTCGATGAGGCGGGCCGTCTCTTCACTGAAATCCTTGGCCTGGGCGAACTCCCGGCCCAGGAAGATATGTTCTTCCCGTTTGCCGAAGGTGACCGGTCCCAACTCTTCGCTCATACCCCAGTTGCATACCATTTTCCGGGCTAAATCCGTGGCCCGCTCCAGGTCGTTGCCAGCGCCGGTGGTGAATTGCTGGAAGACCAACTCCTCCGCGGCCCGGCCCCCCAAAAGGACGGTAAGAGTAGCGACCAGGTAATCCTTGGGATAAGTGTGCCGCTCATCTATGGGCAATTGCTGGGTTAGCCCTAAGGCCCGGCCCCGGGGAATGATGGTCACTTTGTGAATGGGGTCGGTGCCGGGGATTAGTTTGGCCACCAGGGTATGCCCGGCTTCATGGTAGGCGGTATTGCAACGTTCCTTTTCGCTCAGGATCAGGCTCTTGCGTTCCGAGCCCATGAGGACCTTATCTTTGGCCTGTTCGAAATCCTCCATGGTGATCAGTTCCTTGCTGGACCGGGCGGCAAACAAGGCGGCTTCGTTGACCAGGTTTTCCAGATCGGCTCCGGAGAAGCCGGGAGTGCTGCGGGCCAGGATGGACAGATCCACGCTCTCGGCCACGGGGGTGCGGCGGGTGTGCACTTTTAAGATGGCTTCCCGGCCTTTCAGGTCGGGGATGGGCACCACCACCTGCCGGTCGAAGCGACCCGGCCGGAGCAGCGCCGGATCCAGGACGTCGGGGCGGTTGGTGGCGGCGATGAGGATGACTCCTTCATTGGCCTCAAAGCCGTCCATCTCCACCAGGAGCTGGTTCAAGGTCTGCTCCCGTTCGTCGTGACCCCCACCCAGGCCCGCACCCCGGTGGCGGCCGACGGCGTCGATCTCGTCGATAAAGATGATGCAGGGAGCGCTCTTCTTGCCCTGGATAAACAGGTCCCGCACCCGGGCTGCGCCCACGCCCACAAACATCTCCACGAAATCCGAACCGCTGATGCTGAAAAAAGGGACCCCCGCTTCCCCGGCAATGGCCCGGGCCAGCAGGGTCTTACCGGTACCCGGCGCGCCCACCAGGAGCACGCCTTTGGGGATGCGGCCCCCCAGACGGGTGAACCTCTTGGGGTCCTTGAGAAACTCGATGATCTCCGAGGTCTCTTCCTTGGCTTCTTCGATCCCGGCCACGTCATTGAAGGTAATCTTGATGGTGCTTTCCGTCATCAGACGGGCCCGGCTCTTGCCGAAAGACATGGCTTTGCCGCCGCCGGACTGCATCTGCCGCATGAAAAAGATCCAGATGCCTACCAGGACCAGCATGGGGAGCCAGGAGACCAACAGGGTGGTGTACCAGGGAGAATCATCCTTGGGCTTGGCGGTGATCTCCACTTTCTTGGACTGGAGGAGTTTGACCAGATCCGGATCCGCCGGGGCATAGCTTTTAAAGGGCTTGCCATCCGTTTGCTCCCCGGCGATCTCTTCGCCCTGGAGAGTGACTCGGGTGACTTTCCCCGCCTTTACCAGAGCCAGGAACTGGCTATAGCTGATGGTGGCCCGGGCCCGGGCATGCTCGGCGCTATTGAAATAATTGAACAGAAAGATCATTACCAGGGTGATGAGCAACCACAGGGCAATGTTCTTATAAAATGGACTTAAGCGATTATTCATTCTCAACCTTGCTCTAGGAAAACAAAGGCCGCAATGCGGCTGGTTATTATTAATTTATGCTGAATAGGGGGGAAAAGCAAGTCGAATCTTGGAGTTGACCCAGGGATAAAGGCAGAGGCGGATGAGCGTCCGGGCGCGCCATTCCCGGGGAAAGCACGGGAGGATGTGAGGGAACAAAGGCTAAGTAGAGTTCTGATTGAGGAAATGTTCCCTTAAAAAATCCTTGGCTTCCGGGAAATTGGGACGTATTTTCAGGGCCTGGCGGAAGGCGTCCAGAGACTTTTCCCTTTCCCCGAGATCGAAATAGAGAATACCCAGATTATAGTAAATCTTTTCGCTTTTAGGGTCCACCTTCAGCGCCTTGTGGTAGCAATCCAGGGCCTCCTGGTGCTTCTGTTGCTGCCGCAAAGCGATGCCCAAGCGGTTGTAAAGTTGAATGTTTTGCGGGTCCTCCTTTAAAGATTCGGAGAAAAGTTTCTCGGCCTCAGCCGACATTCCGGCCTCCAGATAGATTTCCGCGGCTTCCTGACGGTGGGAATTGGCAAAACAATGGCCGTTACTGAGGCATTTTTGCAAATAGTCCTGAGCTTGTTCTTGCTTCCCGGTTTGGAGACAGATCTGTCCCAGATGAAAGAGACGTTCGGTATTCAAGGGACTTAAAGCCTGGGCCTCTTCCAGGTATTGGCGGGCTTCATCCAGGCGGTCGTTGCTTTCCATCAGTATCGCCAGGTTTTGGTAGGTTTTCAGATACTTGGGATTAACTTCCTTGGCCTGGGTGTAACACTCTTCGGCCTGGAGGTGATCTCCCAGGGCCTGGAGACACTCCCCCGCCAGGTTCAGAGTCTTGGCCTGCTTTTTATAAGGAGGTCTAAGGAGCTTTTCCAGTATGGGCAGGGCCTGATCCGGCTGTCCGGCCACCTTGAGTTTTTGGGCCTGCAAGAAAAGAGCTTCCCCGCCGCTGGGGCGCAGTTTCTTTCTGATGATCTCCAGCAGACGGCTTTCCAGGGCCGCAGCCTGAAAAGGTTTGAGCAGGTAGCTGTCCACTTCGCTTTCCGCGGCCACCGCCACCACCTCTTCGGATACCTCCCCGGTGATCATCAAAAAAGGTGTGGTCTCATACCTGGGGTTGGCGCGCATCACCCGCAGGAGTTCCAGGCCGTTCATCCGGGGCATGTTGATGTCGCAGATCACCACGTCATAGGGAATGTCCTGGAGGATATCCCAGGCTTCCATGCCGTCGTTGGCTTCACCGATACGACCGTTAACCCCCAGCATGATCAGCATCTGCCGGAGCATACGGCGTATGCCGGGCACATCGTCCACCACCAGCACGTTTAGTGGGGCAAACAGGTGGTCGTGCCCGGTTTTAGCGGGTTTGCGGGTTCTGGATGTGGCCATAATTTTGGCAAAAGGTCAGCAGCAAAAAGGTACTTATTAATCATCGGCATAGTAAATCAGAAGAATTAGGAAAATAAATAGGACGCCTTAACCCCGCATCTAGCTTTGGTTTTAGCTCAGAAGGCCCCCACGAAGTTTCTTCTCTTTTTTAAATTTCCCAATTATCCGCCGGTAATAAAGCCAGCAAGGCTTCCCGGGGTATACGCCAGGGGCCGGAGCCCCATTTAATCGCCTGGAGGCGGCCATCCCGGATCATGCGATAGATGGTCCGCCGGGAGAGGGCCAGAAGCCGGGCCACTTCGTCAGGCCGGAAAAACCGTTTGCTTAACCGCCATTCCATTCGTTTCTCCTTTTTAAATAATAACTGCTTGAACCGGTGATGCAAAGGGGAGGCCACATTTTTCCACCCGGAAAATACCCAAGTTTCTTCAGGTAATGAGTCCTGGGAGCCTCCTTCCCCATAATAAATGGCGGGGTGTTTGATGATGATCTCTAGGGGCCGGGGGCTGAATCTAGGGGGATGCAAGGGGGGAGCGGTCCGCAGAAAGAGGGACAGGGATTAATAACCGCCGGGATCCTGCTTTTTTAAGGCAGTGGGCTTAAAAAGCTTCCAGGTTT
>JAQTXE010000137.1 GCA_028688935.1 Syntrophales bacterium
AGGCAAGTTTACCTAGGCCAATATAGGGGTTTTTGCCTCTTGTTAATCTCCAGGGGTTATGGTTATTTTTTACTATCATAAGAATCAGGCTCAGGTATGCAGGGGTGGTCTGAGGCAAAAATGAGGTTATCTGCATATGCTTACCTGGGGGTCTACCGGCAGTTGCCGGCAAGCTTCCTGATACCTGGAATCTGGAGGAGAGGCTTAAGGGTTAGCATAGATGCGGCCGGGTAAGGTATCTACCTGCGACGGTTGCAGCAAAATGGACAATCTATCCGAAATCTGAGGGAGGGGAACATAATGAGAAAGCCTAGGTTCTTATTGTTGCTGGGGTTGGCAAGCATGCTAGCCATCCTGCTATGGGGGGGCAACCTGGCCTTCGGGAATGCCGGCCCTGTGGGGGTCACTTGGTATGCCAATAGCCCGTCCGGCATCGGCCCCACCGGCAGCAATTCCGGAACGCCGCTAAATAAGTTTATCGACTCTCTGCCGGGTTTATCCGCTGATGGCGGGGTAACCGGGACCAACAACCTGGGACAGTATATTCCCATTGCCGTCAAGGATACCACCACCTACCCGGGTTCCGATTATTACCGCATCGGCATAGTTGATTATACCAAAAAGGTACATACCAACCTGCCTAAAGCCACCAAATTCCGGGGATATGTTGACCTCGCCACCGGCGCCGCACCAGACCCCCAATATCTGGGACCCGTGATCGTGGCCGAACGCGACCGGCCGGTGCGGGTCTTGATGGTCAACCAACTGGCCCCGAGCCCCGGGGGAACTCTTATGCTCCCGGTGGACATTACCCTGATGGGAGCCGGGGAGGGGCCCCTTGGCGCCCCTGCCGGTTATTACACTCAGAACCGCACCTCCACACATCTCCATGGGGCTTTTACGCCCTGGATCAGTGATGGTACGCCTCACCAATGGTATACCCCCGCCGGAGAAACAAGCGCCTACCTTACGGGTCCGAGTTTCCATAACGTACCCGACATGCCGGATCCGGGGGCGGGGAGCCAAACTATTTATTATACCAACCAACAGAGCGGCCGGTTCATGTTTTACCACGACCATGCCGTAGCCATCACCCGCCTCAACGTCTATGCCGGCATGGCCGCGGGGTACATAATCCACGACCCGGTGGAGGATGATTTGATTGACGGCACCAATAATACCGGCGTCAATCCGGGTCTCCAAAAAATCGTTCCTGATAATGGCGGCGGGGTTTACAAATGGGGTATACCTTTAATTATCCAGGATAAAGGCTTCGTGCCCCAAGACGTGTTAACCCTCCAGGATGACAGATGGAATCTAGCTTGGGGCGCATACGGCGATCTCTGGTTCCCCCATATCTATGAGCCGAACCAGAGCCTGACTGACCCAACCGGGCTGAACGCTTACGGCCGTTGGGACTTCGGTCCCTGGGTGCAGCCCAACATCTTGGCTCCGGAGCAGCCGGCCGCGCCGGCGCTGAAAGCTGCCTTGCCCCTGCCCGGGACGGACGTGAACAACCCCCAGAATTACCTCACCAGCACTACACCCGAAGCTTTCATGGACACCATGATGGTCAACGGCACCTGTTACCCCTACCTGAACGTGGAGCCCAAGGCCTACCGCTTCCGGATCCTCAATGCCAGTAACGACCGTTTCCTCAACCTGCAGCTCTACCTGGATGCCTCCGGCGGCGGCACCGGCGCCACGGCCACGGCAACTGTTGATACAACCGTTGGTTCACCGACATTCGGCCAAGTTACTGCGGTCACCGTTACGAACCCCGGTTCCGGTTTTGAACGGCCCCCCGGGATCAATATCACCGGTGGCGGCGGTTTCGGCGCCATGGCTTACGCCACGATTACTCTACACGGGGGGATTACCGGCATTGTTGTTACTAACCCCGGCAGTGGTTATACCTCCGCGCCCACCGTTACCGTGGGCGCCACTACAGAAGTCAGTATGGTGCAGGCGGTCCCGAATGGGAGCTATCCTCCCTCCTGGCCGAAGGACGGCAGGGACGGAGGTGTACCTGACCCGTTCACCGCGGGTCCTAAGTTCATCCAGATCGGCACCGAAGGCGGCATCCTGCCGGGGGTGACGGTGCGTGACAACCAGCCGGTTAACTTCGACTATGACCGGGGCAGCGCCACCTTTGGCAACGTCCTGAACAATGAGGGCATAGACCCCGCAGCTAAAGGCGTAACGGTCTTTCTGGGACCGGCGGAGCGGGCCGACGTCATCGTCGACTTCTCTTCGGTGGCGCCGGGCACCAACGTTATTCTCTATAACGACGCCCCCACCCCCGTGCCGGGTTTCCAACCCCGTTACGACTACTACACGGGCAATCCGGACCTAACCGATACGGGCGGTGCGCCTCAGACCCAGGTGGGAATCGGCCCCAACACCCGGACCATCATGCAATTCCGGGTAGCTGGAACTCCCGCCCCCACCTTTGATCTGGCGGCTTTGCAAACGGCCTTGCCCAACGCCTACGTGCTGTCCCAGCCCCCGCCCCTGGTGCCGCAAACCTATTATCCGGGGCCTTATAGCAACCCCGTGGATCAACATGCGACAATCAATGCCACTTCCATGACCTACACCACGGTGGGTGGCGCCTACAAGAATACTAGGCAATTCGGGCAGAAGGCCATAACTGAAATTTTTGAGGTATATGGCCGGTTGAGTGCCCGCCTGGGTTACGAGACCTTCGATCCCACCGCCAATCCGGCCAGATCAAACGGGGTAGGGTTCGCTTACATCGATCCGCCCGCGGAGAAATTTCAACGCGGCCAGGTCCAGTTCTGGAAAATCACCCATAATGGGGTGGACACCCATCCCATCCACATCCATCTGAACAATGCCCAGATTATCAACCGGGTCGGCTGGGACGGGGCGATCAAACCCCCCGAGCCCTTCGAGAGAGGCTGGAAGGAAACCATCCGCATGAACCCGCTGGAAGTCATTTATATCGCCCAGAAGGCCGATTTGCCCACCGTTCCCTTTGGGGTCCCATTCAGCGTGCGGGCCTTGAACCCGGCGCGGCCCCTGGGTGACTTGGAAGGCTTCACCAACATCAACCCCTTAACGGGACTACCCCTTGGGACAACTCCTACGGTTAACCTTCTAACCAACTACGGCCATGAGTACGTGTGGCACTGTCACATCCTGGCGCACGAAGAAAACGACATGATGCGGCCCTTGGTGGTGACTGGACTTGTCCCTTCTGGAGCTTTGGATATGCTTCTGCTTTCCAATTGATGGCAAAAACCTGAAGGTGGGGGTCTAGGGGTTGAGACTCGGGAAAGTTCTCCGGGGTATCAACCTGGTGACCGGCCTTCAATAGAAACACAACCAGAGGTCCTGGCGGCGCCCAGCCTAGCCAGGACCTCTGGTTTTTTCATAGGCCTGGATGATCACCGTCTACCTAGGGAAATCAGTGAGGAAGTAAGCTTCGCCGCCGCGGCGCGCCCCGGCCAGTGGATTAACCGCCCTGCCCCGAGCCGCTCTCTTATACCAAGTTCGGTTTCTGCTGCAACAAAATTAACTTATAAATTATTGATAATTTGATATCTTTCTACCGAAAACCGAAAACTGAAAACCGAAAACGGTATTAGGTGCCGGTACCCGTGAGCAGGGCAACCGGCAAATTCGGAAAAAGACTCTTAAAGGGGATGACCTTAGTCTTCTTTACCCAGACCGAGTCCACCCTGGCACCGGTAAAAATATCAGTCCACTGCCTCGGGGCATCAGGCGGTAAAGTAAGAAAGCTTTCGTCCCAAGCCTCGGGAGCCAGAGCAAGAGTTCCGGAATTAAAGGGGTGGATTAGCCTGCTAACTCCTATTAGAGCCCAGGTTTTTTCCCCGCGCCGGGCAAAAGCGACCACGTTTTTTCTCTTGGCGCCCCGGGTCACCAGGGGAAGGTAATCTCCTTGGAGGAAGAGGTGCGGGTGGGTTTTGCGAAAGTTGAGGGCTTTATAAGTAATATAGAGCTTGATGCCCCCATGTCGCCAATTCCTGAGTATCTCCCGGATAAGGGACGCGGGGGCCTTCCCTTCCTTCCTTTTCAGATCCCGGAGAATCCGGGGGCGTTCTTGAAAGTCCACCGGCCGGCGATTATCCGGGTCCACCAGGCTGAAATCCCAGAGTTCGGTTCCCTGGTAGAAATCAGGCACCCCGGGAGAGGTAATCTTGAGGAGAACCTGGGAGAGGGAGTGCGACGCGCCGCAGTAAGAGAGCTGGGCTTGTAATTTCCGGAAATCCTTGAAGAACTCATTGGCTGGGGTGTCATCCAGAATGGCCTCCACAAAGGCCAGCAGGGCGCTCTCATGTTCGGGACGGGGGGCGATCCAGCGGGTGTGCACCTTGGCTTCCCGGGCCGCCTTGACCACATAATGCTTGAGCCTCTCTTTAAATCCCGGCACTTCTTCCTCGAAGAGCGGCCAGGCCCCCAGCAAAGTCTGGTAAAGAAAATATTCCTCGTTGGCGTCCGGTACGGCCAAGCCGTGGACATAGTGCTTCTTGGACTGATTCCAGGCGCTCCAGCGATGTAAACACGCCTCCCATTCCTTAGGAATCTCCGAGAGGGCATTGATCCGCATACGCACGTCTTCGCTGCGCTTGGTGTCATGGGTGGAGGTGGTGTTCAGGGTATAGGGCCAAGTTTCCTGGCGGCGTCGGTTGAAACGGTGGAAATCCTCCGGGGACACCACCAGGAAGTCGGTCCCCACTTCATTGAGGGACACCAGGGGGTTATAGACATAGAGGGCCGTATCCTCCAAGCCCTTGGCCATGACGGGGCCGGTGAACTGTTGCCACCTCATGACAAACCGCAGCCAATCCTTTCTCCCATCCTCGGCCAGATCGGCAGGGGGCTCCAAGAGCAGCACCCGCCTGACAAAGTCCAGGGCCGTGGGGTCGAGGGCAGGATTCCGGGCGGCAACTTCTGTAAAAACTTTCTCCAGATAGTCCCGGTCCCGGGGGCTGACCTCGAAGCTGCGGATATAGGTGCGGTAAACCGGCAGGCAGGCAATCGCCTCGCGCAAAATCTTCTGCAGTTCTTTGCGCGGCACATCCCGGGCCCGCCGGTCCTGCTCCGCCAGCAGGCTGAGATGATGCCCCAGGGTTTCCAGTTCCCCTCCGAAGAGAGTCTCCATGATCAGTTTTTTCTTTTGATAAATCAACTCCGGCCGGGGCAGGGCCGGTTTAATGTAGTGGTTATAAATCCTTTGCACCTCTTTATAGCCCGCCGCGTCGATGAAGAGTCCGTTCACCATATTCAAAAAATCATAGCCCGTGGTGCCGGCCACCGGCCAATCGGGGGGCAAGGCCTCGTCCGCCGCCAGGATCTTTTCTACCACTACATAGAGATTTTCCCGGGAGGCCGGAGCCTTGTTCCCGGCGGGGACCAGTTGGCTTTGCAACCGCTGGAGGTAGGCCAGGGGATCATATAAACCATCTATATGGTCGACCCGCACTCCGGCAATCTTGCCTGCCCGGATCAGGCTGAACAGCAGGCTATGGCTGGCTTCGAAGACCTGGGGGTCTTCCACTCTGAGACCGATCAAGTCGTTCACACTAAAAAAGCGCCGGTAATTGATCATGTCCAGGGAGAGTCGCCAATAAGCGAGACGATAAGGCTGCAAATTAAGCAGCCGGTCCAGGAGATTAAAGCTTTCCGGCTCCCCCGCCCGACCGTTAAAGATAACGATATTCTCATCCATAAAGGCTTTAATCCGGGGGTTGCTCCGGTAAAGGAGCCAGAGATTATTTTTCAGGATTTCTTTTTGCCGGTGTCTTTCCAGGAGCTTTCTCTTGCTGTGGAGGGAGCGAGGCGCGAGATGTTCTAGCCAACTAAGGAGGTCCAGGAAACTCGAAATTCCGGGATTTCCCTCCCTCAGTTCCCGGATCAAAGTTTCCAGGCGGTGAGTCAGGATGAGACCGTAACTTTTAGGGTCCAGGGGAAATTTATGTTCGTAGTAATAGACGAAAAAGCCTTCCTCTTCGTAGCCTAACTTGATCTCCTGATTTTCCAGAACCTGGCTGTAGGGGGAACCTAAAACGGGCTGGAGAATTTTCCCTTCCAGAGTCCGGGTGGGAGGATGCCAGTCAATGTCAAAAAAGATGGCAAAAGGGGAAGCCGGGCCATTTTCCAGGACATCCCTCCACCAGGGGTTATCATGGCTTAAGGCCATGTGGTTGGGAACAATGTCCAACAGGAGGCCCATGCCCCGGGACTTCAGGACCCGGCGCAAAGCTCTGAAGGAGACCCGGGAACCCAGCTCCGGATTGATCTCCAGAGGGTTGGTCACCGAATAGCCGTGGAGGCTGCGGCGCCGGCCCGTAAAGAAAGGGGAGGCGTAAATATCGGAGATGCCCAGGTCATGTAAATAAGGCACCAGGGCTTGGGCGGCGATGAAACGGAAGCCATGGTGAAATTGGAGACGGTAAGTGGCGGCAGGGACTCTATAGCCGGTCATGGTGCGTTCCACGAGGCCATCTACTTAATCAGTCAACCCGGACCGAGAGCTTTTGGCCCAAAGCCACAAAATATTCCACCCAGGTCTGGGCTGGTCCATTCCCTTGTTTTGACTGCCGCAGCTGCCAGGGATAAACGGAATTCAGCATTTCATAATAGATATTCTGCACTTTCCAGAGACGCACTTCAAAGGGCAATTCCGTTGACAGGTTTACCGCGGCCTCCAATCGTTGCAAGTAATCAAGATTGTCTGGATTATGGGAAAATTTCCCGGCCAGGCGTTCGATGGCCTTTCTCAAGGCATACTCCAGTCCGGCGCCTTCCAGTCCCACCTCCAACAGCCGCGCCTCTTCCAAAAGGCCGCGGATGGCATGCAGGTCCAATTCCGGGGCCAGGAAGGCCTCGAGGAGGAAACGGTTTAAAACAATCCCGGCCGTGGCGTGAAAAGGCCGGGGCAGGGGCACTCCCAGTTCCTTATGAAACCGCATCAGGGGAACATTGTAGGTGTAGAGCCGGCTATAAGCGGACCAGACCTCTTCCAGACTAAGTTCGATGATCTGATCCAGGATTTTGCGCTGTTCATCCCGGAAGAGGGACCGCAGAGAGTAGGTGGAGTCTCCAAAGTGTTGATCGATGCGGCGGACGGTCTCGGGAAAGTCCGTCCAGGAAAAGGCCTCGGTCACTTCCCAGGCCATGTCTCCGTAGGCCTTTTCTCCCTGAAACTCCCGCACACCGCCGCAGAGGTTGTGGTCCCCAAAATGCAGCACCCCAAAACTTAAAATGGCTGAATTCCAGGTAATATCGGAGGAAACCCTGATCCGCCCCACTGCCAGCTTGGCCTTACCCACTTCTGACAGCCGGTAATCCTCCCGGTCAATGGTATAGCAAAATATGCGGTCCTGGTCATGATAATCTTCGAAGAGGGAACTGATGGCATAATGGGAGCCCACCGTGAGCAAGTCCACCATGGCGGGTTTGACAAACTCGGCAAAAATCCGGCGGCCGTCTCCCAGGGCCGGGATATTACTCTTGGCCCGCTCCAGCCGTTCCAGAAAGTGGGCTTCATGATCGTCTCCCAGGATATCCCGGGCCAACTGGACCACCCGGCCGGCATACTGCAAAACTTGCACAGTTTCCAGACCTGAGAGTTCATCGAAAAACCAGCCGCAACTAGTATACATCAGCATGGCATGACGCTGCATCTCCAGGAGTTTGAGGACGGTGCTCTTCTCTTCAGGCTCCAGGGTCCGGGACGCGTGCCGCTGGAGGAATTGTTCCACTTCCTGACGGTCCCGGTTGAGGATGACGGCGATATAATCGTCCCTGGCGGCCCAGGGGTCTTGCAGATAGCGGGAGATCATCTCCTCATACTGCGGGGCCAGGGTATCCCGCAGCCAGTCCAGGGCTTCCCTCAAAGGCGTCCGCCAGGCCTGGCTCCACCCCGGGTGCCCGCCGCTGTTGCAGCCGCAATCTTTCCACCAGCGCTCCACGCCGTGGGCGCAACTCCAGGAAGATTTCTCGAAAATCCTCACTTCATGGCCCGGGGGGTGTTTCTCCAGAAACTCCCCATAGTTGGTGATGCGGGCCAGGTCGCTCTTTTCCAGGTAATCCAGGGCATAAGCCAGGGCCATATCACCGTGGAACCGATGGTGCCCGTAGGTTTCCCCATCCGTGGCGATATGCACCATCTGGGGCCAAGGCCGGTCTTCGGAGAAAGCGTTGACCAGGCGCATGGCCAGGTTTTCGCCCCGCTCCAGCAAGTCTTCAAAAGCGATGGCCTGGGAGATGGGGCCGTCATAAAAAAAGAGATTGATGCTCCGGCCTGAACACAACTTCAGGAGATACGGCGTAGTGGGGTCGATGCGGCCGCCGCTCACGTCCCGCCACTGGCGCTGGCCGATCTTGCGGACCTTATGGGCCTGGTGGGGCGCCAGAATGGTAAAGCGGATGCCCAATTGAGCCATAATCTCCAGGGTCTCCAGGTCCACCGCGGTTTCCGGCAGCCACATCCCTTCCGGGAGCCGCCCGAAACGGTGCTCAAAATCCCGGATGCCCCAGAGCACCTGGGTATATTTATCCCGGCGGTGGGCCAGGGGCATGATCATGTGGTTGTAAGCCTGGGCCAGGGCGGAGCCGTGGCCGGAGAAGCGCTGCTCACTCTCCCGGTCGGCCGTCAGGATGGCCTCATAGATCTCGGGGGCTTTCGCGGCCAGCCAGGTCAGGAGAGTGGGGCCGAAATTGAAACTCATCCAGGCATAATTGTTGGGCAGCCCGATGATCCGGCCTTCACTATCGAGAATGCGGGACACGGTGTTGGGGGCGTAACACTCGGCCGAAATTTTTTCATTCCAATCGTGATAAGGATAGGCGGAGTCCTGGAGTTCGATGTCTTCCAGCCAGGGATTTTCCCGGGGAGGCTGGTAAAAATGCCCGTGGATGCAAATATACCTTGCCATCAAGAGGCGTCCTCTTGGAGATAAACCAGAAAGGACTGGGGAGAAAGCCTGAAGGAAAGCGGGGCTCCGTCCTCGAGCACCTCCGGGGCTTCGCTCCCCGGTCCCCGCCACTGGGCCGCGGCGGAATCCAGCCTTTTTCGCCAGCGACCCGGAGGCCAGGGGAGAGAAAGCTGCAAAGGTTCCTGGCCGAAATGGCACAAGAGCACCGCTTCGCCATCGGCATCGATCAGCCGCACCCACAGCACCTTTTCCACCTCATATCCTTTAACTTCGCGGTCCCGCCGCCCTAAATCGGTGAGCGAGGATAACTCCCGGCGCAGATTTAACAATTCCCGGTGAAATTCCAGGAGAATTTTATGTTTCCCCTCTTCCCGGAGGCGGCGGTTCAGCTTGGACCGGGAAAAAGTCTCCTCCCCCTGGGGATCAGGGGGCTCCCCCAGCCACTGAAACGCGGCGAACTCTTCTTGGCGCCCCTGACGTACGGCCTCAATCAGGCCGGGGTCCCCATGACTGACGAAATAGAGAAAGGGCGCAGTTTCCCCGTATTCCTCCCCCATAAAGAGCAGGGGCATAGAGGGGGAAAGGAGCGTCACCCCGGCCGCCAACTTCAGGGCCTCAAAGGAGACCAGGCTGCTGAGGCGCTCCCCGCCCAGACGATTGCCTATCTGATCGTGGTTTTGGGCAAAGACCACCCAGCGTTCGGCGGCGATATCCCGGGAGCAAGAACCATGACGGCGGCGGCGATAAGGGGAATATTCCCAGGAATAAATGAAGCCTTCCCGCCAGGCCTTGGCCAGTTGCTCCAGACGCCCGAAATCCAGATAATAGCCGGTCTGCTCGCCGGTCAGAAGGGTGTGTACCGCATGGTGAAAATCATCATTCCAATGGACGTCCAGGCCGTACCCCCCTAATTCGGGAGACCGCACCAGGCGCACGTCGTTGAGGTCGGACTCCGCCATCAGATAGATTTTCCGGCGCCAGCGCGCCTTAGCCCGGTGCACCGTCTCCGCCAGTTCCGCCAAAAACGGCTGCGGCGACAGATCGACAATGGCGTGCAGGGCATCCAGGCGCAAGGCGTCGATATGATATTCGCCGGTCCAAAAAAGAGCGTTTTCCAGGAAAAGCCGCCGCACTTCATCGCTTTCCGGGCCGTCGAAATTCATGGCCGGCCCCCAGGGAGTGCGATAGCGGTGAGTGAAATAAGGGCCATAGTTGGCCAGGTAATTGCCTTCCGGGCCCAGGTGGTTATAGACCACGTCCAGGATCACGGCCAAGCCCCGTTGATGGCAGGCGTTTACCAGTCTCTTCAGGCCCGGGGGCCCCCCATAACTGTGCTGCACCGCGTAAGGGTAAACCCCGTCGTAGCCCCAGTTGCGCTCCCCGGGAAACTGGGCCACGGGCATCAACTCCAGGGCGGTGACGCCCAGCTCTTTAAGCTCATCCAGATGGGGAATAATTGCGTCAAAGGTGCCTTCCGGGGTAAAAGTCCCCACGTGCAGCTCATAGATGACGTAATCCCTTAAGGGGAGGCCGGACCAGTGGAGGTCATCCCAGGGGAAAGTCCGGTCCACCACCTGTGAGGCCCCGTGGACCCCTAAGGGCTGCCACCGGGAGGCTGGATCGGGAAAATCCCGTTCCCCCTCCAGCCGGTAAAAATAGTGGCTGCCCGGTTCCACCCCGGC
>JAQTXE010000380.1 GCA_028688935.1 Syntrophales bacterium
GTAGGAGAGGGGGTGAAGGATTTGGGGGGAGGGCCAGAAACCAGGGATCGGGGGTTAGGGATTAGTAAACAAACATAGACGCCATCGTTGCTGTGACCACTAGATAACGGCCCCAAATAAGAGGGCCGGAAGCAAGCTTCCGGCCCTCTTATTTTAACAAGGGATTGGGGATGGGTTTGGGCCCCCTGGCCCTTACCCCCTCCCCAATATTTTTTACGCCGCCAGTTTTTCTACCTTCACGGCGCAGGCCTTGTATTCCGGGATTTTGGCCACAGGGTCGTAGACCGGGTTGGTGAGCATATTGGCCGCGGCCTCGGCGAAGTGGAAGGGGATGAAGACCACGCCCCGGTTCACCTTGCGGCTCACTTTGGCCTTGACCTGGATTTCTCCCCGCCGGGAGGAAACCTTGACCCGCTCCCCGTTCTTGATGCCTAAGTTTCTGGCGTCCGTGGGGCTGATCTCGATGTAACCCGTCTGCATCTCCCGGTTAAGGGTGGGGGAGACCCGGGTCATGGTGCCTGAATGATAGTGCACGAAGGCCCGGCCGGTGGTCAGGAACATGGGATACTCCGCATCCGGCTCCTCCGCCGGGGGTTTGTAGTCGATGGCGTGGAGCATGCCCTTGCCCCGGGAAAAGCGGTCCTTGTGGAGGTACACGGTGCCGGGGTGATCCTCAGTGGGGCAGGGCCACTGCAAGCCCTTCTCTTCCAGGCGTTTATAAGTCATGCCCGCGTAGCTGGGGGTGAGTTTCTTCATTTCCTCAAAAATCGCTTCCGGGTTCTCGTACTTCATGGGGTAGCCCACCCGGGTGGAGAGGTCGCAGATGATCTGCCAGTCGGGGCGGGATTCGCCCACGGGCTGGACCGCCTCCCGCACCAGCAGCACCCGGCGTTCGGTATTGGAAAAAGTGCCGTCCTTTTCCGCAAAGGAGGTGCCGGGGAGCACTATCTGGGCCAATTTGGCGGTCTGGGTGAGGAAAACGTCCTGGACGATGAAGCACTCCAGTTTCTGCAAAACCGACTCCACGTGGTGCAGGTCCGGATCGGTGACCATGGGATTTTCGCCCACGATATAGAGGGCCTTGATCTTGCCTTCGTCGATGCCGTTGAACATCTCCAGGATGGTAAGTCCCGGCTTGTTGGGTAGGGCCGGCTTGCCCCAGGCCTCGCTGAACTTCTTATTGGCCGTTTCATCGGCCACGGGCTGATAGCCCGTGAAGACGTTGGGCAGCCCCCCCATGTCGCAGGCGCCCTGGACGTTGTTCTGGCCCCGCAAGGGATTGACCCCGGTGGAGGCGAAGCCCACGTTGCCGGTGATCATGGCCAGGTTGGCCAGGGACTTGACGTTATCCACCCCGGTGGTGTGCTGGGTAATACCCATGCAATAGACGATGGCCGCGGGCTTGGTCTTGGCGTAGATTTCCGCCATCCGCCGCAGGGTCTCGGCGGGGACGCCGGTGATCTGGGCCACCTTGTCCGGGGGATATTCCTCCACCTTGGCCTTGAGGGCCTCGAAGTTCTCGCAGCGTGCGTCGATATAGGCCTGATCCTGCCAGCCCTCTTTAAGGATGATGTGCATCAGGCCGTTGATCAGGGCCACATCCGATCCCAGGCGGTGCTGCACCGCGATTTCCGCCAAATCCGACATCTGGATCCAGCGGGGATCGGCGACGACGATCTTGGCGCCCTTTTCCCGTCCCCGCATGATCCACTTGGCGGCGATGGGGTGGTTTTCGGTGGTGTTGGAACCGATGATAAAAATGGCTTTGGCGTCCGCCAACTCCGGGATGGAGTTGGTCATGGCGCCGGAACCGAAGGCCGCGGCCAGACCGACCACGGTGGAACTGTGTCAGAGACGGGCGCAGTGATCGACGTTGTTGGTGCCGATGGCTGCGCGGGTAAATTTCTGAATAAGATAATTCTCTTCATTGGTGACCTTGGCCGAGGCCAGGATTCCCACAGCATCGGGGCCGTATTTCTCCACTACTTTTTTCAGGCCGTCGGCCGCGGCGGTCATGGCTTCGTCCCAACTCACCGGTTGCAGCTCCCCGTTTTTCCGGAGCAAGGGGGTCTTCAGGCGCTGATCTGAGCCGATGAATTCATGGATATTCCAGCCCTTGATGCACAGGCTGCCCTCGGAGACCGGATGGGTCTTCACGGGGAGGGAGCCGATGACCTCTTCGTTCAAGACCTCTAACAAAATACCGCAACCGCAGCCGCAGTAGGAACAGGTGGTATAGACGGTGCGCAAGTCCATGGAGAACTCCTAATTTTGGTTATACTATTTTCAATATAGCGATATTACTCAACTAATTTGATCTTATCACAATTGCTGAGGGAGTCAAGGAAATGGATGGGTTTCTGGTTTTCTTGCTGTTCTTCTTCGGCCAGTCCGGGAAAGGTACCCAGGCTGGCGAAATTTGCGGGCAGCGGCTAAAAGAGAGAAATCACATTTTTCCGCCGCCCCGGATTTGCCCGGGGGAACGGGAGTGATTATATTGCTGACCAGACCCCGGGAAAAGTCAATATGCCTCCTTACTTACCGAAGATTGGCTGGAAGGTGCGGTTGCTTCGGGTCGCCCTCGGCTGGCTGGCCTTTCTTTCCTGCCTTTTATCCGTAGGTTTCCTGCTCCCTCCCTGCGCCCGGGGAGAGTCTCCCCAGGT
>JAQTXE010000138.1 GCA_028688935.1 Syntrophales bacterium
GGCGGCGATCTCGTCCACGCCGGCCACATTTCCCGCCACCCGCACCACAACAATATCCCCCGCTCCCTGGTCGAAAATCTGCTCCACCGGCACCCGGGAGTCAGAGCATGATAGGATCGTGGCAAAGGGGGTCTGGCCTTTGGTGGCCGTCAGTGTCCGCCGCTCTTGATTCTGGTGGGGGTGTTGGGGCTTGCCGGCCACGAAGCGGGCATTGCCCTCTTTGAGCATCTTTACAGCCGTGTCCGGGGACACCCCGGGGCCGGGACCGGCAGATGAAACCGGACCAGCCAGGACCAGCAACATTACCAAGGGGAAACAGCAACAGGTTCCATCTTCTCATGATCATCTCCCGCAGGCAGGGGCCGGAGGTCTGGGTTCGGATTTGCTCCCCCCCTCCTCTTCGCCCTTCATCAGTTCTTTGGCCAGTTCCATCATTTGGCGCAGCTTTTGATCCACTTTGAAGTTGACCGTGTCCGGCTCCCAGGCGCCGTCCGGGAGGCGCTGGCCCGCGGGGATGCCGGTGAGCAGGTCCAGGGCCTCGTCGATGTGGCCGATGGCCCAGACGTGGAACTTGCCGTCTTGCACCGCGTCCACCACTTCCTTTTTCAGCATCAGGTCCTGGATGTTAGCCTTAGGGATGATCACCCCCTGGGCGCCGTCCAGGCCTCGGGCCTTGCAGACCTTATAATAACCCTCGATCTTCCAGTTGACCCCGCCGATGGGCTGGGACTCGCCCCGCTGGCTCACCGAACCGGTGATGGCGATGTTTTGGGCCAGGGGCACGTCGGCCAGGGCGGAGAGCAAGGCCAGGAGCTCCGCGCCGGAGGCGCTGTCGCCCTCCACCATGCCGTAGCTCTGCTCGAAACAGAGGCTGGCGGAGAGGGTCAAGGGTTTGTCCTGGGCAAAGCGGCTCCTTAAGTAACCGGCTAAAATCATCACCCCTTTGGTGTGAATGTTGCCGGAAAGCTGGGATTCCCGGTCGATGGCCACCACCCCGCCCTTGCCCAGGGCGATGGTGGCGGTGATGCGGCTGGGCCGGCCGAAGGCATGATCCCCCAGCATATAGACGGAGAGCCCATTGACCTGGCCCACCACCTGGCCGCTGGTCTCGATGAAGAGCATCCCTTCGTCGATGAAGTCCTGCATCTTCTCTTCCGGCAGGTCGGAGCGGTAAATCTTCTCCTGGATGGCCTTTTCCACGTCAGAGCCGAAGATGACCTCGTGGGTGTCGTTCTTGGCCCAGTAATTGGCCTCTTTGAGGGCGTCCTGGACTTCCTTCAATTGCAGGGTGAGCTTTTCCTGGTGTCCGGCCAGTTCCCCGGCATATTCCACCAGCCGGGCCATGCCGGTTTTGTGCACCGGCAGGAGCTTTTCTTCGGCGCTGTAAGCGGCTACCGCGGCGCAGAATTTCTGCAAATGGTCCTCGGTCTTCTTCATCTCGTAATCGAAATGGGCCTTGATCTTGAAAAGCTTATGAAAATCCTCGTCGTAGATATAGAGAATCTGATAGACGTAAGGATCGCCCAGGAGAATCACCTTGACCTGTAAAGGGATGGGCTGGGGCTGCAAGGTGCGGGTGGAGATCATGCCGAATTGCTCCGCCAGGTCCTCGATTTTGATCTGCCGGTCCTTGAGGCAGCGTTTCAGGGCCTCATAAGAAAAAAACCAGCGCAGCAGGTCCATGGCCTCCAGGATGAGGTAGCCGCCGTTGGCCCGGTGCAGCGCGCCGGAGCGGATCAGGGTGAAGTCGGTAACCAGGGCGCCGAATTGGGCCCGGCGTTCCACCGTCCCCAAGAGGTTGGGGTAGGTGGGATTGTTTTCCATGATCACCGGCGCGCCCTTGGTTTGGGAGTGGTCCACCAGGACGTTAACCTGGTATTGCACGAAGCTGGGCTCCGGGGTGGGAAAGGGAAAAGGCCCCTGGGCCCCGGGCCGGCGCTTCAGGTCTTCGATATTTTTCAGGATATCGTCCTGCACCTCCTGGAGGTATTCGCTCACCTGGTCCAGGTCCTTGTATTTTTCCAGCAGTTCCTGGATGAGGTGGCCCACCACGTACATGGCCACTTCCTGGTCCAGCTTCTTCTCCATTTCCTGGAATTCTTTTTCCATCTTCCGGATCTTGCGGATGACTTCGTTCATCTGCTCATGGAGAGCGCTGGACTTCTGGCGCAGTTCTTCCCGCTCCTCGTCGTTCATGGCCTTGAGATCTTCCTCGCTCATGGGTTTGCCTTCTTTACCCGGGAAGATCATCAGGCCGGTCTGGGAAATATTCAGGATAAAACCCTCCTCACCGGCCTTGGCGTCCAACTCCTGGAGAGTTTCGTTACGTTCCTTGGCAAAACGGTGCACCAGGGCTTCCCGGCGCTGGGTATAGTCTTCGCTTTCAAAGACCTCCGGGATCTGCACCTTTAAAGTGGAGATCAGGTCCTCCATATCGGCCTTGAGAGTTCGGCCCTGGCCGGCTGGGAGGCTCAGGGCCTTGGGCTGTTCCGGGTCCTTGAAATTATGGACGTAGATATAATCCGGCGGGGCCGGTTCGGATGCGGCCAGCTCCGCCACATAGGCCTTGATCATTTCCGTTTTCCCGGCCCGGGGAGGACCGGCCACAAAAATATTATATTCCGGGTCCTTGATCCCCAAACCGAATTCCAGGGCGTGCCTGGCCCTCTCCTGGCCCACCACCTTGTCTTTGGAGGGGGCCAAATCCAGGGTAGTTTCAAACCCCAGGCTGTCGGGATCACAGACGGCGCGCAGGCTCTCCGGTTTCAATTCCCAGCGGTTGGTTGACATAAGTCCTCCTCAGGTTTAGGTCTGATAACAAGATGGTCAGCAGTGACTCTAATGACTATGCCCCTCCAGGCGAATTAAGGGGCAAGCCCGGGGATCATGAAACCCGGGCCCCTCGATCTGAATAGTGTTGTGCTCCAGTCCGAAGCGATGGCGTAAAAGCTCTTCCAATTCCCAGGTGAGGCAGTCCCGATCCTCATTATTGCTGATGTTCACATGCACGCTCAGGGCGTAGATCCCGGAACCGATAGTCCAGATGTGCAGATCATGCACCTTGTCCACCAGGGGATGAGCTTCCAAAACCCCGGAGACTTCCTCCAAGTCGATGTGTTTGGGGGTGGCCTCCATGAGGATGTCCGTGGCCTCCCGGAGCAACTGCCAGCTCCCCAGGACGATCATCACCGCGATCACCCCACCGGCCAAGGGGTCGAACCAATACCAGCCTTTGAAGAGGATGGCCACCCCCGCGGCAATGGCGGCCAAAGACCCCAGGGAATCCGCCAGTAGATGTAAAAACGCGGAACGGAGATTGAGGTTGTGTTCCTTGGCAGGATGAAGAATATAGACCCCGAAGAGATTAATCGCTAGCCCCAGGCTGGCGATGATGATCATGGGGACGGTGTTGATCTGGGGCGGCTGAAAGATGCGGCCGTAGGCTTCGTAAAAGATATAGGCGGCCATGGCCCAAAGCGTCAGGCCGTTAAGCAGGGCCACCAGAATTTCCAAACGATGGTAGCCGTAAGTCTTTTGAGAAGTGGGGGGTTTGGCGGTCCAGCGCAGGGCCAGATAACTTAAACCCAAGGCCCCCACGTCGCTGAACATATGGCCCGCGTCCGCCAGCAGGGCCAGACTGTTGGTGAGAATCCCCCCCACCAGTTCCACCACGAAAAAGAGGCATTGCGTCCAGAAAGCCAGGGACAGACGCCAGGTGCTGCTCTGAAAACGATGCTGATGGGCCTGTGCGGTTTGGCTGTGGCTCATGTCTCTTCCATCTGGATGTCCAGGATGCGGTAAGACCGCAGCCCCCCGGGGGTCTGGACCTGGATGATTTCCCCCGGGCTTCGGCCCAACAAGGCCCGGCCCAAGGGGGAAGTAATGGACAATTGTCCCTGGCCGACGTCGGCCTCCACCGCGCTCACCAGGATGAATTCCTGCTCCTGGCCATAACTCAGATTGACGATACGCACCCGGGAATTGAACCGCACCTGGTCGGGGGGCAGGTTGCTGCCCACCAGCACCTGGGAATTGGCCAGAATCTGCTGGAGTTGCCTGATCCTCTTTTCCAGGCGCTGGCGCTGGGCCAGGGCCCACTGGAATTCCTGGTTCTTTTCCAGGCGCCCTTCCCGGGCCGCCTCCAGGAGTTCCCGGACCACCAGGGGGCGCTCCACCCGGCTGAGGGTCTCCAGTTCCCTGACGATTTTCTGGTACCCGGCCCGGGTCAGGAGAATCTTATCCATAAGTTGGAGAGCAATAGACCTTTTTTCTTTCTAGAGCCCGGAATAATTGGTATTTTTTTGTCCAAGTTCCCTAATACTTAAACAAAAACACCGGAGTGGTCAATTCTAAAAGACCCGGAAATCTGGATCACTTGTGAACAATGCCGGGGCCCGGAAGCCCCCGGGAAAGACGGCTGGCCGGAGAGCAGGCCGGGGCCATCAACCCCGGCTCTCTCCCAAAACACCGGGCATTTTCTGGAATTTCTTATAATTTAAGCACCGCCGTCTCCCAGGCAAGAGGCCCACGCCTCCGGATATGGTAATGGTTGGAGGAAAACCGTTTGCTGCTGCGTTTACCAGGTCTGGTGTTCAAATCTTCCTGGCGCCCTTACCGGGCCCGGCCCGGAGAGAAGGTCCTCACCCTGCGGACCGGAAATGCCTTCCCTCCGGGTCATCCCACCACCCGTCTCTGCCTGGAACTCCTGGGGGAGACGCCCCTGGCCGGGAAGCGTCTTTTAGACGTGGGCTGCGGCTCGGGCATCCTGGCCCTGGCCGCGGCTGCCTGGGGGGCGAAACTGTGCGTGGGGGTGGATCTTTACGGGGCGGCTATACTCCAGTCCCGGGAGAATGCCCGGCGCAACCGTCTGGACGGCACCTTCCTCCTGGTCCGGGGCTCCAGCGAGTGCCTCCACCCCGCCTTTCAGGTGGTGGTGGCCAATCTGCCGCTGGCGGTGCAACTCACCAAGGTGGAGGAATTCACCCGCCTGGAGGCTAATGATGCCACCTTGATCCTTTCCGGCTTCAAGGATACTCAGGAGGAAGAACTGAAGGAACTATACACCAGGGCCGGCTGGTCCCTAAAACGCCGCCTTACCCGGGACGAATGGTGTATCGAACTCCCCCCGGAAAAAAGTTACACCTGGGTGGCCTGGCAGTTGGAAAGGTAGGGGTGGGGTTTCCCCGCCCGCCGTTCTACAATCAGGGCTCCACGGGCGGGGGGACCCCGCCCCTACTCCTGGCGGGGGGACCCCGCCCCTACCCCTCCGGCTTGGCGGTGAGGACTTCGGGGGGCCAGAGGCTCTGTTGCCGGGTGTCGGCCTGGCGGTGGCGGCAGGGATTGTAGCCGCAGATGGGGCAGATGGGGTCTTCGCAGGGATCCAGGTGGATGAGGATATCCGCGGCCGGGCCGAAATGGCTCTGGAAAATTTTCTCCAGGTCCTTGACCTCCCGGTGGCCTTCTTCCAGGGATAGGTCCCGGGGCAGAATCAGGTGAAAATCCACGTGGACGCGGTCCCCGGAGCGGCGGGCCCGGAGCTGGTGCACGTCGATCCAGATGCTTTTCCGGTGCTTTTGGAGGATGGCGGCAATCTCTTGCAAGAGTTGGGGGGCGGAGGCGTCCATCAGTCCGGCAACGGCCTGGCGCACCAGTTTGGCCCCGGTAATAATGATGTTTACCCCCACCAGGAAGGCCACGGCCCCATCCAGCCAATACCATCCGGTAAGGAGCACCAGCCCCAACCCCAGCAAGACCCCCCCGGTGGTATAGACATCGGTGAGGATGTGTTTGCCGTCAGCGACGAGCACCAAGGATTGGGTGCGTTTGCCCACCAGGACCAGCCCCGCGCCCAGCCCGAGGTTGACCACGTTGACCCCCAACAAGATCAAAACCCCGCCGCTCAGATGGGGCAGGCCGCGGGGATGAAGGAGTTGGGGCCAGGCCTGATAAAAGATGCCCAGGGCCGCCAGGATGATGAGCGCGCCCTCGAAACCCGCGGAAAAGAATTCGATCTTGCCGTGGCCGTAGGGGTGGCTGGGGTCCGGACTTTTGGCGGCAAAGATGATGGACCCCAGGGCAAAGGAGGAGGCCACCACGTTGATGATGGATTCCAGAGCATCGGAAAGTATGGCGGTGGAGCCGGTGAGCCAGTAGGCATAGAACTTCAGGGCCATTAACCCTGAACTCACCGCCACCGACAGGGAGATGGCCAGGAGGCGCACCCGGAACTGGGAGGTTGCCCTGAGATCCATGGAATTGTTCAGGTTGGAGCTGCCATCTCCAGACTTTTTCACAACGGCAACTTTAATCCTGTCCTTTAAGCACCATCACTTCCCGGGGGGTGGTGGTGAGCCATTCCACCCCCTCCGGGGTGATGCGCCCAGTGTCTTCCAGGCCGATCATGCCGATGTCTTTGAGAAAAATCTTGGGCTCAAAGGCCAGGACCATGTCCGTTTCCAAGGGAAAGGGAAACCGGGCGGTGAGCAAAGGGTATTCATCCGCCTCCAGGCCCAGGCCGTGGCCGAGAAAGCTCACCCGGTCCGCGCCCCGGCCCATGAAGTGTTCCTCCCAACCCCGGTCTTTGACCTCCTGCCAGAGACGCTGGTAGACGTCCCCCGCCATCACCCCAGGGCGGGCCAGGTCCTCGAAGAGGCGGTAGAGGTCCTCGACCAGCCGGAAGGCTTCCCAGGCCTTCTCGGGCATGGATTCCAAAGCGTACATGCGAGTCTGATCCACCACATAGCCGTTGACGCAACTGAAAAAATCGATGCTGATGGGCTCCCCCATGGCCAGCTTTTTCTTGCCCGCGCCCTGGGGAAAGGCGGCGGTAAAGCCCGTGCCGCCGCTGGGAGTATCGGTATAAGCCGCTTCGGCTCCGGAAACGCCGGAGAGGACATGGCCGTAAAAGAGCTCCAGGTTCCAGGTGTGGATACGCACCAAGCCCTGGTGCCCCAACAGCCGCAGACGGTATTCCAGGGCCGCGGCTACTTCCATTTCCGTGGTTCCGGGTTTAAGAAGCCGGGGCGCCTCCTCCAGGGCCTGGTCCAAGATAGCCGCGGCCCGGCGCATCTGCCCGATTTCATAGGAGCTTTTGCGCATCCGCTGCTGCCGGACCAAAGGAGAGATATCCTGCTGGGTCATCTGGGGAAAGATCTTCTGCAAACGGCGGGCGAAACCCACAGGCATGACGTCCAACTCCAGGCCCAGGGGCCCCTGGGTGGAAAATCCGAAAGTGCCCAGCAAATCGGCAATCTCTTTTAGGTCTCCGTAAAAGGCCAGGGGCCAGGGGGGCGGCGCCTCCAGCAGCCGGGCTTGGGGGCGGCGCACCAGGAGCAGCGGCGTCGCGGCAGGACTGACCGCCAGCCAGCCGTCCGCCAGGGTGCCGGTATAATAATAGAGGTCCGCGGCCTGGCGGATCAAGGCCAGGGGCACATCCTTGCGGGCCAACTCCTCTTGCAGGACCGCCACCCGGGCGGTGATTTCTTTAACCGGCACCGGTTCCATCATGCCTCCAGATGACACAGAAGTAGCTCCAGGCGCTCCGGTCCCCGGGTGCCTGGGGCCGGAGCGGTGAGAAAGGCGGGAGGATGGCCGCAAACTGCGGGAATATCCTTAAAGCCTTCTAGGTTTCTTTATTTGGGGCCTTGGCCTTATCCAACAGCAAAGCCCATTCCGGGTTGTGGATACTCTCCGGGCTTTCCAGGGCCAGGCGCAGATATTCGTTGATCTGGTCCTCCACCCAGGGGTGCTTTTCAAAGTCTTTCAGTTCCTTCTGCACCACCTCTTTAAATTCCGGGGGCAACATTTCTTCCGCCGCCAGACGGTCCTGCAGAAAAGCGATCATCCCTTTCAGGGAAATGAACTGCCGGCTGAAACCATGTTGCCGCAAACTGGCCTGCACGTCGTCCCGGATGCGGCTGGCCGCAACTTCGTGGAGAAACCGGGTGGGGGACTCCCCGCTGAGGATGGAAGAGCGAAAATGGCGCATATAATAAAACCGCTTCCCGGTGCTCCAGATGTCATCCAGATTCTGCCGGTTCTTGGGGTCTTGGCAATACACAGCCAGGGCATCACGGTAAGGCCCCTCCATTTTGGAGAGGATGACGGCATAGAGCAAAATCAGATTAATGATAAACATACCCACGACCGCGGCTTGGGCCAGGGCCGGGCGAATACCGCTGGCCCAACTCAGGAGAAAATAAAGAAAAATCAGAAACAAGATCAGGAGGTGGAGGAAACCGATCCGGGAAACCGGCATGCGGGGGTCGCGGCGGTGGTGCAGAAAATACCAGATAAAGAAACACAAAATCACCAACTGGACATAGGCGATGGACATGGTTTCAACCAGGAAATTCCACATATTCTTGCTCCTCTGAGGGTTCTTCGCTTTCCAGGGTTTGGCCGTTCAATGCCGTCCTACACCTCTCAGCCTCTGGGGGCCGTTTAAGAAGGCTCCGGTTTGATCAGGTCTGATTACGGTATCTTGTATATCTTAATCTTGGCATGCTGGCGCGCGTCGGTCAGCCAGGCGCTGAAGATGACCTGGCGTTTATGTTCCAGGAACTCGGCTTTCAGTTTATCCCGCTCTTTCTGAAACTCTTCCGGATTGGGGGCCTTCCGGGCCTTAAAAGCCAGCAGATAATATTTATTCTGGAAGACTAAAGGATGCGGGGGATACGGGTTTTTACCGGAAAGCTGGAAAGCCGCGCTGGTCAGAGGTTCGGCTTGGGGCTGCTTCAGGAAACCCTCTAAGCGGGTGAAAGGGCCGCTATCATTGAGGGACAAGCCGGCCTGGGCCGCCACCTTGGTCAAAGGCTCCCCTTGACGCAACCGGGCTAAAAGCTTGTCGGCCTCTTTGGCCGCCTCCCTCCGGGCCAGTTTCCGGCTCACGGCCTGGAGGACCTGGTCTTTGCACTTCTCCAAAGGGGGAATCTGGGGGTCCTGATGCTCCACGCCCTGTAAAACAGCAAATCCCTGGGTGAGGTCCACCACTTTACTTAATTCCTTGGGTTTGAGGCTCAGGGCCGCCCGGTTGAAAAGGGGCTGGGAGCCCAACTCCGGCACCGGCGTCACCCCCGTGAGAAAGGGTGTCTCCTTGACCGCGACGCCAAACTTTTTGGCCACCTGGGCCATGGGGGTTTTGCTCAATTCTCCCCGGGCTCGATTTACCGCTTCCTTGGCCAGCTCCCGGCTTTTTTCGGCTACCAGCCGCTTGGTGGCCAGGGTGCGGGCCTCGGATTCCGGCAGGCGGTCGAACTCTTTAACCGCCTCCAGCTTGAGGAGATAAAACCCCTTGGGGGTCCGGGCCAGGCCCACCTCGCCCTTTTTCAAGGAAAAAGCCACCTTTTCCCACTCAGGGAGTTGTTGCCCCCGCTTCACCGGACCCATTTCGCCTCCTTTGGCCCGGCTGGCCTCATCCTGGGAATATTTTTGGGCCAGGACGCCGAAATTTTCCCCCATTCTGGCCTGCTGCAGTAACGCCCGGGCCTGATTCTCCAGGCGGCGCCGCACCGCCGCGGTAGCCTTGGGAGGCACCCGCAGCAGCAACTGCCGCACCTGGATTACCTGGGGGCGAGTGAATTCTTCCTGGTGGTCTTTAATGTAATCCGCCACTTCCCCGGGGGTAGGCTTGGCCTTTTCTTGAAAATCCTGGACCCGGAAGAGCAGATATTTCACTTTGGCCCGTTCCGGGGTGCGGAATTGTTCCTTATGTTCCTGGTAATATTTCTCGATCTCCGCCGCGGTGGGGTGCTGCGAGGCCAGAAAACGCTCCGGGGATATTACCAGATAACCCACGTCCACCGTCTCCCGGGCTGTCTGGAAAAATTCCCGGAGTTCCCCATCCGAGGTCTTGGCAAAAGAAGTGATGGCCTGGATGATCTTTTGCATCAATAAGCGTTGCCGCTCCTGGGCTTCGAAATCCGCGGGGTTGAGGTGGGCCCGGGCCAGTAGCTGGTGGTAGCGCCGTTCATTAAAATGCCCCCCCTCTTGAAAATAAGGATAATTGCGGATCTCTTCCTGCAATTCTGCGTCGGTTACCCTGATTCCCAGTTGCTCTCCCGCTTGCAGGAGAAGGGTCTCTTCGATAAGCCGGTTTAAGGCCTGTTCCTTGAGATGCATGGCCTTGAAGGCTTCTTCGGTCAACTCTCCTTTGGCCTTTTCCTGGTATTGTTTCACCAGGTTATCGTACTGCTTGATGAAGGTGGTCATAATGATGGGCTGGCCGTTGACGGAGGCCACCTCCTGCAAGGCGGGGGATTCAAGACCGCCAACGCCCCAAAGAATGAAGACAATGGAAATAGCCCCGATGATCAGGGCGATGAACCAGGAACGGGAGTACTTACGCAGCCATTTGAGCATAAAACTATCTGCCGCCTTCCTTTAGCAACGTCTTAGCTTCCCGGGCCTCCGGGCTCCGGGGGTAGACCTTTACCAGTTTTTTCAGGGTGCTTTTATAGAGGTCGGCCCGATTTTGGGCCTTATAGGCCAGGGCCTGTTGCTTCAAAGCCGCGGGAGCCAAGGTGCTCTTGGGAAACTGGTTCACCAGCTTATTAAATTCCA
>JAQTXE010000139.1 GCA_028688935.1 Syntrophales bacterium
CTGTGAAATTGACGCCTCCTTTGACCGATAAAGACGTGGAAGGATTGGAGATCGGCGATAAAGTGTTGATCACTGGGGTTATCTATACCGCCCGGGACGCGGCCCATAAGCGCCTGGTGGATATGTTGGCCGCAGGCCAGGAACTGCCGGTGGACTTTAAGGGCCAGATCCTCTACTACGTGGGTCCCAGCCCCGCGTCGCCCGGCCGGGTCATCGGCGCGGCGGGCCCCACCACCGCTTATCGCATGGATTCCTATACTTTCACCATGCTGGAACTGGGCCTGAAGGCCATGATCGGCAAAGGCAAGCGTGCTCCGGAAGTCATTGCCGCCATCCAGCAGTATAAAGCCGTATATTTAGGGGCCACGGGGGGAGCGGGCGCGCTCATCTCCCAGTGCATCAAAAAGGCCGAAGTGGTGGCCTTCCCGGAGTTGGGACCGGAAGCCGTCCATCGCCTGGAGGTGGAGGACCTCCCCACCATCGTCATCAACGATTGCCAGGGGCGGGATCTTTATGAGGTAGGGATTAAAGAATACCGGCGCTCCGCCGCCGGCTAGCAGGCAAGGATTATCTGCCCTTGAAGGGTGCCGGAAAGAACTGTATTATTTACCTTTTACTATTCTGGAAGCCAGGGGATCAAGATGAAAGCGCCGCCGGACCTGGAAATCGTCGCCCAGCGGGTAAAGGAAAAGCGGCAGACCTTCCTGGATTATGACTTCGGCCCTTTAAAAGACGATTTTCTCAAGACCTTCTTCGACCTGGCCCAGGAATATGAAACCCTGGAGAACTTTTACCGCATCTGCGTCAGTGTTATCAAAGAATTCTTCGACTTGGAATCCCGCCTCTATCTAGTATGCCAGGAGAACGTCCTGGAGTTGGTGTGCGACAGCCTCGAGGGAGTACGCCAGGAAAAACCTAAAGCTCCACCTGCCATCCTGCTTTCCAACCAATCCTATGCCGCGGAACAGGCCTGGGTGGTTCCCATCCGGGGCAATCAGCTCCTGGTGGACCGCCTGCCCTTTTATGCCAAGGACCAGGTGATCGGCATGCTGGAACTCTTTCCCGGAAGCCGGCTTTCGGAAAAGGACCGGTTTTTCTTCGAGAAATTTGCCAATCGGGTGGGCTACAATCTGCATATCAAGATCATCGGCTGGCAGAACATTCAGCGTATCCGTTTCATCAACAGCCTGGTGGCCGATATCGAACACAACGTCATCATCCCCAATATCAGCCTCAGCCTCTACCTCCGGCATCTGCGCCAGAAGATCAATATCTTGAAGGAATTGCATTGCCTCTGTGAGTTCCAAAACGAGGCCTGTCCCGAGCTACCGGCGGCCCAAGATAAATTCCGGGCCCTGGTCCAGGAGATGGAATCGGATTACCAGACCCTGGAGCAGCACTACAAAGGCGTCAGCCTTTTCCTGGAGTCCCTGTTCCGGCCTTCCCATTTCCAGAAGGGGCACCTGGTCCTCAGGCGGCGCACCTGTAGGGTCCAGAGCGAGATCATCCAGCCCCAGCTCAAGCTCTTCCTGCCAAAACTCAAAGAGCGCCGCATTGACATCGATGACAGCATGGGGGTCATGCCGGACGAGGACCTGCCCCTGTCGGTGGATAAAGGCCTGATGGCCCAGGTTTACGCCAATCTCTTTTCCAATGCGGTGAAGTATGCCCGCCGCAACCAGGAGGGGCGCAAATACGTGGCCTATGGCCGGGATGTGCGCAAGGATTATTTCGGTCCCGGCAAAGACGGCATCAAGTTCAATATGTTCACCACTGGCCCCCATATTGCCCCGGCGGATCGGGGGCATATCTTTGAAGAAGGTTACCGGGGCAGCAATATTGACGGCGAGGTGGGCACCGGCCGGGGTCTATATTTTGTCCGCAATGTCATCGAGACCCATGGGGGTGAAGTAGGTTATGAGCCTACCTCCGGGGGGAACAATTTTTATTTTATCCTGCCTCTGGTGGTGAGCCCGGAACGGCCTCTGGCCGCGGAAATGGTCATGCCCTGAGGGGGGGGGTCCGGTGACTACCATTCGCTTCCTGGCCCAGGAACTCTACCGCCTGACACGTAAGGTGGAGGAACTGGAGAAATCCCTGCAAGATGCCTCCCCAGGGGAACGGGGCCGGCTGGAAGCCGAACTCTTCCAAACCCGGCGGGACCAGGAGCATTACCGCAGTTTGCTGGCAGCCAAGAAAGAAAAACCCGTGGTTTAATATCCAGTTTATTTAAAAGAAAAACAATTTACTTCAACTGGGTATCTGTAACACGCTTCTCTTTGTAAGGAAATCCTCTTTTACCTAGTCAGACCAGAAGCCAAAAAATGTCTTAAACATACTTGTCCACCAAATCATCATCCACCGCGGGGGGCGAGTGGCCCTCCTCCTTCTCTATCTCCTCCCGCCAAAACTGGTTAGCCATCTGGATCAGGGTCTCCCGGGGGGCCAGATCCCGGGTCAGAGCGTTCATGGTCTCCGGGCTCACCTGGTGATAGCGAACCACTTCAGACCCCGCCTGGACCACCGCGGCCAGCACCTCTTCCACCTGGGGCTGCAAGGGAGGGATATGCAGAAATTCGGAAGAATGCCGGTAAATCTCGGCCACCAGGTTGTGGCCGAAGAGCATGCGCATATTCAGGGACAGGGCCTGGAAGTTATAGTCCGTGGGAAAGGCGCAGACGCTCAGGACCGCGATCCGGGGGACCTTGGCCATCCGGAAGGGGTGGTGGACGCCTTCTCCCTGGTCGGTGAAGGCAGGCTCCATCATCGGCAGGGTGCGCTCAATAAAGGATTTCATGCGGGCGTTCATGTTGAAGTGATACAACGGGGTGGCCAGCACGGCCAAATCAGCCTCCAGAAAATGCCCGAATAACTCTCCGGTCATGTCGTCTTCCTGCACGCATCGTCCTTTATTCTGCAGCCAGCAACCGAAGCACCCCAGACAATACTTGATGCGGTACTCCCGGAGATAAAGAGTTTCGGTAACCGCGCCCGCCTGCCGGGCCCCTTCCAGAAATTTTTGCAGGATGAGCTCGGTCTTGCTGGTCTGGTTATCCCGGGGACTGCTGTTGAAGGCTACGAGGTTCATAAGTAATTTAATCCTTCCGGTTGATCAACGCCGCCAGATAACCCGCGCCGAAGCCGTTGTCGATGTTGACCACCGCCACCCCGGTGGCGCAGGAGTTGAGCATGGTGAGCAGTGCGGCCAGACCCCCGAAGGAGGCCCCGTAGCCTACGCTGGTGGGCACGGCGATCACCGGGCGGTCCACCAGCCCCCCCACCACGCTGGGCAGGGCCCCGTCCATGCCGGCCACCACGATGAAACAGGTGGCTTGACTCAAGAGTTCCTGGTGGGCCAGCAGCCGGTGCAAACCCGCCACCCCCACGTCGTAGAGGGCCTCCACCCGGTGGCCCATAATTTCTGCGGTTAAGAGCGCCTCTTCGGCCACCGGAATGTCGGAGGTGCCCGCGGACACGACCACGATCACCCCCCGGCCCCGGTCGGCTATCTCCCCGCGGCTGAGAGTCAGCACTTGGGAATCCGGGTGGTAGCGGCCTTCCGGGAACTCGGGGAGCAGGGCCGCGGCTTTTTCCGGGGCCAGCCGGGTCACTAAAATATTGTCGGTTTGCGGCTGCAGGGCCATTAAAATGCCCCGGATTTGGGATAGGCTTTTACCCGCGGCAAAGACCACTTCCGGGAACCCCTGGCGCAACTGGCGGTGGTGGTCCACCCGGGCAAACCCCAGGTTCTCGAAAGGCAGGACTCGCAGTCGCGCCAGGGCCTCCGCCACCGGCAGGCGCCCGGTACGCACTTCTTCCAACAACTGCTCCAAGATTTTAATATCCATCTAGATTCCTTTGCTGCCAAGGCCTATGGGTAGTCAGGATAATTATGATGCAAGCTGTACAACTTATTGAATATGATAAAATTGTTTTTTTAGCTGAAAACCGAAAACTGAAAACTGTCCTATTCCGGCGCCAACTTCCCCTCCCTGGTGACCCGGTAAGTGACTTGGCCCCAGGTGACCCGGCTGCCCAGGAAGCTAAGCAGCCAGATGGCAAAGGACAGGAAGTCTTTTAGGGGCAGCAGCAAAAAGAAGAACCAGGGCAGGCTCCCCTTAAGCGCCCGGATTTCAGAAAAGCAGGCCAGCACCCAACGCACCGCCAGAGTGGCTCCCAACAGGCCCAAGGCCCAGGAAGCCCCCCCGGAGACCCCAAAAAGCATGGTGCTGTAAACCAGGGCATGGGTGATGCCGTAGGCCAGGTAGCCCCCCGGGCGGCAGACCCGGTAAGTCCTGGCCCACCGGAGTTGATGCTCAAGGTAGTCCTTGAACCCCATCTGCGGATTCAAAGTTTCCACCACGTAAGGGAGAAGCAGCACCCGGTAGCCCGCCTGGGCCACACGCCACCCCAATTGGTAATCATCCGCCAGAAAATCGGCCAGTTCCTCAAAGCCCCCCATGGCCGTGAGGGCCTGGCGGGACAGGCCCATGGTGGCTCCCAAGGCGAAACGGATGCCTTCCACATAAAAGGCGGTGGCCACTGAAGGGATAAAATCCGCGGCGATGGTCAGGGCTTCCAGGCCGGCGCCCAGGGTCTGGGACGCCCCGGCCCGGTAGGGGCAGGAGACCAGCCCCACCCCCGGTTCCTTTAGGGTTGCGGCCATCCGGGATAGGAAATCCGTCCCCACTTTCACGTCGGCGTCGGCGATCACCAGCAGGTGGTGGACCGCGTGGGGTTCCAACTGGCGCAGGGTGCTCACCTTGGGGTTTAAGCCCAATTTTTCCGGGCAGATGACGATTTCCACCCGGGGCCGGGGGAAGTCGCGCTGTAATTCCCGGAGCAGAGGCAGCAAAGGGCTCCCGGCATCAGGCACCCCGAAGATCACCTGATAGGGATGGTAGTCCTGGGTGAGAAAGCTCGCCAGGCATTGCCTGGTGGTTTTGTCCAGTTTTTTTAGCGGCTTAAAAACGCTGATGCCGGGAAGAGAAGATGAGGGGCGGGGAGGTTGGGGCTGGCTGAAGAAACGCCAGAGGCAGCACAGGGCCAGGATTTGATAAACCAACGCGGCCAGAAGCAGAAAAAATAAAGGATAAACCACTAAATCTCCAAAATAAATTTTACTTTATCATATCATCTCCCGATAAAAATGGTAGATAATACAAGGACTAAAGCCGGGAAAGAGCTGTGATAATTTCTCCGGAGCACCGATACGGTTTTAGAGGAGCGATTAGAGATGCAGGCGGTACTGTTTGACCTTTACGGCACTCTGGTGGACATTTGGACGGATGAGTCCAATATGTTTACCTATAATGTCCTCAGCAAGTTCCTGAGTTACTTTGAGATTTACTACAAACCGGAGGTGTTGGCCACCAAATATCAGGAGAAGACCGAAGAGAAAATGCTGGCCTATCAGGAAGGCCCTTTCGGGGAGATCGACGTCTATCAGGTCTTCGAGGAAATTCTGGTGGAAGGATGGCGCAAACAACCGGAGCGGTCCATGGTGGTGTGGCTGGCCCGCCTCTTCCGCTCCCTCACCCGGCGCCGTTTCCGGCTTTTTGAAGACGCCCAACCGGTCTTGGATGAGTTACAGCATGACTACCAACTGGGAATCGTTTCCGATGCCCAATGGATCTTTAGTGAACCGGAAATCCGCATGCTGGGGTTAGATAAATATTTTGATCCCATTGTTCTTTCCTCCCGCTATTTTATCCGCAAACCCGATCCCCAGATCTACGCCCATGCCCTCCGGGCCATGAGAATCGAACCGTCCCAGGCCTTATACGTGGGTAATGACCCGGAGGCGGATGTGGCCGGCCCTCGGGCCATAGGCATGCCGGTGATTCTCATCGACCGAGAGAATTGCCTGAGACAGGCAGATGTGCGCCGGGTTCGAGATTTGCGGGAAATTCCTAATATTATCCGCACCAACTCTTGCTAATCAGCAATTACGCGGGTTTGGCCTATTTCTGCATTGCCAAACCCGTCGATAGAGCATAAAATAAATGTCATGTGCGGGGCTCCTGGGGGAGGCTCGGGCTTAAATCACGGAACAGGGTACCGCATGAGATTGAGGCTTAAGCACCAGCTATGGGCGGGGGCGTTGGCCCTCCTGCTCCTGACGCCGGCTCTGGCGGCCAGGGCGGGAGAGGACGTGGACCTCTCGGCCCGCTCATTTGTCATCATGGACGCCGATACCGGCGTCATTTTGTTGTCCTACAACCCGCAACTCTTTATCCCACCCGCCAGCACTCTCAAGGTGATGACCGCCATGTTTGTCCTGGAGCACCTGAAAATGGACGATAAAGTCCAGGTGAGCCCCAGGGCGGCTGCGGCTCCCGCCTCCAAGATCGCGATCAAGCCCGGCGAGGTCTATACTGTCAGGGAATTGTTATATGCCTTATTGCTCAGTTCCGCCAATGATGCAGCCCGGGCCCTGGCGGAACGCGTGAGCGGCAGCGAAGAAGCCTTTGCCCGCGATCTTACCAAGTGGGTGCGCCAGCAAGGAGCTTATCGCACCACCCTGGCTACGGCCAACGGCTTGCCGGCGGCAAACCAGTTTTCTACGGCTCAGGATCTGGCTATTATGTTCCGCAAGGCCATGCAATATCCCGAGCTGGCCAAGATCATGGAGACTAAGTATTACCATATCCAGGGTGAACGGGAGCTGCGCAACCACAACCGTTTCCTCTGGACCACGCCCCTGGCGGTGGCCGGAAAAACCGGTTATACCCGGGCCTCCATGCATACCTACGTGGGTATGTTTCGTAAGGATGACCGGACCGTCATCATCTCCTTAATGGGCAGCAAGCAGAAATGGAGAGATTTGCGGCCGCTGATCGCCAAGGCCTTTGAGTTGGAAGGCACTCCCATCGCCAAGCTGCCCCCTCTGGAGGAAAAACTCAGGTTTGCTAAAAAACATTACGGGAAGGCGGCGGTGACTGCCCACAGAAAACCCAGACTGCGGCGGCAAGCCAAAGTGGCCCTGGGTTCTGCCGCCGGGGTGCCCGAGAAAAAGAAAAGCAAGCACCGTAAAAAGAAATCCAAGAAACGGAGCCAATAAATTTTCGGTTGCGGATATCCCTGCTGATGAAAGGCTTATTTAATAAAGTAAGGAATCAGCCCACTCGCCGGCGTTTTGTGGTTTCCACCATTTGCAAAGGTGAAAACTCCTTTGAGACCGCTATTTTTGAGGCCAATTTTTTCTATTTACCCCGGAGCTGGTCCCGGCCGGCCGTAATAGTGGCCACTGCCACCAAAGATGAAGCCTGGGACCTGCACCACCTCCTGACGGACAGATTGACCAAAGAATATCCCCCCCGGCTTTTTCAGGAATATTCTTGATCCTGCTGATACGGCAATTTATCCTGGGGTCACCTCCTTCCGGACTGCCGGGTCCATAGTGGCAAGAAACGGCAAAACAACCAAGATTAAAGATTCCGGAAAGGATACCGATAAAACCATAAAATAGAATATCGTTCTGAGCATCGATAAAGGCAAACTACTCCGAAAGGGTAGGACGCAAAGTCTCCGACCTAAAGCCCCCGGGCCATGGCAGCGGGATTGCCGAAATGCAGCAGAGGCAATCTGTCTTCCTAGGGGCTCGACTTTGGTCGGCCCCTTTTCTTTCGCCTGCCCGGATCCTGCCGACTCCATCGCCGCTCTAACGACACTAGATCACCTCGATTTTCTCTTAATCAGGCAGGTAGGATCGATGATGGCGCTAAGAAAGCCACAGCTAAAGCCAGGGAGGGAAAAGGGCACGGTCGTGGTGGAAATGGCCATAGCCCTGCCCCTCTTACTGCTGATCTTGGCCGGCGTTATCGATCTGGGAATGCTGCTTTGGCAAAAAGATGTCATAACCAACGCCTGTAGAGAAGGCGCCCGGGCCGCGGCCCGGGCCGGAGTCGACGGTAAAGCGGAAATTAAGCCGGGAGAAGCGACGACGGTGAGCAAAATCCGGACCTTGGTTCAGGATTATTTGCGGAAACTTAATGTCAAAGACGCGTCCGGTAATCCTATCACTTTGACTGCCACTAATTGCCTTTGCTACTGGGACACGACGACTGATCCGACCATGCCCACGATTTCGGTGGAACTCCTCAACATCCCGAGAAAGATGATGCTGCTGCCTAATTTGATGACGCTTTTCGACGGAGGAACAGTAGACAATATCCTTTACTTAAAGGCTAAGACCACGATGGCGGCAGAATGGGATCCGGCCAAGCCTCCTTCACTTTGAAGTTAAGCCATGCATTATTGGTCTAAGGCTGGAAGATAATCACACTAATCAAGAGAAAAGGATATCGAATCCCTTTATCAACCACCAGAACCCGGTAAGGGCAAGCACGGTAAAGGAGTCCAAAGAAAGACTCTAAGAATCTTGTCGATAGATTAAATTGTCAAAGTTTAACGTCTAACTGGAGGGAAGGGTCATGTTGATCCACAAGATTTTCAAATTGATGCGGAGGACCGAGGGGGCGGTAGCCGCGATGACCGCCATCGGCCTGGTAGCAGCTACCGGCTTTATAGCTGTGTCCATTGACCTGGGACATTTATATGTGGCCAAAAATGAATTGCAAAGGGCTGCGGATGCCGGAGCCCTAGCCGCGGCTAAGGGTTTGTTGGCAATCCCCCCAGGGACCACGGGACCGGTGGAAATAAACCCCGATTGCGGCCGGGCTCTGAGTTTTTCCAGGAAAGTGGTGCAAGACAACCATACGGACGGCGCAACTTTAGCATTAGTGGATAGCGACGTAATCTTTGGCAAATGGGACGCTACGGCCAGATCTTTTGATGCCGTCGGCTGCAGTAATCCCAATCAGGTTAACGCCATAAAAGTGATTACGCGCAAAGATAGTACGGCTAACAGTCCTGTACTTTTTGATTTCAGTGGCATGATGTCCGGAGGAATTAGGAGCCAGGACCTGACCGCTTCGTCGGTGGCGCTCACAGGCTATGCCGGACACGCCCCTGAAGGGGCCAGGGCTTTTCCCCTGGCCGTGGACGCGGATAAGGTGCCTCCAGATAACACTCCGTTCCAGATTCACTTAAATCCCACCCCCGGTGATGAAGGCTGCTGGCATTCCTATAAAGACAGTTCTTCCTCAACCAGCAATACTCGTGATTATATCGATGGCACCTTGCCATCACCCGCCCTCCAAGTGGGGGATCAGATCAATGTGAAAGAAGGTGTGGCGGACTCAGCGCTCAAAGAAGTGGCTAAGCAATTTACTCTGCTAGCGAATCAAGGAAAGACTTATGATGTCCTGGTTCCTGTCATCCCTGCCGACTCCTCCCACTCCGGCTGGCAGCCGATAGAAGGTTTCGCCACCTTAAGGATCACCGACGTTAATGCCCATGGCGAAGATAAATATGTGCAGGGATATGTTGTTCCCAACTACATAGCTCCCGGCGTGGAACCAGGGGGTCCCAACTTTGGCACCTTGGCCGGAATTCCCAAAATGGTGCAATAGGTTTAAAGCGATAATCGTTCAAGGCCGTAGCTTGGGGTAATTAACCTCGTATCCTCTTCTTCGGAGAGGCCCTGAAATGGAAGTAAATACCAAAAATTGAGGAGGACGTGTAGATGATAAGGATTAGGCATCTTCTGGGTCCCTCCAGCGAGAGGGGATCGATTACCCCCATTGTCGCCTTGGGCTTGATGGCATTTGTCGGTTTTTTGGCCCTGGGCATCGATCTGGGCCAGCTTTACGTGGTAAAAAACGATTTACAAAACGCCGCGGACGGCGCGGCCCTGGCCGCGGCCAAGAAGCTGATCCAGGACAAGAATGGCGACGGCGTGGCGGAAGTCTACTGTGACGAAGCCGTTACTGCGGCCATTAATTGCGCTAATCAGAATAACTCTCTTGGATTAGCCGATCCCATCACCATCACCGCGGGCGACGTGATGGTGGGCAAGTGGAATCTGACCGACAAGTCCTTTGACAGAACCGGTTGTTCTGCCAACCCCATGGAAGTGGACTCCGTGCGGGTGACGGTGCGCCGCACCGCTGAGGCCAATTCCCAGGTGCAAACTTTTCTCGGCAGCGCCTTGGGGACTGGCAGCAGTAAAGATGTCAGCGCCAGCGCCACCGCCTATATGGGGCCGGCTGGCACCAGTGCCATCGACCCTCCCTTTGGGATACCTGCTGAATGGGCTAATGGTGATGGGCATCCTGACCTTGAGGGCCCGAACACCAGCAGTCTATTCCGCATCCTGGATAAGCTCGCTCCCGCGCCGGCTTATGCGGGCACTGGTACCAAGCAATACCGGTGGTATGACGTGGGAGGCTCCAATCTGCCGGTAGACCGGGCCGCTTGGACTTTGACCCAGAAAGACAAAGATGATCGGCAAATCGGAGCGCGGCGCTTATGGGATTATCTCGAAGGGGTGAAGGTCGTTCCCCAGATTGCGGTAGGCGAGAAGCTTTATCAAAGATTATCCCATCCATATGGGTTGTCATCGGTTACACGAGATAAATGCCCGAAATTAGATCGTATATTAGTCGAATACCTGGTCAAA
>JAQTXE010000140.1 GCA_028688935.1 Syntrophales bacterium
AAAAAGCCATTTCCGGCGCGAATTTCATCGAGTGCCTTAATTCCGTCACGCCCACCGGCATAGTTTATCTGGGTCTGTCTCCGTATATCGCTGCGTTTTCTTCCTTTGCGGAAGACCGGGGTCTGGCGGCCCAAATCGTGGCCCGGTTTCTGAACCCCGGGAAGGGGCAAGCGAAAGAAATCAACCTGGCCCATTTCACCGACACCTTTTACGAGATCAACGGGGTGGGCCTGACCCTCCAACGGCAGATCGCCGCGGCCTTCCAGGCGGAAAAGAATTACACCATCATCACCTGCGATCAGTTGACCCGGCCCCAGCAAAGCGGGGTGCAAAATTTCACCCCCGTGGGCGTCTTCAATCTGCCGGAATATCCGGAGCAGAGGTTGTTCCACCCTCCCTTTTTAGAAATCCTGAATTTTTGCTACGTCAACAACTTCACCCATATCCTGGCGGCCACCCCCGGGCCTTTGGGCCTGGCGGCCCTGGCCGTGGCCCGTATCCTGGAGCTGCCCTTGTGGGGCACCTACCATACGGCCCTGCCCCAGTACGCCCAATACCTGACGGAGGACCCGTCGGTGGCAGGGATGATGTGGAAATATATCACCTGGTTTTACCAGCAAATGGACGCGGTGTTCGTGCCTTCCCGGAGCACCGGGGCCGAACTGGAGGAAAAAGGCATCGACCCCGCCAAGATCCGGGTTTACCCCCGGGGGGTGGACCTGGATCTATTTAATCCCGCCAAACGCAACGGCTACCTGGAGAGCCGCTACCAACTCCCGGAGGGCTGGAAACTCCTGTATGTGGGCCGGGTGTCCAAGGAAAAGAATTTGCAGTTGTTGGGCCGGGTCTTTAAAGCTTTGCTGGCCACCCACCCCCAGAGCCATCTGGTGGTGGTGGGGGACGGCCCCTACCTGGAGGAAATGCGCCGGGAGATGGCCGGCACCCCCTGCCTGTTCACGGGCTACCTGGAGGGGGAAGACTTGGCCGCTATCTATGCCTCCTGCGACCTCTTCCTTTTTCCCAGCACCACCGACACCTTCGGCAACGTGGTGCTGGAAGCCCAGGCCTCGGGACTGCCGGTCATCGTCACCGATGCCGGGGGACCCCAGGAAAACGTGCGGCCTGGAGAAACGGGCTTCATCGTCCCGGGGAACGACGAGACCAGCTTCCTTGAAGCCATCAAGCAACTGCTGGCTGACCCCCGGCGCCTAAAGGAAATGGGCCAGGCGGCCCGGCAGGGCATGCAAGGCCGTGCCTTTGACCATGCCTTTAACGCCGCCTGGAAGATGTATCAGCAGGAAGCCACGGCCGGCCATTAGGTCTTTTGCTCCGGGAAGCCCTTCCTGGCTGGCTTCACTCCTCCCTGATCACTGCCCCCCCTGCCTCCCTCCCTGGGCGTCAGTTCAAAATAGAAGGGACTTTCCATAAACACGGCAACCAGATCAGTTTACCTACCTTGAGCCTGCTTGGCTTGATCGGTTTCCCAGGCGAAATAGCCCTGAAAGATGTCCAGGGTCACCCGGATCATGATGCCGTCGCACTGGGAGCAAAGAGCCGTGTCATCGTCAAGCCCTCCGATTCTCTGGTCCCAGGCGCCACAATCGGCGCACCGGTAGTCATATAAAGGCACAGCTTAAACCTCCGGACAGGGAAAAGATGGCTGGCTAACCAGGCATGAGGTTAAAGAACCGGCCTCATCCCGGGGTTAGATTCTTGGGGAGACTGCCGCGGATTTTTCTCCCTCTAATTTCTTCCAGGCCAGCCAAACCGCCAGGAAGAGAAGCGCCACCCCAGGGATGACCAGGAAAAGGGGGGCGTCTGCCGATGTCGGCAAAGTTACGCCGTGTTTAGCCAGAAAATATCCCAGGGCTAGATAGACCGTACCCCAGAGAATGGCGCCCAGGCCGGCGGCACCAGCGAAAAGCCCTGGAGGCGCCTTGAGCAGCCCGGCCACCACCGGGACCCAATGCCTTAATCCCGGCAGGAAATAACAGCCCAAGACGATGCCGGGACCGCATCGTTTGACCAGCCCCTGCGCTTTCTCCATTTTGGCCGCCAGGCGCGGCGAATTGGGCAGCTTGAACCACCTGCCGGAATAAAGGCAGAAACGGCCCACCAGGTAGTTTAACATGGTGACCCCCAGGCTGCCGGCGATCACCAACCCCAGAGAAGCAAAAAAGCCCAAGGTCCCCTCAAAAGACCAGTAGCCGAGAATTATCAGGAGAATTTCGTCAGGAATGGGGGGACCGAACACTCCGGACATTAAAATTATAAATATCCCGTAATATCCGGAAGAAGACAGTAAATTAATTATGAATTCCATGTTGGCTGGGGCAAAGTATTGCCGAACATTTGGCGTTTTTCCTCAATGAGCCTTTGAGGTTGATGATAAGCATAAAAATTTCCCGCCCCTTCTTTGCCCATATCTAGTTCCAGTAATTTCCTGGGAGAATTGAGCAGATCAACGATGATTTGCTTTATGATAGAGGTTAATTATTTAAGTATTTTTGATGGGGTGTTAATTTTTAGTTAAAATCATCGGGTAAAGGGATGGCTGGCGTTTATGAGGAATTGCTTGAAATATGGCGGGGTTGTGATAAAATAACATGAGCGGAATTCCCCCCGGCAAACTTGGGAAGCAATACTGGTCCCGGCAGCGCCTCGCTAAGGTAAGGCGGATGGAGGATCAAGGTGGCCGAGTGGCGCCCGGATTTTGACGATCTGCCGGCGGGTGACGGAGTTCTCGTTCTCTCTCCTCAACTGTCGCTCCTGTCCGCCACCCTCCAGGCTGAAAGGCTCCTCAGGAGACGACTGGAGCTTGGCCAAGTTCTGCCCTTGGCCGAAATTTTCTTGGAACCACACCTGGCCCAAGTAGCAGCGGCCCTGCAAGAAACCCTGCAAACGGGCGCCAGCCGTTCCCACCTCTTGGTGCAGATTCGCCGGGGCGCTGACGCCAGCATCTTTCTGAAATGCTCCCTCTCCCCCCTTTACAGCTCCGCGCGGGAAATTAGCGGCGCCATCCTGGCGTTCCATGACGATGCCCTGACCATGGCCTGGTCGGCCTGGGCCAATATCGGCATGGGCGTAGAGCCCGAGGCGGTCTTGGAGAACCTGGACCGGGGGGTCTTCGTCGTGGACCAGCGCTGGCGCATCCGGGCCTTCAATAAGAGAGCCGAGGAAATCACCGGCTTTCCCAAAGAGGAGGCTGTGGGCCGGCTGTGTTGGGAAGTCTTCCAGGCGGACCGCTGCCAACGGGGCTGTTTTTTAAGGGCCACGGTGGAAGACGGCACCGGCCGCACGGACCAGACCGTGCGCATCACCAATAAAGCCGGAGAGCGCCTCGACCTCCTGGTGAGCACCGCGCCCATCCGGAACCAGCGCGAGGTGATTGTTGGCGGGGTGGAGACCTTTCAATCTTTGGGGGTGGCCCTGGTAAAGCGCCAGGCCGTGGCCTCCCCCGGAGAAGTGGAGATCATCGGCCGGAGCCCCGCCATGAAACGGCTCCTTAACATGCTCCCCCAGGTGGCGGCTGCGGAGGCGGCGGTGGTCCTGGAAGGGGAGTCCGGCACCGGCAAGGACCTCCTGGCCCGGGCCCTCCATCTCCACAGCCCCCGGGCCCAGGGTCCGTTCGTGGCCTTCAGTTGTTCGGCCCTGGTGGAAACCTTGATGGAGTCGGAACTCTTCGGCCACGTCAAGGGGGCCTTTACCGGGGCCATCCGGGACAAAGTGGGCCGCTTCGAAATGGCCCAGGGAGGGACCCTCTTCCTGGACGAAATCGGGGAGTTGAAACCGGAACTCCAGGCCAAGCTCCTCCGGGTCCTGGAAACCAGGGCCTTCGAGCGAGTGGGCGGCACCCGGCCCATCCCCCTGGAGGCCAGGGTCATCGCCGCCACCAGCCGCAACCTGGCGGAGGAGGTGCGCCGGGGCCGTTTCCGCCTGGATCTGCTCTACCGCCTGCGCACCGTCTCCTTTAATCTGCCCCCTTTAAGGGAGCGCCGGGAAGACATCCCCCTGCTGGTGAACCATTGCCTGGGGCTGCTTAACCGCAAATACGGCAAAAACGTGCGGGGAGTCGATCCCAAGGTCATCACCCTCTTCCAGCACTACTCCTGGCCGGGCAATATCCGGGAATTGGAAAGGGTCCTGGAGCACGCCTTTGTCTTTGTCCAAGGCGCGGTGATCACCAAGGAATACCTGCCGGAACTGGAATCCCCCCTGCCCCGGTCCAGCCTGTCCGGGGCCGCGGCCTATCGCTCCCAATCTTTGAGCGAGCAACTCACCATCCAGAAGGCCCTGCAAAAGGCCCAGGGCAACCGGGAGGCCGCGGCCCGCCTGCTGGGCATCAGCCGCAGCTCCTTGTGGCGCAAAATGAAGGCCTACGGCCTGCTTTAATTCCTCTTTTCTGCACCATGTTGCAAACGTTTCAAAAATGTTTCAGGTTATGAATTTTCTATAAATTTCTTATAATTATCCGTTCACATTTCGTTTCATCTTCCCCAATAAGAAACAAGCCTAATCATATTTTCTATAGTGAATAAAGCAAGTTAGGCTTATGGCATTAAGCTTGCTTTTGATCTATGGTGAAAAATCCAAAATGCGGGAGATCCTTATGAAGACGCGCCCCCAGGATTTGGACAGTATTTTGGAGAACTATCCCCGGCGACCCCAACACCTCATCGGCGTGCTCCAGGACGTGCAGGCGGCATTTAATTATATCTCCCCGGAGCACCTGGCCCGGATCTGCGATCACGTGGGGGTGCCCGTCACCCAGGCCTGGTCGGTGGCCACCTTTTACAAGTCCTTCAGCTTGGAGCCCCGGGGCGAACACTCCATCAAGGTCTGCCTGGGCACCACCTGCCATCTCAAGGGTGGCGAACGCCTGGCGGAGGCCTGTGAGCGGGACCTGGGCATCGAACGGGGGCAAACCACCGCGGATCAGCGTTTCTCTTTGGATACCGTCAAATGTGTGGGGGCCTGCGCCGAAGCCCCGGTGGTCATGGTGGATGAAGATTATCTGGGCCGGGCTTCCATAAGTTCCTTGAAGAAAGAGTTTAAACGACGGTAATGGTCCAGGCGGCCGGGAGGAAACTATGAAAAAGATCAAGAACACGGCCGGACTCCAGACCTTGCGCCAAACGCTGCTTGAGGCTCAAGACCCGGAAATGCCGGTGGTCAGGGTCTGTTTGGGGCCGGGTTGCCTGGCCCTGGGTGCGGAAAAAGTGGCTCGGGCCTTTAAGTCCGCCGTCAGGAACAAAAAGATTAAGGCCAGAGTCCAGCCCCTGATCAAGGGGACGGGATGCCACGGCTTTTGCAGTCAGGGGACCCTGGTGAGCTTAAGCCCTGCTAATCTCTTTTATGTCCGGGTGAAGCCCGAGGATGTGGCCGAAATTGTGGCAACCAGCTTGGAGCAGGGCCGGACGGTGGAGAGGCTGTTATACAGTGATAACGGCGCCAGGTACAGATCGGCGGCGGAAATCCCTTTTTACCGGGCCCAACAAAAGATCATCCTCAAAAATGTGGGGATTATCGATCCCCTGGATATCAACGACGCCCTCATGGCCGGGGGTTACCAGTCCCTGGCCAAAGTCCTCACGGAAATGTCCCCGGAGGAGGTGCTTAAAACCGTGGAGGTTTCCGGACTCAGGGGCCGGGGCGGCGGGGGTTTTCCCACCGGCTATAAGTGGCGCCGGGCCGCGGATAATGCCCGGGAGAACCCGGGGCCGGTCTATGTGATTGCCAACGGCGAGGAAGGAGACCCGGGCGCCTTCATGGACCGGTCCATCATGGAAGGCGATCCGCACAAGGTCATCGAAGGCATGATCATCGGGGCCTACGCCCTGGGGGCCAACCAGGGTTACCTCTTTGTGCGGCATGAATATCCCCTGGCCATCCATCACTTCTCCATCGCCCTGCGCCAGGCCCGGAACCGGGGATTGTTGGGGAAAAACATCCTGGGCTCGGGCTTTGACTTCGACCTCCAGATTAACCGGGGGGCCGGGGCCTATGTCTGCGGCGAGGAGACCGCCATTATCGCCTCCCTGGAGGGCCGGGCGGGTGAACCCCGCACCCGGCCGCCCTACCCGGCCCAGGAAGGATTGTGGGGCCGGCCCACGGTCATCAATAACGTGGAGACCTGGGCCAACGTGCCCCACATCATGGAAAAGGGCGCCGACTGGTACACCGGCCTGGGGGTGCCCCACAGCACCGGCACCAAGATTTTCTCCCTGGTGGGCAAAGTCAAAAACACCGGCTTGGTGGAAGTGCCCATGGGCATCAGCCTGGGGGCCCTGGTGGAGGGGATCGGTGGCGGCGTGCCGGGACAGACGCATTTCAAGGCGGTCCAGACGGGGGGGCCTTCAGGGGGAATAATCCCCTACGAGCTCAAAGAAATATTTACGGACTATCATTACCACCCCGAGGAGTTTATCGCCGCCAAGAAAGAAATCTCCGTGGACTTTGATTCCATGGCCCAGACCGGGTCCATCATGGGCGGCGGGGGCATGATCGTCATGGACGACCACGACTGCGTGGTGGACGTGGCCCGGTATTTCCTGCGCTTCCTGGAAGAAGAGTCCTGCGGCAAATGCCTGCCCTGCCGTTTGGGCCTGAAAGGGATGTTGGAATTTCTCAACCGCTTTGCCCGGGGCCAGGGGTCTCCAGAGGACATCGACGCCCTGGAGAGCCTGGGCCAGGCCCTGGTGGATGGTTCCCTGTGCGGCTTGGGCCGGGCCGCGCCCAATCCGGTGCTCACCAGCATCCGCTTCTTCCGGGATGAGTACCTGGCCCATATCGTGGACCACAAGTGTCCCGCGGGGGTCTGCCGGGACCTCATCTCCTACCAGATCGACCCGGAGACCTGCAACGGCTGCGGGCTCTGCGCTCAAGAGTGCCCGGAGGCCTGCATTACCGGCAAGAAAAAGAAGCTTTTTACCATCGGCCAGGAAGCCTGTATCCGCTGCGGGGTTTGCCAGGACGTCTGTCCGGTGCAGGCCGTGCAGGTGGCCTAGAAAGGTGAAACCCATGAACGCCAAAAAGGAGTCCAAAAAACCGCCCAAGGACAACCTGGTCCATTTTTCCATCGATGGCCGGAGGGTCCAGGCCCAGCCGGACTGGACCATTCTGGAGACCGCCCGGGCCCATCGCCTCCACATTCCCACCCTCTGCTTTCATCCCGCCATCCACCCTTGGGGCAGTTGCCGCCTCTGCGTGGTGGAGACCCGGCTGAACGATAAAGTCGAGGTTACCGCTTCTTGCCTCACCAAGCCGGTGGCCGGACTCGAGGTCCTCACCCATTCGTCCCGGGTGATGAACGTCCGGCGCTGGGTGCTGGAAATGCTCCTGGCCGAATGCCCGGCCTCCCGGGAGATCAAGGAACTGGCAGCCCAATATGGGGTCACCTCCACCCGGTTTGCCATCCTCGACCCTGAAGAAGAGTGTCTCAAGTGCGGCCGCTGCGTGGCCGTGTGCCATGAAGTGGTGGGGGTGCAGGCCCTGACCTTCGGCTCCCGGGGGGTGGCTAAAAAGCTGGAGACTCCTTACCGGGTCCCCAACAACGCCTGCATCGGTTGCGGCTGCTGCGTTTCCGTCTGTCCCACCGGGGCCTTGCAGGCCCGGCTGGACACCGTCCGGGGCGATTTGTCCCGCCGCACCGGCCACGGTTTTGCCCACTGAAAAGAGGTGAAGAAATGACGCCAAGGCAAGTCCTGAAAGAAGGAGCACCGGAATCCCGGGTGGGAGTCTTTCTCTGTGAGTGCGGCGACCAGATCGCCCCCCGGGTGGATTTGGCCGGGCTGGGCAAAAAGCTGGCCGGGACCCCCGGGGTGGAGCACGTGGAATCCCTGCCCTTTTCCTGTCTCGGGCCCGGCTTGGCGCAGATTCGGCAAACCGTGGCCCAAAAGGGGCTCAACCGCCTGATTGTGGCCGGTTGCGAAAACCGGATTCTCCTGAAAAAATTCGAACAGGCCCTGGAGGCCTTGGGCCTGGAGGAAGGGCAGATCGAGTTGGTCAACCTCCGGGACCACGTGGCCCGGGTCCACTCCGGGACCCCCGGCGACCTGGCCGCCAAGGGGGCCAAACTCATCGGCGCCTCCCAGGCCTGGTTGGCGGCCTTAGAGCCGGCGCCGCCTTTACCCATAGAATTTAAAGAACCGGTCATAATCCTGGGAGGAGGCATTTCCGCCTACGGCGCGGCCCAGGAACTGGCGCACCAGGGCGTGGCCACCATCCTGGCCCGCCATCACGACCTGGAAGGGGAATGGCAACGCGCGCCTTTAGTTTATCCGGGAGAGTATCAGACCTATGACCGCTTGTTGCGCACCATGGAGGAAGTGGAAGCCAGCCCCCTGGTGCAGAAGGAGGAGGTGGGTGACCTCCTGGAGGTTTCCGGCCGTTTCGGCGACTACACGGTGACCTTCGCGGCCCGAGAGGGGGAAGAAACTCAAGCCTTCCAGGCCGGGGCCATCATCGCCGCCCTGGACTGGGAGATGATCCACCAACTCCCGGAACTGGGCCATGACGGGGAGCGCATCATCTGCCACCTGGAGCTGGATGAACTCCTGCGGCAAGGCCACCCTCCTAAGGGCCGGGTGATCTTCTGGATCGACGATCTGGAGGCCAAACAATCCTTCGGCGCCCACCTCTCCCTGAAAGGCGCCTGGCACCTGGCCTGGGAGCTCAAAGAGCAATCCCCCGAAACCCAGGCGGCCATTTTGTATGACAGCAGCATCGACGTCCCGGCGGACGCTGTCGACCGGGCCAAAGCCAGACAACTGGGCATCGCCCTGATCCCCTACGACGGCCGGGTGCGCCCCACGGTGCGGACCGATTATCTCTCCTTCAACCGGGCCGCCGACCGGGTGGAACAGGACCTGGCCTGGGACCTCCTGGTCCTCTCCCCCCGGCGCCGTCCGGGGGAGGACACGCTGAAGGTCGCCAAAATCCTGGGGTTGGAGGTGAAGGAAGAAGAATTCCTGGAACGCTCCCCCCAGATGGTGCGCCCGGACCACGTAGTTTTGGATGAAAAGCTGATGGTGGGGTCCGCCTGCCTGCCCTGCGACCTCCGGGGCGCTTTGAGCCAGGGGCGCCGGGTGGCCGGCAAGACCGCGGCCCTGGTGAACCGGGCCAAGGCGGGGAAACTCTTTTCTCCCCGGGTGATCTCCCTGATGGACCAGGAAAAATGCTCGGTGTGCACTCTCTGCCGGGAGATTTGCGACTGCCTGGCCATTCAGCCGGTGAGCGGCCCGGTGGAGGGCTTGGGCAAAGATGTCCCCCGCATGGTGGACCCCATGCTCTGCACCGGGGAAGGGACCTGCGCCGCGTCCTGCCCGGAGTTGGCCCTGACCCTGCAAAACTGCACCCTGGCCCAGCACGAAGCCCGGGTGACGGCTTTGGCCCGGAGTCTGGCCCCGGATGAGGTTATGGGCTTCGGCTGCCAATGGAGCGGCGCGGCCGCGGCGGACCAGGCCGGACTCCGGGGGCTGTCTTACAGCCGGGGATTTTATCTCCTGCCGGTGCGCTGCCTGGGGCAAATCGACCCCATCGTCATGGGCCGGGCCTTCCTGGAGGGGGCCAACGGCCTGCTCCTCATCGGCTGCAATCCCGAAGAATGCTACCACAGCTACGGTATCGACCACACCTGGAGCCGGGTCTGGGTCTTGAAAAAGCTGTTGGACCTCTGCGGTATTGAGCGGGAGCGCGTCGCCCTGGCCCATAGCGACATCACCCGGCCGGACCAGTACGTGACCACGGTGGAGAGTTTTTTGCAGACCATGGGCCGGCTTGGTCCCATCGAGCGGAGTGAGGACCGGCAAAGCAAGCTCCAGGCCCTTTATGACGCCCTCCACGGCTACCGGGTGCGTTGGGCCCTGGGGGTGAGCCTCAGGCGTCCCTGGGAAACCAACTATCCCATGCATATGCCCAACCCCACCGCCTATGACCGGACCTTGACGGAAATTCTCAATGAGGAATTTTTCCGGGCCCGGGTGGCGCACCTCCTCAAACAGCGGGGAAAATCCCTGGTGCTGGCCGACCTGGCCCAGGCCTTACAGGTGCCGGAAGAGGAAGCCTACGAGTACTTGAAAGACATGGGCCACGAAGGGCTCATTTCCATCGTCTTCATCAACCGCACCTCCTACTACGGCCTGCCTTTCGGCCCCCAATGACGAGAGTAGCCCGGGCGGCGGAAGTTGCCGCCGCCCGGGAGCTTCAGGCAAGATAAGTATCTATATGCTCTCATAAATAAGGAGTGGTTTACTCCCGTCACCCCCCCTCTTCGCCACCCTTCCTTTTTTCTGTATCCAGGCAAAGTTAAGGAAAATTTGACCCTTACTCCAGAATGTGCTTTCATGCTTCTCACCTGAGGGCCTCGCCTTGCTGTTTGGTTTTTTTGCGGTTGGGTTGGTGGAATTTCTTATCAACTGGCAAGGTGCCGCAGGATAAAA
>JAQTXE010000381.1 GCA_028688935.1 Syntrophales bacterium
CACCTCCAACTTAAATGATTATCCGGGTATCCGGTTTAATATATAAAACCGTCAATTAACTAAACCCGGCGCGGCAGGGGAAATTTTTTCCCAAAAAATGGTGAGGTGAAATTGACAGCATGCGTTTATCCGGTTATATAATTTATATGAAAACTGAAGCCCGTCTCTTCAAATCCCTGGCCGATGAAACCCGCCTGAAGATCCTCTGGCTGCTGATGGCGAAGGAAGAGCTCTGTGTGTGTGATATCATGGGGGTCCTGGGTATCACCCAATCCAAGGCCTCCCGGCACTTGCGCTATCTCTATCACCTGGGTTGGGTCAACGACCGCCGGGAGGGGGTGTGGATGAATTACCGGCTGAGCGTCGCCCCCGGCAGCGCGGAGGACAAGCAGCTGAAGTTGCTGGCGGAGATCCTGGATTCCAGCCCCGAGGCCCGGGCGCTCAAGGAGCGGTTGGAGCAGTGGCTGTCAGACAAGGCCGAGACCAGGGACAATACTGCCGTTGCTTGTAAATGCTCCTGAAGGAAAGCATCCCGGGTGGTGTCACAGGAGCATTTTTCTATATTGACTTATTTGTTTAACCGGATATAAAGAAATACTTAATAAAACGGTTATCCGGTTATCAAGGAGATAGGAGCATTTTTATGGCTGCCACCGTCGCCAGGCGTCTCGGTTTTGTGGAACGCTTCCTGACCCTGTGGATCTTTCTGACCATGGCTGCCGGGGTTGGCCTCGGTTATTTCCTGCCCGGCTTCACCAAGTTGTTGACCGTCTTCCAGGTGGGCACCACCAACATCCCCATCGCCATCGGCCTCATCTTGATGATGTATCCGCCCCTGGCCAAGGTGCGGTACGAGGAACTGCCCCAGGTCTTCAAAAACTTCAAAGTCTTGGCCCTGTCCTTAATCCAGAACTGGGTCATCGGCCCCATCCTCATGTTCCTGCTGGCCATCGCCTTTCTCAGCGGCTATCCGGAGTACATGGTGGGCCTGATCATCATCGGCCTGGCCCGCTGCATCGCCATGGTCATCGTCTGGAACGACCTGGCCCAAGGCGACACCGAATACTGCGCCGGGCTGGTGGCCTTCAACTCCATCTTCCAGATGCTCTTTTTCTCGGTCTACGCCTATATTTTTGTCACCATCCTCCCCGCCTGGCTGGGGATCGCCTCGGGCCTGAAGGTCGAGGTCACCATCCTCCAGGTGGCGGAAAGCGTGATGATTTATCTGGGCATCCCCTTCTTCGGCGGCATGTTCACCCGCTTCTTCCTGGTCAGGCGCAAAGGCATCAAGTGGTATGAAGAAAAATTCATGCCCAAGATCAGCCCCATCACCCTCATTGCCCTGCTGTTCACCATCGTCGTCATGTTCTCCCTGAAGGGCGAGTATATCGTGGAACTCCCCCTGGATGTGGTGCGCATCGCCATCCCGTTGGTCATCTACTTCCTGGTGATGTTTTTCATCACCTTCTACATGTCGGCCAAGGCGGGGGCGGATTACCGCATCTCCGCCACCCTGTCCTTTACCGCGGCCAGCAACAACTTCGAACTGGCTATTGCCGTAGCGGTGGCCGTCTTCGGCCTTAACTCCGGCCAGGCCTTCGCTGCGGTCATCGGCCCCCTGGTGGAGGTCCCGGTGCTCATCAGCCTGGTCAACGTGGCCTTGCGGTTCCGGGAGAAATATTTCACCCTCCCGGCTTGCGTAAGTTGCGGTCTGGACGCGGGCCGCACCACCCTGCTGCCGGAGCGCCGCGGGGAGCAAGAGGTGTATGTCTGTCCTGAGTGCGCCCAGAGGAATACCCCCTCTAGAGCAGAATAGGCCAGGATTGCGTCTTTCTTGGCGTCTTGGTGTCTTTGCGTGAGGCCATCTTTTAGACGGAGCAGAGGAATATCATGTTCAAAACCATCGTGCTGGCCACCGATCTCTCTCCCGCCTGGGATGAAGTAATCGCCTGCGCCGGGGAGTTCAAGGCCCTGGGGGTCTCCGACATCATTCTGACCCACGTGATTACCGTTCTCTTCCTGGGAGGGCTGGAAGGTTCCATAAAGGCCCAGGCCCGGCCGAAATTGGAAGCCCAAAAAGCCAGTCTGGAGGCCCAGGGGTTTACGGTGGGCATCGAGATGCCCACCGGCCTGCCGGCGCAGTCCCTCAATGAGGTGGCGCGCTGCTGCGGCGCGGACCTCATCGTTTTAGGCTCCCACGGCAAATCCGTGTGGCGGGAAAAGGTTTTAGGCTGCGTCACCTGCGCGGTGGTGCATCATGCCCAGTATCCCACCCTGCTGCTCAATGTGGCCCTGAAAAAGGGGATGGACGCAGGCACCTGCCGTCTGCAAGCCACTCAACTGCTCCGCCATGTCCTCTTTCCCACGGATTTCTCCGGGATTGCGGACCGGGCGGCGGATTACCTGGAGAGACTGGCTCCCCGGGGAGTATCCCAGGCCACGGTGCTGAGCGCCCTGGACGTGCCGGGGGGCGAGGTCTATCCACCGGGCTTCCAGGAGATGGCGGAAGCCAACGCCCGGGCTTCCCTGCAAGCTGCGGCAGAGCGCCTGCGCCAGGCCGGAGTGCCACTGGTTCACAGCCATTTCGATCCGGGCCATCCCCTGCCCGCGATCCTCCGGGTCT
>JAQTXE010000382.1 GCA_028688935.1 Syntrophales bacterium
TCACCGATTGTGGCGTCTTAAGAATTAGGATAAGTTGGGGCTAAATTGCAGGTAGAAGAACAGGTACAACCACATGGCAGGCAAATCTTTCCAGAAAGAAAAAGCAGGCCCCACCCTCTGGGGGGAATAAAAAATGCGTGATCCCGAAACCTTCAATATCGGTAAATTGTACTCCCCGGAAGCGCAGCAAATCTTCGCCAATGTCTATGACAATCTCATGTTGGCTGCGGGGGAAGAGGCGATTAGCAGCGTGCTGGTCTGCGCCGCCGACCCCGGGGACGGCGCCACCACGGTGGCCCTGGGCCTGGGTCTGGCTGCGGTCGCCAAGCAGACCCGCCCCATCCTCATCATCGATGGAAATTTCCACGATCCCTGGATCTGCCAGGCCTTGGGGCTAACCGATCTTTATGGGTTGGGGGAGCTGATTTCCGGGAGAGTGGAACCTCAGGCGGTGATCCAACGGGGCGCCTCAGGCCTCAACGTCATCGGGGCCGGGATAATGCACCCCAATCATATATTGGATTTGGAGCCACCCAAATTTCATGACCTGCTTAACCGGTTAGCTGAAGATTATGCTCTGGTGATCGTGGACGGTCCCCCGGTTAACGTGCACCCTGAATCGGTACTCTATGGCTCGCAAGTAGATCAAATCATACAGGTGGTCTATGCCGGCGTGACCCGGGCTCCGGTGTTGTCCCAGGCCCTTTCCAAGTTAACGGCCGGCAAATGCAAGAAGGTTGACATCTTGCTCAACCGCAGAATTTTTCCCATTCCGGAATGGATCTATAGCAGACTATGAAAAAGAATCCAGAAATCGCGATTATCTTGGTAGGGGGGACAGCCAACTTCAATGGCTTTTCCATTTCTCCATCCCCTAAGGCCCTTCTGCCCATCGCCAACCGGCCTCTCTATTTTTATCTGGAGAAGGCCTTCACCGGGGTGGGTGTCAAGAAGATCATTTTTTGCGTCAAGCCGGAAAGCAGTGAGTTGGTGGCCGAGCGCCTGTCCTGGCACATTCAAGAAATCGACTATCTGGTGCAAGCAACCTCCATGGGCAGCGCCGGCACCTTGCGGGAAGTGGAGAGCCTCCTGGAGGGAGAACCCTTCTGGTTGTCTAACGGCGACCTGCTCCTGGGAGCCGACCTGACGCCGTTTCTGAATCTCCATCGCGACCGGCAAGCCCAGGCGACGGTGGGGGTCCTGCCGGTTTTGGAGGCGGCCTGGGACAAGGAAAGGGTGGAAATGGATGCCCAGCAAGGAGTCAGGGCCATTCACCGCATCCACCCGGCCCAGGAGCGGCGCAGTATGATGCGGCCTGCGGGGTTGTATCTGTTTGAGCCTGAGGTTCTGGAATATATCCCCAGCAACAATTATTTCGACCTCAAAGACCAGCTCTTTCCCCTCCTCCATGAAAAAGGGGTGGCCACCGCAGTCTGGGAAATGCAGGGGTATGTGCGCGCCATTACCAGTCTGGACGATTATTTTTACGGCAACCTGGACGTGATGGTGGGCCGGGCGGAGTTCCCCAGCCTGCCCAACAGCCAGGCCCTATCCAGCCGGAAAGATTTGCAGCCGCCCCAGATTCATGCTTCCGCCAAGCTCTTTGCTCCCTATGCCCTGAGACCGGAAACCCGGATAGGCGAAGATGCGTTGGTCCTGGGTCCCGCGGCCATCGGCCAGGGCTGTGAGATCGGCGCCAACAGCATCATCAATGAATGCGTCATCCTGGATGGGGCCAAGATCGGGCAGGGCACCTATCTCAATCGCTGTATAGTGGGGGAAGGAGCTTTGGTCCAGAGAGGGTCTCTGTTGTATGAGACCGCGCTGACCAAATCCCCGACTGCCTCAGGGACGACCGAGGTTTTGCAGCTCCGGGAGCCTACCCATCGCGAGGCCCAGGCCACCTCCAAGAATCTGGTCTGGAAGACTCCTGCCGGGCCCTTTTACCTGAAAATCAAAAGGGTCTTGGACGTATTTTTATCCATCGTCTTCCTGATTATCGCCGCTCCCATCATGCTGGCCATCGCCGTGGCCATCAAACTGGATTCACCCGGGCCTATCTTATTTAAACAGACGCGTTCCGGCTTAAATGGCCAGGAATTTACCATGTATAAGTTCCGGTCCATGGTGAGCAACGCCGAAGAAATCAAGCGGGAATTATTGATGGAGTTGAACGAGGTGGACGGGCCCATGTTCAAAATTATCAACGATCCCCGCATCACCAAGTTGGGGCAGTTTCTCCGGAATACCAATCTGGATGAACTTCCCCAGCTCTTTTGCGTTTTGAAAGGGGACATGAGCCTGGTGGGCCCGCGGCCCCTTTCCTTTGACGAGATGCGGTACAACCCGAGGTGGCGGGACGCCCGCCTGGCGGTAAGGCCGGGGGTCACCGGCCTCTGGCAGGTGGAGGCGCATACCAAGCTGGAATTCAACGAATGGATCCGCCAGGATTTGGACTATGTCCATAATGTTTCTTTGGGCCTGGACCTGAAGATTCTGTTTAGAACCATGACCAAGGCTTTCTTTGATTTACTCCATACCATCACGGGACGATCCAAATGAAAACTTATCGCTTAT
>JAQTXE010000141.1 GCA_028688935.1 Syntrophales bacterium
GGTCGCGAGACCACCGGAGTTCTGCATGTCTCAGACCGGCTTAGAGTTTTACCACGTTTTGCGCCTGGGCGCCTTTGGGACCCTGCACCACCTCAAACTGCACTTCCTGGTTCTCAGCCAAGGTACGGAAGCCTTCGCCCTGGATGGCGCTGTGATGCACAAACACATCCGGACCATTTTCCCGGGAGATAAAGCCAAAGCCCTTGGAATCATTAAACCATTTTACTCTACCAGTTTCGATCATTGACATGATCCTCCTACGGTACAGCCAGAAAATAATCCTGCCAAAAAAGCAGGGCGCACAGCTGTCAGGCAAAAAAAAACCGGCCAGGACTTTAGCATCCCCTTCCGATTTGTGTCCAGGACTTGCGGCCCTGCTTTCAGTCTGACATGCTAAACAGCGTTTAAAATAACTTGGAACCGCTCCAATGTCAAGCATCTTAACTAAAATAAGACCCAAGGCGCTTTCTCCTCCTTCTTGCCCCTGCTGAAAATTTGCACACTTTGACCCAACCATAAGTAGCCCTAATATCTTTAAACCTTAGCAAGCCAATCTTGATCTATGAAGGTTTACAACTTTATTACCGGAATGATATTTTTTCCTTTTATTTTCTTTTTAAATCTGCCAACATATCGGCCATCCCTTGATTTTATCTTGTGCCAGGCCATGAATATGCTGATGATCTTTTCAGCAGTTCTGCAAGGGATGGCGGTACTGCTGCAGCTTGCGGCCGCGTTTTTCGCCGTGCGGCTAATCCGCATCACCGGCTGGAAGATTTCCTGGCTGATGGTCTCCGGGGCCCTCTGCGTCATGTCGGTGCGCCGGGTTTACAGTCTCTGGCTCCTGCCGGCGCCGGGTGCTCAGTCTTCTCTGCCTTTCGACGGTATCTTCGCCTTGCTCATTTCCCTCCTGATGCTGGGGGGGATGATCACCGTCACCCATCTGTTCCGAGGCATCAAAGGCTCAGCCGCTGCGGCGCTGGACGCCGAACATCACCGCCTCTATGCCCTGCTGGATGCCCTGCCGGCCCTGGTATACCTTAAAGCCCCTGATTATACCATCCGTTTTGCCAACCGCCGCTTCCGGGATGATTTCGGCGACCCCGAGGGAAAGCATTGCTACAACATCTTTGGCGCCAACGAGGTCTGTCCCCAATGCGTTGCTCTTAAAGTTCTGGAAAACGGCGCCCCCATCAGGGAAGAATGGGTGAGACCCCTTGGGGACCGGATTTATGAGTTTAGCCACTACCCCTGCAGCGACCTGGATAACTCCCCGCTGGTCATGACCCTGGGTATAGACATTACGGCGCGCAAGCACATGGAAGAGGTTTTGCGCCAGAATGAGGAGAATTACCGGCTATTAGTCAACCAGATACCGGCCGTAGTCTTTAAAGGATATGCGGATTGGAGTGTCGATTTTTTTGATAACAAGATTGAAGACCTCACGGGTTACTGTAAGGAGGAATTTGATTCCCGGCGCTTAAAATGGAGTGCAGTGATCCTGCCGGAAGATTTGGATTATGCCAAAAACATCTTTTTGGAGGCTCTGAAAGGCAATGACTCCTATGTGCGGGAACACCGCATCCGCAGAAAAGATGGAGAGATTCGCTGGGTCCAGTGCTGGGGCCGGATATTTCGCGATGCCGCAGGTAAGATTGACCATATCAGCGGCGTCACCTTTGACGTGACCCCCCGTAAGGAGATGGAAGAGGCCCTGCGCCAAAGCGAAGCCAGCCTGCAACACCTGACCTCCCAATTGCTGACGGTCCAGGAAAAAGAGCGGGCCAGGATCGCCCGGGAACTTCATGATGATTTGGGGCAATCCCTGATGGTCATGAAAATGCGCCTGCGCTCTATGCACCGCCTGGTTCTGGCGGCAAACCAAATCAATGCTGAGGAAATTAAAGAGTTGGTGGATGGCTTGGACGGGATGGTGGGAAATGTGCGCCGGATTTCCCAGGATCTGTGTCCTTATTTCTTGGTCGACCTGGGTCTGGAGGTGGCGCTCCGCTGCTTGCTCGAGGAATTCAGCAAGCATTGCCGGATCAGTCTCCAGCTCGACGGCGATTTGACCGGACTCGACCAACTGATTCCCACCGGGAACCAGATCCACATCTACCGTATCTTCCAGGAGTGCCTCACCAATATCGCCAGACACTCTGGAGCTAGTGCTTTCCGGGTGGCCATCAGCAAAAAAAAGGAAATGGTGTCTTTCTTTCTGGAAGATAACGGCCGGGGCTTTGATGTGGATTCCTTCCGGAAAGCCACGGCCAAGAGCGGGAGCATCGGCCTGGCGGCTTTAAAGGAAAGGGCCCGACTGCTGGCAGGAGATTTATCCATCTCCAGCAAGCCGGGAAAAGGCACCAAAATAAATCTGGTCATACCGGGACGCTCAAAAGATTAGCATCGCCGCCAATTTCTGATGGACGTATTCTCATATCTGCTGATCAGCCAACGTTTTTACCAACCTAACGGTTCCCCCGGAAGTCGTTATATTCCGGATCATCTCCAGGCCTCCTTACTCTAAGAAAAAAACTGCTTTTATGGCGGATGCCTGCAGAAAAATATCTTCTCCGGCGGGCTTAAGGTGTGTACCATCAATTAGCAGAACCACACATACCTCAAAGGTGCATCGCCTTAGACATGAGCGTAAACCACCAGGGTAACCCCGGAGAGAGAAAGAACCAGTCAGACTTCTGGTGGCCCACCATGGGTAAAATTCTGGTCGTGGTTTGGGTCACCCTGGCCTTGGCGATTTTTACCGCTATTTATCTGTTCTCTTATCAAGAAACACTAAGGCTCGACCTCGACCGGGTGGCCCAAATCCGGGAAAATTTATCCCTGATTTATAATCTGGAAAACAATCTCTCCGAAGCGGAATCCGGGGCACAGGGTTTTATCATTACCGGAGATGCGGAACAATTGGAGAGGTATCGTGCAGCCACTAAAGAAATAGAAAGCGTTTTTAACGAACTCTATCAACTGACCGCTGATGGCAGTGCTTCCCGGAAGCTTTTGGATGAGTTAAAACCCCGGATGGAAAAACAGCGGGCCTTATTCCAGCAATCCATCGATTTGGCCCGGCAATCGGGAGTGGAGGAGAAGAAAAGAATGGACCTGGCCCGGGAGGAAGCCAGGTTGCAAAACCAGATTCGCAAGACTCTGGAGAAGCTGGAAGATAAGGAAAAAAAGCTGCTGAACCCGGAGTGGACCCACGAGAGACGGAAGACCGGGATCATTCTGTGGCTTCTTGCCGGCGGCGCCTTCGCCAGTTTCACCTTCCTCTTTCTGGTCATCTATCGTCTCAACCAGGAGATTAGCGTTCGTAAAAGAGCGGAAAGCCAGGTGGCCGCATACCAGGAGAATCTGCGGTCCCTGGCCTCTTCCTTGTCCCTGGCCGAAGAGCGGGAGCGGCGCCGCCTGGCAGTCTATCTCCACGATCAAATCGGCCATACTCTGGCCCTGGCCAACATCAAGCTAGGGGAATTGCAAAAATCTCTCCCGGGCCGCGGTCCGGAATTCCCCACCGGGGAGTTGGAAAAAACCGGCGAGCTACTGGAGCAGGCCATCCGGGACACCCACTCATTGACTTTCAAGATCAGTTCCCCCATACTTTATGAACTGGGACTGGAGGCCGCCTTGGAATGGCTGACGGAGCAGATCCAGAAAGAGCATGGCATCCACACCCGGTTTATCACTGACGGGCAGGTCCAACCCCTGGAGGAAGACGTGCGGGTCCTCGTCTTTCAGGCGGTCAATGAACTGTTGGTCAACGTGGTGAAGCACGCCCAGGCCCAAAACGTGGAGGTCTCCATGCGCCGGGAGGGTGGCGATTTGAAGGTCGAGGTGGGAGACGACGGCGCGGGTTTTCGGGCTCCGGCTACGGAGTCCCGCCGCCGGGAGCAAGGCGGCTTCGGCCTCTTCAGCATTAAAGAGCGCCTGCGGCCCTGCGGCGGCCGCCTGGAAGTGCAGACCGAGCCAGGCTCCGGCACCCACGTCATCTTAACGGTGCCCCTGGCGCACACTCCCGGGCCGGGTTGAGCCCCATGAACACAAAAATCCTCTTGGCCGACGATCACCAGATTATGCGGGAAGGGCTGGTGGCCTTGCTGGAGCGGGAGCCCGGTTTGCAGGTAGTGGGCCAGGCCGAGGACGGACGCGCCGCCGTGCAACTGGCCCGGAAGGTCAACCCTGACGTGGTGGTCATGGACGTCAGCATGCCGGATTTGAACGGCATCGACGCCACCCGTCAGATTCTCGAAGAAAACGCGCAGATCAAGGTCATCGCCCTGTCCATGCACGCCGACCGCCGCTTCGTCAAAGGCATGCTCCAGGCCGGGGCCTCCGGCTACCTGTTGAAGCACTCCGCTTCCCAGGAACTCATCAAGGCCATCAAAGTGGTCATGGCCAACCGGGTCTACCTGAGCCCGGAGGTAGCCGGGGTGGTAGTGGAAGACTATAAGGCCCCGGCCCCCGACACTTCCGCGTTTGCGGTGCTGACTCCCCGGGAACGGGAAGTGTTGCAGCTCTTCGCGGAAGGCAAGACCACCCGGCAAATAGCCGCCACCTTGCATCTGGGCCTGAAGACCGTGGAAGCCTACCGCCGCCAGATCATGGAGAAGTTAAGTTGCCAAAGTTTGGCGGAACTCATCAAATACGCCCTCCGGGAAGGACTCACCTCCCTGGACGCCTGATCCCCCCCTACCCTCCTTTGGAGCCCCTTTTACCCTCCATCGGTTAAGGAAAAAACCTCCGCCGGTTCCGGCAGAATTAGGGGTCGGCCAATAGGCAAACCCCGCCCCACTGTCCATAATTTCCCCAGGAAATTCAATCCAAAATCTGACAGATAGGCATCTTCTCATGGAAGCATCAGCCAGTTTTGCCAAGTCCGCGGCCGCCTATGGCGTATCCCTGCCGGCTTACCCGAGGTTCAACACCCTGGACCTGGTGATAAAAATTTTAGTGCCCCTGGGGGTTCTGGCCTCGGTTTGGGTGGCGCTGGAACTTGGGTCTTTGCAAGGCTATGTCGCGCTTTTCAACCTCAAGACCTATCAAAAGCCACTCATGGCTATTGGCGCGGCTTACAGCTTGTTTTTTATTATATTTCACGGGGTGCGCACTTTTTTGTGGTGGCGCTACCGGCCTTTTTCCCTGCCTGAGGGGCCGCTCCCCAAGGTCACGGTCATCATCCCCGCTTACAATGAAGGGGCCATGGTGGAAAAATCCCTCTATTCCGTGGCCGCCTCGGATTATCCCGCCGGACGTCTGGAGATCATCTGTATCGACGACGGCTCCAAGGATGACACCTGGGACTACATCCAGCGGGCCCACTCCCGGTATCCGGATTTAATCCAGACCATCCGCTTTCCGGCCAACCGGGGCAAAAGAGAGGCCCTCTACGCCGGTCTTAACCGTGGGCAAGGGGACATCTTTGTCACCGTGGATTCGGACAGCGTCATCGAGCCCCGCACCTTGAAGCAAATCGTGGCCCCCATGATGCAAAACCCGAAAGTCGGCGCGGTGGCCGGCAATGTGAAAATCTACAACCGGGGAGCCAACCTGATCACCCGCATGCTCTGGGTGCGTTTCGTCCTCTCCTTCGACTTTCTCAGGGCCTCCCAATCAGTTTATGGCTTTGTCTTTTGCACTCCCGGGGCCCTGACCGCCTACCGGGCGACGGCCATCCGGCCCATTTTGGAGCAATGGCGGCACCAGACTTTTCTGGGCCGGAGATGCACCATCGGCGAAGACCGGGCCTTTACCAACTTCGTGTTAAAGCAAGGCTTTGAAACCGTCTATCAGCGCACCGCGGTGGTTTACACCACGGTGCCGGAAAAATTCAAGCCCATGTGCCGCATGTTGCTGCGTTGGGACCGGTCTAATTTCCGGGAAGACTATGTCCAGCTAACCTTCATGTTCAAACGCTACCGGGAGAAGGGCCGCCTCCTGCCCATTTTGGACTTTTTCGTCCGGGAGTTGGAGTTTCCCCTCTCTTGTATCTTCATCCCCCTGCTCCTGGTCACTATCTGCCTGTACCCCATCGTATTCGTGAAACTGGTGACGGCCATGGCCATCGTCTCCTGCATCCTCACCATCTATTACTTCAGCGCCGAGCGGGACATGGATTTCGTCTATGGCGTTCTTTATACCTATTTCGCCTTCTTCTTATTGAAATGGATCAGGCCCTACGCCTTTTTCACCATGCGGAACGGCGGCTGGCTGACCCGCTGACCGCACGCCGCCTGGCACCTGGAGGGAAATATTTGTCTTAACGACGCCTGCTGATTCATTATCCTAACCCCCGGTGAGATGGTCCCCAACGCCTTCTTAGTCGACCCCCCCGCCGGAAATCAAAAAGGGCCCGCAGCTTACGCGGGCCCCTTCTTTTCAACCCACCAAGAACCGTCAAACTTACTCCCTCAAAGTCTCGGCTAGTTAAGCGCCAGTGCCTTTAATATTCCTTTTTGGCTTTTTCGTAGGCCTTCTGCCAATCTTCCATGGACTTATTCAAGCCGGTTTTCAGATCTTCCCAGGCCTTGCCGGTGGCCGCCGCCAATTCTTTTAACTTTTTTTTGGTGGTATCAAGTTTGCCTTGCAATTCCTTGACCTGCTCCTGCAATTTGGCCTTGGCTTCCGGCGCGGCCTTTTCGGCTTTGGCCTTTAACTCATCAATCTGTTTCTGCATACTTTCTGTAGCAGCATCGAGCTTCTTTTGGTAAGCCTCTTTTTGCTTAATGGCATAGGTTTTTGCCGCCTGGACCGCCTCTTTGGTCTTTTCCTTGACTTCCTGGGGGGTGACCTTCTTGGTTTTGGCCGGTTCCTCCTGGCTGCCGCAGGCCAGGGCCAGCAACAGCAATCCTGTAGCCATGGTGGGGATAAACTTTTTCACGTTTGCCCTCCTGTTTTTAAGGGTACAAAATTCAAGGCCCAAATTTCAAAGGTGGGGGGGTAACCAATAGTAATTTCTTAGGGAAGAGCCAGGCTCCAAAGGGGCGGTTATCCCTCAAAATTAAGGTGGCGAAGAATTTTCAGCCACTTGTCTAGGAGAACTTCTTTTTGATCTTCTCCCAGGTGGATTTAACCTCTTCCATGGCCTTTTCCGTCCCGGACTTGAGGCTTTCCCAATTCTCGGCGCCGGCCGCCTTGATTTCATTGAGCTTTTGTTGGGCGGCTGCTTTCCTGGCTTTAAGATCATCAATCTCCTGGTACATTTTAACCTTGGCGTCCGCGGTGGCCTGGTCGGCTTTGGCCTTCAATTCGTTCATCTTGGCGGTCCATTCTTTGAGTTTGGCCTCCATTTTTTCCTGATAAGCTTCTTTAAGTCCCACGTTGTCTTCCTCCTTGGTACTCTTGGTTAAATGTCAGCGGCTAGTCGCCTGATAACTGGGAAGATATGCACAATTCAAGGAACCAGAAAAGTCCTCAAGGTGGCGCTGCCGAAAGCTGCAATTAAGACCACCGCCACCACCAGGATGGTCAACTGCTTCAACCTCTTAAATTCCATCATCTTCCTCCGTTTATAAGGAGAAATATTCCAGGGAGATGCGCCCTTCAGGCACCGCCAGGCCCTTTAAGATCTGCAAGAGACTCTGGGTCATAGCCGGGGGACAGCAGAGAAAAAACAGGCTCCCCTCCAGACGGTCGCCGCAAAGCCGGTTAATTTTCGCCTGGTCCAACCTGCCCTTCTCCCCTTGCCAGGGCTCCCCGGGCCGGCTCAGGACATGAATCACCCGGAGTTCCGGTGTGCTCCCCGCCGCCATTTGGTCAAGTTCTTCCCGGAAAACGATATCTTCTTCTCTCTTGTTGGCGTAAAGGAGCAGCACCCGCTTATCAGTCCGGGTGTCCCGCAGGTGGCGCAGATTGCTGATGAAGGGGGTGATACCGATACCTCCGGCGATGCAGACCAGGTCCTGGGCTTCGGGATGAAGCAGATGGGAGAAACGGCCGAAAGGCCCCTGGATGAGAGCGGTATCCCCCGGTTTGGTCTCGGGTATAGTGGCGGTGAAATCCCCGGAGGCCTTGATGGTGGAGGTGAGGAACCCGGCTTCCGCGGGGCTGGAGGAAATGGTGAAATGATGCTCCTCCTCCGGCAGGCCCCGGCCCCTGAGGAGAGTAACGAAATGGAATTGGCCGGGAAGGAAATCGAACCGGGCTTGGCCCGGAGGCGGAGCAAACTTGAGGGTCCAGACGTCGTGGGTCTCCTGGATGACGTCCACCACCTGATAGGGATGGCGCCGTAAGAGAGCCGGAGTGTAAAACTTATGATGCCAAAAAAGGACCCCGGCCAGACCCAGGAAGGCCACCCATAATATCTTCATAGACCCTAGAGTAAAATCCACACTGGCGAACCAGGAATGGACCAAAGCCAGGACGATGATCAGGGGTCCGGAAATGCTGTGTCCCCGGCGCCAGTCCTCGAATTTGAGGCCCAAGGGGAGGCGCCAGAGGCTTAGGCTCACATTGATCAACAGCGTCAGCCAGGCTATCCGGCCCACCCAGAGATACCAGGTGTTATCGCCCAGGAGCAGATGCCAGCCCCCTCCGCCCAGGGCCATGAGAAACGGGTGGCACAATAAAAGAGTCGCCGCCAGGAGTCCCATGCGCCGGTGAAAAGGAAAGGTGAGGTTCAAACCGAAAGGTTTTTCGATCCACTTGAGGCGGGCCGCCAGGGCCACCTGGAGGATCAGGATGACAAAAGCCGCGAGCGCCAAGGCCCGGCCCAGATTATAGGCAAACAGGTCCGGCGGGGGAAGATGGTAGGCGGTGACTATTAACAGGGGTAGAAGAATCAGGAGCAGGTAAATAATAATACGGGAGAAGCTCTTGTTCCCGTTGTCAGCCATTTCTATTCTTTCTGCATAAGTATCAATTTTTCATAAAATAATCATGCCCCTAAGCGGGTCAACCTAGTCTCCGTAAATAAATTTTTCGGATTCTTCCCACGCGGAGAACATGCCTTTAACTAGATAATAGCGATTTTATCATGTTATATAAACTGCTTACCTGTGCTTCCGGGATAGGCGTCAACGTCCGTTGACCCTGAAAAAATATTAATCTTTCCCGCCGCTTTTGCCGATCAAAAATTCCAGTATAAACAGTATTTTGTTGATATATCACAAAGTCTATGTGGGAGGTAGGAAATGTCTGGTAAAAAAGTTCTGGGCAGTGTTCTGGCACTACTCTCTATTTGGCTTTTCCAGTCAGTCGGAGTTATGGCCGAGGAAGTGAAAGTGGGTGCCGGCGCGGCCCCCACGGAGAACGTCTTCAAGAAAATCAAGGAACCCATGGAGAAAGAGACGGACCTGAAACTGGTGCTCATCGCTAACGGCCCTTATGAGGCTCTGGTTGATCTGGACAAGGGCAAGGTGGACGCTGCGTCCGGGGGTCTCACCTTTGGTGACTGGCTGGGTATGATGGAAAAGAAAGGCTACAAAATCCCCGATAAGAACGCCTATAAATACCGGGTGATCGGCAAGGACGTCATTCACGTCATCGCCAACAAAGGAGTAACAGTAAAAGAACTTTCCAAAGACCAGCTAAAGGGCATCTTCACCGGCAAAATCACCAACTGGAAGGAAGTAGGCGGCCCCGACCAGGCCATCGTGGTCATCTGGGGCACAAAAATCCCGGGAACTCACCGGGTCTTTCAGAAGCTGGCGATGGATGGCGAAGCTTATACCAAAAATACCAAAGAAGCCACCAATGCCGTAGATGTGAAGGAGAAAGTCAAAGCGACCGCGGGCGCGGTGGGTCTGGCCCCGGTGACTTTGGTGGATGACACGGTGGCCGCCCCCAAGATCCCCGAAGCGGGCCGGCCCATTACTTTGATCACCAAGGGAGAACCTAATCCCCAAGTGGTGAAAATGCTGGAATATATCCGGGGTCCTGGCAAAAAATATCTTGCCAAATAGACTCCCCGCACCACCGATAAAAACAGGCAGCGATAAGGGAAGGGTTCGCTGCGGCTAACCGGCTGACCCGGGAACGACCCGAGATATTTTGTCTCCGTGGTGCTCCCGGGTCAACTCACCTGCCGCCAACTCACTCCCTTAACCGGCCTCGGGAGAAACATATGATTTCCACAACTTTTAAAACCCTAAGATCCAAATTACTGGTCCCCATCCTGGTACTGACAGTGCTCT
>JAQTXE010000142.1 GCA_028688935.1 Syntrophales bacterium
AAGGGTTGCACCGGCGCCCGCCTGTTCTTAACTTTTTTTTATTCCTGAACGATAAGTATGGGAAACAGCCTCTCTGGCATTAGGGCTCAGGGGTGCGCCGGCGGGCGGCGTCAGGTTTGAGCCGCAGCCCCGGTGGCCGGAGCTAAGCCGGAAGTGGAGGGAGCCAGGGCTAAGCCTAGGAACATTAATACAAGGTAGGTGGAAGCTTATGAAAACCATACTTTTATTGAGTGGCGCCGTAATTTCCTTGTTGCTTTGGAGCCCGGCAGTTCAAGCTCAAGGCCTGGAGCAAAATAATCCCATTTATCGGGAATTGGCGGCCCAGGGCAGGATGACCACCGGAGAGATAGAAACGGTTTATGGCGTGCCCTGCGTAGAAGTGATGTTGGAGAAGGGCGAAAGCATCAAGACCCTGGTCAATTCCCTACCCTCTTTAAAGCAAAAGTCCCTGATGGTCCAGGACCGGATTGCTCTCATTAATAAAACGCATTATCTGTTGGTGGTGCATGGGTCCGGCAACATCAGCACCGATAAGGACAAGATGTTCGTGCCCCTGGACTATTCCATCAAACCGGAAATTCTGCCGGAATTTTTGTCCGCGGCGGCCAATCAGGAAAAGTACATTCTCATAGATCGCCGCCAGCAATATCTCGGGCTTTATGAATGGGGAGAATTGAAGCACTGTTTTCCCATTTCTTCCGGAGCCAGGAATTCGACGCCTTTAAGAAGATTCGTGGTTAATGGTATGGATCAAGTGCATTTCTCCAGAAAATATGACATGGCGCCCATGGATCATGCCCTGAATATTGGCGGTGATTATTTCATTCATGAAGGCATCGTTCCTGGATTTCCCGCATCCCACGGCTGTGTCCGGATATTTCCCCTGCATGCCCGTTTTCTTTTTTATGAGTGGGGCAAGCTGGGAATTCCCGGGAAAATTATAGGTTGAGTCCGCTGCCGCAAGGATAATTTTCGGCGTTTACCTTTTCTGGAGAGGCGCCGAAGCTCCGGCTGGGGAACGCACATGTCCGGCGAAGCTCTGCTTCGCCTTTTTTATCCCATCCTTGACACTTAGACGCTCCTTATGGCAACATGATTTCCAGGGTTTAACCGATTAAGAAGGAGGAAATAACAAAAGGCCAATTCTCAACCGACCGAGAGGAGTACGACAGCCTGATATACCGGCAGGCAACCCTGGAAACCGAGCTCGGCCAGGCCCGGGAGGCTCCTCGAGGACCCGGGCAAGAGCCGGGGGGTGCAGGGGGTGGGGCATGGGGTCTAAGACGGCTACGGTGGCCCTGGTGAAGCTTTTGCTGTTCCCGGGTGTTCCTGTGCGCTCCCTCACTTCCGACGCCATAATGAACCGCATTTAATTGCTTAAGGCGTTAAAGGAAGGACCTATGGAACTTAACTCCTTCATCACCTTTGAAACCTTGATGACCGAGGCCCAGACCCGGAAAGAGACCCTGGGCCATGAGATCAACTACCTAAAAAAAATCATGGCCGACAAAATGGGCGCCTTCGAGCAACAGGTGCAGGCAGGCCAGGACCCGGATGAATTGCACGAGGTGATCGACGCCCTGAAAAAGAAACTCGATAACAGGAGTGAGGAGTGGCACGCATGGGACAAAGCCATCTCCGGCAATGACAAGAACAGCCTGATTTACAAGGCGTCCCAGGACGTTTTGAAGGAGGGCGCGGAAATCATCAGCAAGGAACTCCGGCAAGAGTGGAAAAACAGAATTGCCGAACTGGCAGGGGCGAAAGCGGCCTACCTGGCCCTCTGCACTAAGCTGGGGACCATCCAGAGAAGGTCGGAGGCAATTTCCCACAAGCTAGCCACCGGTCTTGAGGGTTTTCTGCCCGCGTCGGGTGTGCCTCACCTGGTCACCGGCATCGACCTGGAAGAGTTAAGCGGCCCCATTTTCCTTGACCCTAACGCCATCAAAAAGGCATATCTCATGGGAGGAAGTTAACCGCAGATGTGCTGGTGGCGTCCGGGAAATCCATCACAACGAACCAGTTTTACCTCCAGCCGGATTACTTTCTTTTTGGCTTGCACCACTAGCGAGTATTTTTGACCTGCCAAGCCGGCGCTTATCTTGCCAATTCCAGGAATCATCTAGCACTGAAGATCTCTCCGGCAGCTAATCTCCCTTAGTAAACTCTGCCAAAGTCTCTCCCCCAAGCCATGATCAACCCTCATAAATCTTACGCCTTGAGTGTCCCAAAATTTAATGAATAACTGGAGGCAAAATGATATTTTTTAATTAATTTTGAGGGTTCACCATTAATCAAAACCATTGTTGGCGGGGGTGGCCAAAGCCGCCGCTTGATCCGGCTTACTACGATGTCCCGGGGCCGCAGCCATAATCGCTCTGCGGTTTGGAGGCTCGCGATGCAGAAAACCATGGGATTTCTGGTCATACTGTTTTTGGGCTGGTGCCTGCCAAGTTGCAGCACAGTGCCGACTTACACGATCAAGGTAAACGGTTACACCGATCCCGGCATCCAGGCCCAGGTCAGGCCCGGGGCCTCCTTTTTCATCATGGAGAATGAAAAGGCCCAGAACCCTCTCCTGGACAAGGAAATTAAAGAAAAACTTAACAAGCTCCTGCTAACCCACGGGTATCCGGTTACCGCATATGATAGGGCCGATTTTTATCTGTTTTACCGGTACGGCATGGGAGAACCCCGGAGCGTCAACGTTACCGCCCCGGATTATTACGGCGGCATCGGCTGGGGGTTGGGCTATGGCGGCTGGGGCTGGGGCGGGCCGGCTTTTTACGTGGGTCTGCCGCTCACCGGCTACTCCACCGATGTCACCCCCTTATATGACCGCTGGCTCCAGCTGACGGTGGTGGAGGGTCCTGCGTACCGGACTAAGAAGATCTCCCGTCCGGTTTGGGTGGGAGAGGCCCACAGCGTGGGCGCCTCCTCGGACCTGCGCACGGTGCTCAACTTTCTCCTGGTGGCGAATTTCCAGGAGTTCGGCAAGAATACCGGCAAAGCCGTCACCAAGGAAATAAAGGCCCAAGACCCGGAAGCTGTCTCCCTGGCACCTTAGCCGGACTGAAGTTTCAGCCTGAATTGGGGAGAGGCGGAAATACCGGACCGCCCTCCCCTACTCCTTCCTTCTCCCTCCCCTTTGATCTTATACCGGTTGCCGAAAGTTTTTTCCGCCCCTCCCCTCACCCTAACCCTCTCCCCCCGCCGGGAGGGAGAGGGAATAAGAGGAAAGAACTTTTGGCAAATGCTATAAGATCTCTTTGGCCCATCCCTTGCAAAGATTTCTGGGCAACCTCGATGACGAGATTTTGCTGCTTGTCCAGAAATATCCGCTGAAGAAGGATACCCCTTAGCTCTCAGGCATCTTGGACCAAGCCGGCAACCAAGGCCCTGTAACCCCTGGAGCCAGGAGTAGCATGACTGTAAGAACGCCCTTAAAAACCATCTTGGTGACGTTAATTTCCTTCCTTTGCTTCGCGGCTGAGCCTGCATCGGCTCTGGCCGGGCCGGAAAAATCTTCCCTTTCACTCCAGAAAAGCAGCAGGATATGCCGGACAGTTCAGGGAGCACCCCTAGCCCGATCCCTGGCTTTGTCAGGTAATTCGGCCCGAGGTCCGCTCAGAAGAATATCCGCCCATAGCTCCCTTCTCCCCAAAGCTACGGCCAGGAAAATTATACCCCGAAGGAGCGGACGCGACTTGTTGGCACCCCGAAGTCTCCGGGGCTCGCTGGCTCACCGGCCGCGCTCCACCACGCCGCCCTCAAAGGTCTTGCTGCCTTCAATGCAGCAATCCCAACGGTCTGTAGCGAATAAAACCACGGACCGGCTCCTGACCCGGGCCTATCATTATTTAGGTACTCCTTATAGACTGGGGGGCTCCCTAGAAACCGGCCGGGCCACGGATTGCTCAGGATTCGTGCAGTATATCTATCAACAAGCTAATATTGACTTGCCTCGCTCCAGCTCTGAGCAGGCCCGGGAAGGGACAGTAGTTTCCCGCAGCCTGAATTTTGCCAGATTGCTCCCCGGAGATCTTCTCTTTTTCGGCAACAGGAGCCGTCATATCAACCATGTGGGGATTTACCTGGGTGACGGCAAAATGATCCATGCCTCCAACAGCCACCACAAGGTGGTCATTAGCGATCTGGACGAGCCATATCTCCAAGGCGCCTTTGTGGTGGCCAAACGCCTCCCTGAAGTGCAATCCCGCATATAATCTCTCCGCGAAAACTTCGCCAAAGCAGGAACGTGTGAACCGGAAAAGGAAAATGCCTCCCAAGGAGGTGAACCTGCATCATCTAGGGGAACGCACGGCCAAGACCAGTCGGCCGTAAGCGTAGTCCGGGCTGTGGGAGTTCACCAGGCCGCTGTAAAAGGCGAAGCCATAGACCGACCGGGCGTCGTGCATCTGCCCGGACCAGGCCCAGGCCCCGGGAGCCTGAAATATGGGGTCCATATGGTTGCGGGAGGCCCCTTGGCGATAGAGGGTTCTCAGTTCCGGAATAGTGGGCAGCCGCCAGCCACCGCCGGCCACGGTGAGATTATCCGCCCAGGTCTTGGCCTGGTGCCAGTTGTTGTCCCGGTGGGGGCCGACGTACCACTCCAGGCCGGTGGTGTGGTCGGTGATCACCCCGTCGGCGGCCTTGGTGAATCGAACCGGCCGCGTCTCCACTTGCCCCAGGGACTGCCCCTGGCCCTCCACCTTCCGGCCTTCCAGGGAACCTCCCCGGGCGCAACCCCACTCTCCCGCCAGAAGCAGAACCAGCAGCCCCAAAAGATACCAGCGTGCCATGAGCAAGCCTCCAGGTCTTAGTCACCCAGACAAAATACCATTCCCAGGACCCCGCAGAATCCGGCGCAACGCTACATAAATAACATAGTTATCTTCACACCCAAGTTCCAGCCAGGGAAGGCCATTTGCAGTCGTTATTCTGCTGCACATCTTTTCGCCCCCGGGACCCAGGAGAAGCTGCTATGCTTTAGAGAACCAAGCGGCGCGGTGGTCCCCAGCGGTTTTGTCCTAGCGGTTGCATACCTGAAGAGGCGGAGATTGATAACCGCAGTGGGGACTCAGCATTTCCTGGTTTTCCGGGGGAGGCACGCCCAAGAAATTTCAGGCGGGGCGCACCTGGGCAGATGGCTGCTGGCCGTGGGCCTGGCCTTCAGCTTCGCCACCGTGAGCGCAGGAGCGCAGGCTGAACACACCAGCGAAACACCCGTTCTTTTTTCTTGGCTCCTTTCCCTGCCTCATGATGGTGACTTGATTTCAGTAGGGTACTTTTCCGGAAAACAGCTCTTAACTTTACTGGGGCTGCTCCAGTCTAACTAAGCAAAGAAGCCCTGAGGGGCCGGGGAATCCTTTTTCTTCCTGGCCTCCAGTATCCAAGATGCCGCGGCCCAGGGGAAAGGAATGATCATGAAAAAAGGAAGAACGAAACGCGTAGTAAAAATCCTCGTGGCCGCGGCCCTCATTGTGGCTCTGGCCACACCGGCCATGGCCAACTGGCAGTCATTAGGGTGGGCCTTTTTCGGTTTGGCCGCGTTGAACTCCCTGGTCGCAGCCAGCGCTTATGCTTCGGGCTATCGGGGCTATCAGGGCTATCAGGGCTATCCCGGTTACTATGCTCCGCCGGTGGTTTACTATGCTCCGCCCCCGCCGGTGTATTACGGCGGTTGCTTCCCGTATTATGGAGGGGGTTATGGCGGGGGCTATTATGGCCGCCCCTATGGCGGCTACTACCGGGGCTATGCCCGGGGCTACTACCGGGGCGGAGGCGCCTATTACCGGGGTGGGGGTAGAGGCTACCGAGGTTACGTGGGCGGCACCCCGAGCATCATCGGCGGCCGCCGGATCATCGGCGGCGGCACCCCCAGGGTCATCGGGGGCCGGGGGGGCTATGCCCGCGGCGCCCGCGGCTATATTAGCGGCCCCCGGGGCGGCGGCGTTTATTCCCGGGGCTACAGCCGCGGCTATTCCCGGGGTGGGGGCGGCGGCGGCCGGCGCGGCGGTTATCGTCACTAAGAATTATTCCCGGTTAGCCACTTCCCATCGTCCCCCAGCTGCGACCGGGGAACGCGGCGCAGCTCTGCTGCGTCCTCTTTTTATTTCCCCGGCTCCCTGAGAAACTGCCGGAAGATTAAAGCGCCAATCGCACTTCCTGGTTGATCTTTTGCACCAGGCGGGTCTCCTCTGCCATTTCCAGGTCGTCATGATAAGGCAAACATGATATTTTTCCCTCGTTGTCATGCCCCGGTTGGCAAATGCCCTTTGGAGGAGAAGCTCTCTTTTGCCCTCTTTTCGTCCAGTTAGCTCCCACTCACGGGCAGACACCAGGGTCCGCCTCCCCTAATTAATCTCTGTGACGATGACCTGTTGTCAGGCGCCAATTTTAATTATTCTTATCACGGTAACTTCCACCGTCACTCATGGAGATATTTATTGACAAAACAATAATGCGGACTATATTATTAAACTTACAAATTTCTTGAAAGTGCGATGTGAAACATGGCACAAAAAGGAGGCAATGGCACAGAAACTTTTAATTTATTAATGGTTAAGGGGGGAGTCCTACCTAACCGGCCTACAGACTTGGGTCGCAACCTTCCGGGTGGAATTATCAACCGGTAATTGTTGCTTAAAAATCAGGGGCGCTCCTAGAGGTCATAATATCCTGGGGGAGGATGTTATGGGTAAAAGGAAGGTTATCGAGACGTGTATGGAAAGCCCTCTATACTTCACCATGCCGTTGAGAATGAGACTGGAGTTCCTCAAAGGACCCCAAGGGTTTCATTCTTCCCATGGGTTGCGGGAGGACTTACTGAATTGGGTAAAAACAGGTCATTTTCAGTTCTCGGCCAAAGGTAAACAACGTCTTTCATAAAAAGATAGCCTGTGATCTTAACCTCGAAGGCGGCCAACGGGCCGCCTTTTCTAATTGACTGCTTTTCCCCTCTTTCGCCTCCAGGTCAAGTCACTAATCTTGCGGTGAACCGGAGGATGGGCCAGAGGAGGCCGGAGATTCCGGAGCAGGGATATCTTCGCTTACTCCCGGGAGTTCCGCAAAACGGTGGGGTATCTTGATGGTCACGGTGGTTCCTTGCCCCACGTTACTTTCCAGGTCGATGGTTCCCCGATGCTCATTGACAATCTGGCGCACAAACACCATACCCAAACCAGTGCCCCCGAGTTTAGTGGTATAGAAGGGGATAAATACCTGATCCACCACCTCCGGGGCCATCCCCCGGCCGGTGTCTTTGATCATCAAGATCACGTTCTCCTCGTCCATGGAGGTGCGAACCAGCACCGTCCCCCGGGGCTGGGTGGCCTCCACCGCATTGCGCAGCAGATGGGCCAGGGCTATCCGTAAGAGTTGCGTATCGATCCGTCCCGGCAAGGGGCTGGCGGATAACTCGGTCACCAAGCTGATTTTCTTGGCCTTGAATTCCGAACGCAGGAAATCCAGAGTGGACCCTACTAAGAGGTTGATATCTTTCTGGGCAAAAAAGGAGGTCTTTTTGTGGGCCAGTTTCTCGAAGCGATGCACCATCTCCTCTATGCGTTTGGCTTCTTCGGCGATGGCTTGAGCCTGGTCTCGGATGGCCTCGGCATCATCGGGGTTTTTGATCAGGCGATGACTGAGGCCGCCAATAATACATAAGGGATTGCGGATCCCATGGGCAATGCCTAAAGCCATTTCCTTCATGGTGCGCTCAATCACCAGGGCCTCCATCTCCCGGTTAAGTTCCAGGATTTCCTGGCTGGTTTCCTCCAGATGGCGATGATCAACCTCCATGTGGAGGTAGATGCGCTGAATACGATGAAAGAACAGGGTAATGGCCCCGATGACCACATAAGTGACGGTGTCCAACCCCCCAAAGATACCCTCCACCAATGCCAATTGGTGAAAATGAAAATAGATGATGAGATTCCGGGTGGTATAGGAGATTAGATGGGTGCAGGCGAAGGCCAGGAAGGCAATGGAGAGCCAGTTAAGAAATAGCCAGAGGGCGTTCTCGGGGTCCTGGGCCAATGACTTCGCGCTGATCCTCAGGGTAAGCCAGGTGAGGGCAATCACCAAAACTGACGCCAGGGCTTCGAGAATCCAGATGAGAGCCAGGGGAACAGTGATCATTGGTGTTTGGTCCGGGGCATCTGGGCCAAGGCTTTCAGGCCGCGATAGAAAAGATAGAAAGCCGGCACCAGAAGCAAGAAGTTGTTTAATTGGGTGACGAGAACTGTCCAGTCACGAAAATCTTTCATCAGGAGCCGGCTGGACCAGCCATCCCCCAAAACGAGGGGCGCAGCACAGGTCCAGGCGGCCCAATGGCCCACAAAGGCATCAAGATTCCATAGGGCCAGCAAGGCCCAGGCCCACAGGAGAAAACGGAAGCCGCGAAACTTCTTCAGACCGGCATGAAGTATCTCGTAGATAAAAAAAATCATAGCCCCCAAGAACAACGGATGGGCAATCTCGTTGACGTAGGGGCCAGGGGGGGCGCACTGCAAACCGGCAGCCAGACTAGAAGGGGGAGAGAAAAACAACTGGAGACCGATGCAGGCAAAGATCGGGGCCAGGCGACGTTTCATGCGATTATCCCTCACTTGATATTTCGGTCCCAGATGACCTCCGAAAACAAACTCACCTGGCGCTTTTAGCTTCATCCCGGATAACCGCCAAGTCCAAATCATGCTGCACTATTTCAGGATGAAGGGAAAAGATCAAATCCTTTAAACTAAACCATCGATGGGGTAGCTCAAATACCTCCGATTTTCGTAGTTCCTTCTATAACTTAATTAATCACTCAGAGCATCCCTGACAATGGCCGGGAAGCCCGGGGCGGAGGAGTCAACTGAGTCCCTCCCACCCAAAAGGGGGAAGCCCGGGAAATTAGGCGGCTGCAGAGGAAAAAGTCAGGCGGTCCCACTTTATTGGGGGGTCCCAAACTTCCGGCCCGGGCTTCTACCTCCACCTCGTCCCCATGCAGAAGATGGGAAAGCGGCCCCAAAAAAATTTTCCAAAGGTGTGCAATCCTGGTGGAGGAGTTGCCCGGTCATGGTATTATTAGTAACCAGCTTCATATCTAGAGAGCCGCAGGCGAAAAGGTTCACCCGGAGACCGGGGGGAGAACCATTTCGGGCCGGTGTGGCGCATACTTTAATCAATCAAGGAGTACTCCGTGACCTACCCTTCCTTTCTTTTATCAATCCGGAAATTTGCCCTCTTGGCGCTGACCGTATTCGCCTTGGCCCTCGCCCCGGCTGGCTGGGTCCAGGCCGACACCAGTGCGGCGCAAGCGTCCACCACCGCTAAGAATGAACCTGCGGCCCCAGCCGCCCCTGCCACCCAGGCTGCTCCCAAGGCTTCGGCAGTTTCAGCTTCGCCGCCGCCGACTCCCGAGACCGCCAAGGCCACCGCCGACGGCCAGCCCGTCGCCACCGCCACACCGCCCGCAGCCCAAGAAAAGACGCCACTCTCTGGGAAAAAGGTTCCCAAGATCAAGTACCTGGCCGGCGAGAACCCCGAATATGCCAAACGTTGCGGCTGGCCGGTGAAGTGCCCGCCGACGTTGCCGGGTTCCATCTTGCCCCATAAACGGATCGTGGCCTACTACGGCAACCCCAAATCCAAGAAAATGGGGGCCTTGGGGCAGTACCCCAAAGATGAGATGCTACGGCGGCTAAAAGGGGAAGTGGCTACCTGGGAGAAGGCGGACCCGTCGTTGCCGGTCCAGCCCGCCCTGCACCTGGTGGCGGTGGTGGCCCAGGGGGAGAAGGGCAAGGCCGGCAAGTACCGCATGATCATGCCGGACAAAGTGGTCAACCAAGTTTACGATTGGGCCAAGGAGGCCAAGGCCATCCTCTTCATTGACATCCAGACCGGCCATTCCGATATCCGCAGCATCCTGCCGCGCTTCGAATGGATCCTGAAAAATCCGGACGTCCATCTGGCCATCGACCCGGAGTTCAACATGCTCAAGAGCGGCAAAATTCCGGGGAAGAAAATCGGCACCTATGACGCCTCGGACGTCAACTATGCCTCCGGCTACCTCCAGGGTCTGGTGAAAAAGTACGACTTACCCCCCAAGGTGTTCATCGT
>JAQTXE010000143.1:0-4026 GCA_028688935.1 Syntrophales bacterium
GTTTTTTATAGCCGTAGCGGTCGGCGATGCCGCCGGTGAATATGGGCAAAGACGATTGCACCAGGGCCCACCAGAGGAAGATAAAGCCCTTGTCGGCCTGGCTGAAATGGAGGCCGCCGATTTCGTCGGCCTGGGCGATATAGATGGGGATGACCACGCGCACGCCGTAATAAGCGAGACGTTCGATGGTCTCCATGATGTTGGCCACCCAAAAAGTCCAGGGGAGGTTCTTGGTCTGCCTCCAGAAGGAATGTGCGTCCGGTTTATCCATGGGGGTCCTAACGGCGACGGGAACTCTTCAGATTTGCTGGGGTGAGTATAAAGGAAGGGAGGGGGCCGGTTAAGGAAAAACTGGCCGGATCTTAATTCTTCCTGATGATCCGGAGCCGCTGCCGGTATTTTCCCAGGGATTGGAGACGGGTAATTGGCGCTTGGGCTGCACCCGGCCATAATGCCGCGGGATGCATTTTGCTTTTAACAGACCGGTTTATTTTTTGTCTTAATAACCAGAAACCTTTAAAATGAAACCGGGAGACTTGCCCAAGAAACAAAGGTAGCCGGAGGGCTATCACTGAAAGGTTAAAATGATGGAAGGGGGAGGAACCTGCCATGCAGCATAAAATTAAAGTGATGGCTTTAGTGGCGGTGTTGGGTTTGGTTCTGGCCGGATGCCAGACCCCCAGCGGTTATTATGACCCCGGGACGTCCGCGGCCGGGGGCATGTTGGGCGGCGCGGCCGGCGGGGCCGCTTTAGGCGCCATCATCGGCGCAGCCACCGGCAACCCGGGGGCCGGCGCGGCCATCGGCGCAGCCACCGGCGCGGCGGTTGGCGGCGTGGGCGGGGCGGTATACGCCAATGATCAGAACATGTCCCGGGCCGCGCAAGGGTCACCGCCTCCGGGCTACGGCCCTCCCCAGGGCTATAGTAACCCCCCCCAGGGTTACAGCAATCCCCAGGGTTTTAGCAACCAGCAGGGGTATAACAACCCCCAGGGTTACAATAACTCCCAGGGCTATGATAACTCCCAGGGCCATTGGAATATGCAGGGCAATGGTCCGTCCCCGGGCTACGGCCCATCCAGCTACAGTCCTTCCGGGGGGAAGGCGGTGGCCATTGACCGGGCCTCGGTCAATCCCGTCAGGGTCCGGCCCGGGAGCCAAGTTATGCTCACCATGAACTACCGGGTCACGGCCCCCCGGAACCAGCCGGTTTCCGTGCAGCTGGTGCGGGAGATCAGCAAAGACGGGCAGTCGATCGATCAGCCCTATGATGAGCCCCGACAGGTGCAAAACGGCCCCCATACGGCCCGGGTGGCTTATCATATACCTCCTGACGCCTTACCCGGCAACTATGTGGCCACCTTCCGGGTGGTGAGCGACCAGGGGACCTCGGAGAGAAAGGTCAACTTCTCGGTGCAGTAAGCCCCAAAGCGGGACGTCTAATGGGCGTCCCGCTCCCACCATAATGTCAAACCCGGATGACCTTGTGAGACCTGGGCGAAAGTCTCAGGGAGAACAGTCTCCCTGGGCTGTTTAGCCTCCAATTGGCAGCAGACGGGACGCCTGCCCCGCATGCTGATTAAAAGAACAGCATTGGAGACTTTTCCAGGGGCCTCAGAATGGTGTTGCCACTTCCATTATCCAGATCATATCTGGTATTTTCCCTGCCAAATCGATAATTGCCGTAAATGGCGAGCTATTCTCTATTCTTCTTTAACCACAATCACCAACCGGCGCCAGGGGCGATATTGCCATGTAGTCTAATCTTTTCCGCTGGCCCATCATTATCGAGCATTGCTATCCTGAGCTTCCTGGGATTCCAGGGAGCCAGTAAAAGAAAAACCCTTGAGATTTAAAGGGGTTTTTCTTTTACCAAGGAGCGGCATGGCCTCATGGTAGCCCCCTGATTTGCTCAACCTATGAAAATGATTGCTATTCTACTGATATGTGCTATCTTGCTTTTTCTACAGCTAAAGGGGCGGCGTCGAGTTGTGGATCATGGACGTAAACCACGGGCTCCCATCTGTTCTTTGGGGAAAGGAGGCATAGATGGACTATGGCAAGGAAGAGAAAAAATATGAGGGTCTGAGTCCTTTTGAACTGAAGAACAAATTGATCAGCATGGCCCAAACCAGTCATGAACGGATGATGCTCAACGCCGGCCGGGGCAACCCCAATTGGATCGCGGTGGTGCCCCGGCAGGGTTTTTTTCAATTGGGCCTGTTTGCGGTGGCCGAGTCCCAAAGGAACCCCCACCGGCCCCGGCTGGGCGGCCCCGCGGAACAAGAGGGGATAGCCCAAAGATTTGCGGCCTTCCTGGCCGCCAATAAGGCCGCCGACGGCATCGCTTTTCTCCAGGAGGCCTTCGCCTATGTGCGGGATGAACTCAAGCTTGACCCCGATGGATTCATGGCCGAGATGGTGGACGCCATCCTGGGCGATCACTACCCCACCCCCGACCGGATGCTGGTGAGCGCGGAAAAGATCGTGCACAAGTATTTGGAACAGGAGATGTGCGGCGGCAATCCGCCCCCCGGCAGGTTCGATCTCTTTGCCACCGAAGGCGGCACTGCAGCCATGGATTATATTTTCAGCAGCCTCCCGGAAAACCGGCTCCTGCACCCCGGTGACACCATTGCCCTGGGGACCCCCATCTTTACACCCTATCTCGAAATCCCCCATCTCAACGATTACCGCCTGGTGGAGCTGGAGATCAAGCAGGACGAGAACTTGGACTGGCAGTATGCGGAGGCGGAAATTGAAAAACTCGCCGACCCCGCGGTCAAGGCCTTTTTCCTGGTGAATCCCTCCAACCCCACCTCGGTGGCCATCCAACAGGGGACCCTGGCCAAAATAGGGGACCTGGTCCGCACCCGGCGGCCGGAACTGATCATCCTGACGGACGATGTTTACGGCACCTTCGTCAATGATTTCCGGTCCCTGGCAGCCGTAGCGCCCTATAACACCATTCTCGTATATTCCTATTCCAAGTATTTCGGGTCTACCGGCTGGCGCCTGGGGGTTATCGGCATCCATGAAGACAACGTCTTCGATAAGATGATCAAAGCCTTGCCTGACCGGGACAGAAGTGAATTGCGGGAGCGTTACAGCCACGTAGTCCTCGACCCCGATAGCTTTAAACTGATCGACCGGATGGTGGCCGACAGCCGCTCCGTGGCCCTGAACCATACCGCGGGGTTGTCCACCCCCCAACAGGTTCTCATGGTGCTGTTTTCTTTGTATTGCCTGCTGGACCGGCAGGGGGAATACAAAGCGGAGGCCCAAGACATTGTGGGGCAAAGGTTCCGGACCTTGTATCAGGCCGTGGGCCTTCCTCACCCTCAGAATCAATATGACGCGCATTATTACACGACCATTGATATTCCCACCCTGGCCAAGAGCAGGTACGGCCGGCAATTCGCCGATTACCTGGTGAAAAATTACGAACCCATTGATTTTGTTTGGCGCCTGGCGGAAGAGAAGTCCATCGTGCTGCTGGACGGCGGCGGTTTTGACGCCCCCAACATGTCGGTGCGGGTGTCGTTGGCCAACCTCCCGGATGAGGCTTATGCCACCATAGGCAAAGGCATCAGTGATCTCTTGGCCGATTATCATCAGACCTGGGAATCGCTGCAGAAATGAATTATGGCCACCTTTTGAGGAGATGGGCATGGAGCTGATCGTTCATATTTGCCGAGAGTACCCCCAGATTTTGCTCTTTGTGGCCCTGGCCGCGGGCTATTTTGTCGGCAAGATCAAGGTCTTTGGCTTCAGTCTAGGCTCCACCGCCGGCGTCCTCCTGAGCGCGCTGGTTATTGGGCAGATAGAGGTGCAAATCTCCGGTCCGCTGCAGGCGGTGGCCTTTGCTCTATTTATTTTCACCATCGGTTACAAGGTGGGGCCGCAATTTTTCGGATCTCTCAAGAAAGAGGGGCTGAAGTACATCTGGCTCTCGGTTTTTTTCGGAGTGGTGGGCTTGCTGACCGCAGTCGGTCTGGCCAAAGTTTTCGGTTTTGATCCAGGCAC
>JAQTXE010000143.1:4036-4795 GCA_028688935.1 Syntrophales bacterium
CAGTCCGCGGTAATCGGCACCGCCGACGGCGCCATCCGGCACCTGGCCATCTCCGCGGCGGCGAAGACGACCTATGAGAGCAACATCGCCATCTCTTATGCCATAACCTATGTGTTCGGCACGGCAGGATTAATCTTGTTCTATAAATTCGTGCCGCCCCTCCTGCACATCAACCTCAAGGAGGAGGCCAAGACCCTGGAAAAGGAAATGTCCGGGGGCGTTGCCGGGGAAGAACTCAGTCCGGAACTGTTTTCCTGGCATAAGCGCCTGGTTTTGCGCGCCTATCAGGTCACCAACCCGGACCTCTCCGGCAAAACTGTGGCCGAAGTGGAAGCCATGTTTCCGGCGGAGGTGGCGGTGGCCAAAGTAAAGCGCGGCGCCCAGGTTATGGACCCGACCCCCGATATGCTCATTCAATCCAGGGATATCCTCGGGTTAGTGGGCCATCGGGAAGAGTTCGTGCAAGAAGGCCCCCAGCTCGGGCCGGAAGTGGCAGACCGGGACGCCGTGGACCTGGTGGGCGAAATCCTGGAGATTTGCGTCACCAAACCGGAGGCGGTGGGCCAGACCCTGGGCCAGATCAGCGCCCAACACGGCCATGGCTGCTTTTTGCGCCGGATTACCCGGCAGGGACACGAACTGCCCCTGACCCGGAACCTGGCGGTGGAGAAATGCGACGTCGTGCAGGTGGCCGGGCCCCAGAGTGATGTGGAGAAGCTGGTGGCTTATCTCGGTTATCCGGAGCGTGCCACGGTGGCC
>JAQTXE010000143.1:4805-10091 GCA_028688935.1 Syntrophales bacterium
CCCTGGTGGGTCTTTTAATGGTCCCGGTGGCCGGGATACCGTTAACCCTGGGTATTGGCGGAGGAGTGCTGGTTGCCGGTCTCTTTTTCGGTTGGCTGCGCGCGGTCCATCCCCTCTTTGGCCAGATCCCCGGCAGCGCCCAATGGATTTTCACCGATCTCGGGTTGAATCTTTTTATCGCCTGTGTAGGTCTGATGGCCGGCCCCAAAGCCTTGCACGCCATCGCCACCACCGGTCTCTCCATTTTCCTGGCGGGCGTCATTCTGACTTTACTACCCCATATCCTGGGCATCATTTTTGGCAAGCTGGTGTTAAAACTAAATCCGGTTCTGCTGTTCGGAGCCCTGACCGGGGCAGGCACCATCACCGCGGCCTTGAACGCTTTAAAAGAAGAGGCTGATAGTACCATCCCCGCGCTGGGATATACGGTCCCCTATGCCTTGGGTAACGTGATCCTCACTGTTTGGGGCACAGTAATAGTACATCTTATTTATTAAGCGATCTTACCTGACGAATACCAGTTTTAATAATTGTGTCACTTGCTGCTATATATCAGCGGGATCAGAAGCAAAGGAATTGTTTCGCTATATTTTCGTGAAACAGGTTTTGATTGACGAAGGTATAGGCGGGATTCACGCCATGTAGAGAGGTTAGGGAGGGGGGACTGGCCCCCTTGTTTATTTTAACTCAAGCCGATTTCGGCGTCGGTGAGGTAGCAGGCGGGGTCCGGGGCCCAGAGGTCGCCGGTTAAGGCTTCGGCCCGGACCCGGAAGTTGCCGCCGCAGACGTTAAGCCAGCGGCATCGGGCGCAGCGCCCTTTGACGTGGGGTCTTTTGTCCTTGAGGCGGGCCAGGAGTGCGTCGCTCATATCGGTCCAGATGTCACTGAAATTGCGCTGCCGGACGTTGCCGAAGGAGTGGTGCCGCCAGAACTGGTCGGCGTAGACCTCGCCGTCCCAACTGACGCAGCCGATGCCCCGGCCGGAGCTGTTGCCTTCGTTCATCTGCAGGAGCGTCAGCACTTCCGCGGCCCTCTGGGGGTCCTCCTCCAGCAGCTTCAGGTAGAGGTAGGGGCCGTCCGCGTGGTTGTCCACGGTGAGGACTTCCACCTTTTGCCCGGCGTCGAATAGCCGCCGGGTGCGCGCGCAGATCAGGTCCACCAGGGCCCGGGTCTGTTCATGGGTCAGGGCCTCCTCCACCAGCTTGGTGCCCCGGCCGGCGTAGACCAGGTGGTAAAAGCAGATGCGGGGAATCCGGTATTCCTCCACCAGATCGAAGATGGCTGGCACTTCCCGGTAGTTGAGGCGGCTGATGGTGAAGCGCAGCCCCACCTTGAGGCCCACTTCCTGGCAATGGCGCACCGCGGCCATGGCCGCGGCAAAGGACCCGGGCTGGCCCCGGAATTTGTCATGGGTGGCCTCGGTGCCGTCCAGGCTGATGCCCACGTAAGAGAGGCCCAGGTCCTGGAGGCGCCGGGCCACCTCCGGGGTGATCAGGGTGCCGTTGGTGGAGATCACCGCGCGCATGCCGTGGGCTACCGTAAACTCTATCAGTTCCAGGAGATCGGGGCGCATCAGGGGTTCGCCCCCGGAGAAGAGGACCACCGGCACCCCGAAGTCCTGGAAGTCCTTAAGCAGGGCCAGGCCCTCGGCATGGGTCAACTCATCGGGGGCCGGCCCGGAAGTGGCCTTGGCGTAGCAGTGGACGCACTTCAGGTTGCAGGCCCGGGTGACGTTCCAGACCACCACCGGTTTTTTGTCCGCGGAGAATTGCAGGAGATGGGAAGGCAGGTCCTTGGCGCCCCGGCCATGGTAGCGGAGGACGTCTCCCGGCTCCACCGCGCCGCAATAAAGCTTGGAGACGCCGATCATCTAACGGTGCCTTCCCCTTCCCGGAAGAGCGTCTTCTGGTAGTAGTCCCGGATGACCCGGTTCAGGTAACCGTCCAGGTCGCTGATGGCCTCCCGGGTAATGAGGAACTGGTCCTGGGAGGTGCGGTCCCGCACCAGTTTCAAGGCGTACTCCAGGTCCTGGGACATATCCTGGCAGACGCTGGCCGCGGAGGCCCCCATCTCCAGGGACTGGCGCAGAATTTCGTCCATGGCTTCGGCGTCAAACTCCAGGTGGATCTGATGGTCGTCGAAGAAGTGTTCGGCAAAGGTCTGCACCTGCTCATAGGCGCGCCCCACTTCTGCGAACGCGGTCTTCAGATCACAGTCGCAGCGGAGATATTGATCCGCAATCAAGGCCACCCGGCTATCGGTCAGGGGCAGGCGGTAAAGCCGCAACAGTTCCTGCTCCCGCCGCCAGATGGACTCTTTCAGAAGTTCCCCTTCCCTGAGGCTGGCCTGCTGAAAACGCGCCTCCCTTTCCGGGTCGTCGGGATAGTCCAGCATGTCTGCCAACTCTTCATCGGGGCGGGCCACGATTTCCGGAGTGACCACCAGTTCCTTGATGGCGGTGGAGGGCAGTCGCTTTTCAAACTGGATGAGGATGCGTTCGATGACGCTTACCAGCCCCCGGGCCCCGGTCTTTTCCTGCGCGGCCCGTTCCGCCAGGAGTTTCAGGGCCTCTTCCTCAAACTTGATGTCGATGCCGTAGGCCAAAAAATCCCGTTTCTTGCTGGTGATGATGGGATTATTGGGATTCCGCAGGATTTCGTACAAATCCTCGGCGGTGAGTTCATCCAGCACCGCGATGACCGGCAGGCGGCCCACGAATTCCGATTCGAAACCGTATTTAATCAGGTCCTCGGCATTCACCTGTTTGAGGAAATCCCGCTCCCGGTCTTTGGATTCCATGGTGGCCTGAAAACCGATGCCTTGCTTGCTGAGACGCTCTTTGACCACCTTCTCCAGGCCGTTGAAGGCGCCGCTGACAATAAAGAGGATGTGCCGGGTATTGAGGATCTTCTTTTCCTTCTTACCGGTGCGGCGGTACTGCTCAATGGCCTGGATCTGGGAGACCGGGTCGTGGGCCACTTTCAGGTCCACCTCCGTTTCTTCCATGGGCTTGAGCAGGGCCCGCTGCACCCCGGCCCTAGAGACGTCCGGCCCACCCCAGAGAGTGCTGCTGGAGGCGATCTTGTCCACCTCATCCAGGTAGATGATGCCGTACTGGGCCAACTCCAGGTCGTCACCCGCAGCCTGGACCAAATCCCGGACCAGGTCTTCCACGTCGCCGCCCACATAACCGGTTTCACTGAATTTGGTGGCGTCCCCCTTGACAAAGGGAACCCCGATCTTCTTGGCGATGAGTTTTACCAGGTAGGTCTTGCCCACGCCCGTAGGGCCGATGAGGATGATGTTGTTCTTGATGGCCCCCACCCCGGGTTCGGGTTCCCGGCCCTGCTCCAGGAAATAGCGGATGCGGTTGAAGTGGGTGCAGACTTTGGTGGCCAGCACGCTCTTGGCCGTCTCTTGCTTGATGACGTATTCGTGGAGATAGGCCTCCAGTTCCTCGGGCTTGAGGTCGAAGCGGATGCGGCTGGATTTAAGGGTTTTACCCCGCTCCTCTCCGTCTTTTTCCGGTTCCGCCACCAACTGGTGGGAGAGCACCCGGATGCGACTGCCGTATTTGTTGGAGAGGTAGTCGCTCAGTTCTTTTTCCAGTTCTTTCTGATCGGGTATTTTTTCCATAATTTCAGGTTATGTCTCAGAAAATACAAGATTAAGGGCCGAACCGTACCGGCCGACTCTTTTTGATTAATTATAGCCATTCTTGGGTGCAGAGGCAAGGAGGGACGGCTTAAGGAAAGTTCAAAGTTCAGAGTTCAAAGCTGAGACCTCTGTGAAGTCTCAAATGTTGTTCTTTTCAATCAAGATGTAGAGCAGGCGCCCCCGCCTGCTACTAAATGAAGGATAAACAGCCGGGGGCGGCTGTTCCACATAAGACTTTCCCAGAGGTCTCAGCTTCAAGGTTGGAAAGGTTATTTCCGTGAGTTGCTCCCGCAAACGTTAGAAAAGCAGCGAGAAGTTCTGGGAAAAAGAGTAAAATAGCTTTATCACTCTGAGGGAGGCGGAAATCATGCAGATAAAAACCTGGAAAAAAGCTGTGCTGCTCATGTTCGCTATCTTACTCTCCTGGGGATTCTTCCCGGCCCCGGGAGACTCTGCCGATGCCACTAAGATTTATACCGATAAATTCGGGTATTTCTCCATCACCCCCCCTCAGGGATGGGTCAGGAAGGACTATCCCAAGGAAACTCGAGCGCGGGTCCGATTTACCTCTCCCGACGATAGGGCCACGGTAGGCATCATCGTCCGGCCCGTGGGGCCGAAAGAGGCGACTTTTGCAAAAATGCTCGCAGATAAACGGCTGGCCTTGGAAAATATGCGCAAAAAGAAGCCCCAGGGCAAATATAGCCTCAGGGAAAGCACCATCTGCGGCTACAAATGTATCAGGGTGGACACGGAATATCCCGGACAGCGCATTCAGGAAAACTATCTCTTCACCGGGAAGGGTTTGCACGTTAATTTCTGCTACGGCGCGGTGGACCGGGGAAGTCTGGAGAAATACCGGAAAACCGCGATGGATTCATTTTGCACCATTAAATTGACAGGGAAAAAATAGAACGCCGCCGACTATCCCAAAGTTCAAGATTCTAGGTTGAGAACGTGAAGACCTGGATCTTTCCCCATTGATGGGAAAGATATGGGAGCATCGCGCAAATTGCGCGCAGCCCGGAGCTTGAACCGGGGCCTCACCGAACCAGGAGCCCGAACCAAACAAGTTATATTGCCGGATTATCCCCCCAATACGGCCGCCCCTGGGAATCACGCAAGTTGAGGGTATGATCCTTATGGGTCATCTTAACGGCAATGAGATACTGTCTGTCATTTTTGTGGTAGCACAACCCTTCAATCGTGACCGTATCGCCTTCCTGAAAATCGCTCTCCCGTTTTTCCATGAACCACAGGGGCCCCACGTGCACATGGGCCTGGTTGCCGTCACCCGTAAGTATGGTGAAGGCGATGCCCGGCTCCATGTCTTCGGCAAATTGTTCAATGGAAATCTTGGTTATCTTGCCGGTGATGGTGCCGGAACGGCAGGTAAAGTTTTTCGGGGCGGAGCATTCATAGGGGCAGACGCGAAAGCCCTGGCCCCGCCCGCCCACCCTGCCGTAGTGCTCCAAGGGACTGCTGCAGGCCCAGAGGGAGGTCAGCGCCACCAGGATCACGATCCAGAGACTTGTTTTCATACTCAATTCTCCTTTCAGGCCACGCGTATCTGGATCAGACCGCTGGCGTTAGCTGGTACTATCAACTTTCCGGTCCGCAAAATAATGA
>JAQTXE010000144.1 GCA_028688935.1 Syntrophales bacterium
GGAAGGTGCCGCCGCAGAGATCGCCATTGACGTTGTCTTTGAACATGTAGCGCTTGCGGCCGAAGGCGGTCAGCTTCCGCAGGGGGGAGCCGCCGGGCGGTTCCACCATGATGACGTTGGCTCCCAGTTCCGCCAGATAGGCGCCGCCAAACATGGAGTTGCACTGCAGGCCGCCGTGGCCGCATTCCAGGACCCGGACTTGGCCCAGGGCCTCAGGTTTCGCCATCTCGTGCTTGGGATGGAGCCACCCCTCAAAGATGGTGGAAATTTCCCGGGAGGCCTCGGTGCAAATTTTGGGATCGTAAACTTCTTCAAAAGTGGGAATTGGGGTTAGAGGCCACATTAGTGGTGCTTCTTGAACCTCTTTTTTTAGATCCTCGGACATTCAGATTCCTCCTTCAACGATTAATTCAAAATAACCAATTGGGAAACTCTGTCCGCAAACGTTGCCAGACAATTGCTTTGGGACTTCACCCCCTTTCTAAAGGTCTCTGGTCCGCAACAGGAGCCAGGCGTGTTTGTGTGCCCGTATTACTCAGGTTCCCAGGGCATGTTTATATACTATGAACTTATGTCCTCAGTGGCTTAAAGCTAAATTTGTGCCAATTAGCGCGAATTCTGAAAGAAAAAACAAAAAGGATAACAAGTTGAATTAATTGTATGATTTTTCTCAAACTAAACCATCAGCCCGGATTTCCTGGCTTGGTGCGGCCTTGCCTCCTGAAGTAATGGGGGAATCGGTATCACCAGCAGGGGTGATTCACCCCAGACACCCAGAAAAAGTTCCAGACCCTGGGGAGAGGAAAGGAAATCTCAGAGAGGCCCGCCAGGTCCGGTCCTTTTTCAAGGGCAGGCAAAACCCCGCTCCCCAACCAAACGGTGGGGGGCAAAGATGCTGGCCGGGAAGCAGGAGGCAATAAGTAAAAAAAAGGAGATTGAGAAAGGCAAGGACCGGCAAGATGGGGGGGCAAGGGAGGTTCAGGACTACCAGCCCACAGCCCCAGACCTGGCCCCGCCGGGGTTAAAAGATGCCGCGCACCGGAACCCGGGCGCATTTTTGCCGGTGTCCGGGAGAGGCGGGGTCGAACCAGAGGACATTTCTGCCCTTGACGCCGTCCACCTCGGCGGTGGCGTACCAGCGGCCTTTGCGCAAGAAAGCGGCCTGGTAGCCGTAATTCTGCAGCAAGCGGGCGATGGCGGCTTTATCTGTGCCCGCGGCCTTGAGGGTCTTTTCTTCCATTTCCAGCAACAGCAGGGGCCGGGCCTGGGCGAGAATATTCTCCGCGCCTTTTAAAGCCGCCAATTCTGCGCCTTCCACGTCCATCTTGATGAAATCCGGAGGCCGTAATCCTTGCTCCCGGCAGAATTGATCCAGGGACACGGTGGCGCAAATCTCCTGCCGGGTCTGTCCCTTGCCGGGACGATAAAGATTGGCGCCGCTGTCCGCCACCTCCCCGGATAAATAGAGCACTGCCTCGCCGCTTTTATCCGCCACGGCCAATGGCTGGATCAGAATATTGTGGAAAGGGTTCAGGGCAACATTGGCCTGTAATCTGGCAAACGCCTCTTTGCCCGGCTCAAAAGAGACGATCTGGCCGGTATCTTTCAAGGCACCCGCGGCCACCAGGGTAAAGTAGCCGATATTGGCGCCCACATCCCAGAAGATTTCGCCCTTATGCAACAGGGACTCGATAATGTTGGCCTCATAGCGTTCATGGTAATGGCCGAAAAAATAGATCTTCCGCTGTTCGATATCCCGGAGATCGAGTTGCAGGCGAAACCCTTTATCCAGGGAAATCGTGAGCAGACGCGCCTCCGGCAGCAGGCGGGGATGGAAGCGCTCATAAAAATAGGCTTTGCCGTCCCTTAAGGGGAACCGGTTCAGGTACCAGCGAAAGAGCTCCCGGCTCATGGCCTTAAGCCAACTCTCCGACATTCTTCTCATCTCCCGGTTTTAAGCCTGGCCCCGGAGCCGGATTTGAAGCAGCGGGGCTCCCACCAGTCTTTAACGGTCCGGACCACCTCGGCTACCTTGATGGCCTTCAGACAAATATTATTGGGACAACGGTTAAAGAGACAGGGGGCCTCCTGGCAGACCTCCTCCTTATGGCGCAAAAAAGTGCCCCAATCCACCCGGTAAGGGCCGACCCGAGCGGGGTGGTCCGCGCCCAAAAGGGCGATGCTGGGCACCCCCAGGGCCAGGGCCATGTGCAGGGGACCGCTGTCGTTGCCCACGAAGAGGCGGCAATGCTTCAGGAAGGCCGCCACTTCAGGGAGGGGGCGGCCGGCGGTCACCAGGATGGGCCCCACCAGCCGGGCTGCCAGGGCCTCCGCCTCCTTGCGGTCCTGGTGGCCGCTGATAATCAGGATGGCAGCCCCGTAAGTCTCATGCAACCGGTTGCCCAGTTCCTCGTAGTACTCCAGGGGCCACCATTTATAGCGCCCGGAACCGGTGGGATGGAAAGCCACCAGTAAAGGGAGGCTGCCGCCAAAATGCCTCAATAAAAGGACCTCAGCCCGGATTAAGTCCCGGGAGTAGAGAAAAAGTTGCATTCTTTTATCGGCGGTGTCGGCTCCCAGGGGGCGCACGAAATTCAAGCGCCGCTCAATGGCATGCTCAAAGGGGTCAAATCGCTCCACCTTGTGAGCATAGGCGAAGTTCAAGGGGCTGCCGGCGGAGCCGATGATATGATGGCTGCCGGTGGCCCAGGCCAGCAGGGTGGCCTCCGGGTCGTTGCCGTGGAGGATGATCACCAGATCGTACTGCCGGCGCTTGAGCTCCCGCATTAAGGGTATAAGACGCCAACTGCGGCCGGGAAAAGGTATGATGCTTTCCAGATGGGGATTATTCTGCACCAAGGAGACGTAATGGGGATTTACCAGCAGATCCAGACGCCACTCCGGAAAGGTCTCTTTCAGGGCCCGGATGGCGGGGGTGGAAAAGAGGATATCACCCAGGGCGGTGCTGTTAATCAACAGCACCCGTTGCACCGCCTGGAGGGCGACTCCTGACAAAGGCGGAGGGGGCCGTCTCCGCACCTGGCGCCGCAGGTATTGCCTTGTCCACCATTTTAAAAGCTTATGTCCCAAAGTTGATCCTTCGGAGATGGGAATGCATTGGTTTTAGCTGTCAGCGGTCAGCTTTCAGCTAAAAAAAATAAAACCAAAGAGCAGACTGAGCCCCCATTAAATGCCATTTTCAGTATCATTTTTCTTTAAGCTGACCGCTGATAGCTGAAAGCTGGCAGCTCATCTCCCCACTATCTCATCATAAACTTCTTCTTGTTGCTGGGCGATCTTTTCCCAGGAGAAATGCTCCTGTACCCAGGCCCGGCCCTGTTGCCCCAGGCGCAAGCGCAAATCCCGGTCTTCCAGAAGTTGGATGGTCTTGGCGGCCAGTTCCCGGGGATCATCGTGCTGCTTAAGGAGCATACCGTTCAGGTCTTCCTGGACGATTTCCGGGATGCCCCCCCGCCGGGTGGCGATAATGGGCAGGCCCGCGGCCGCGGCCTCCAGAAAGACCATGCCTAACCCTTCTTCGATCTGGGAAGGACCCACGAAGATGTCTCCCAAAAGATACACCTCCGGGATCCGTTCCGGGGGGATAAAGCCGGTGAGGATCACCCGTCCCCGGGCCGTTTCCAGACGGCGGCGCAGTTCCCGGAGGAACGGGGTCTCCCGATCCGTGCGGCCCCGGCCGAATTCCGTGCCTCCCGCCAACACCAGGACCGCCTGGGGTATCCGGGGCCAGACATGCTCCATGGCCGCCAAAAGAATATGCACACCTTTGCTTTCCCGGAGCTTGCCCACAAACAGGACGGTGGGCGCCTCAGCCAACCGGTACTGTTGACGCGACTGTTCCCTGAGATGCGGCTGGTCCCAGGGTGTTAAAAAGGCTCCGGTATCCGCGGCATTATAAACCACAAAATGGGCGGCCGCCCCTCGTCCCAGCCGGGATTTTTCCCGGTCCACCACGAAGCGGCTGCAACCGATAAAGGCAGACACCGGGATGGACGCGTCCGGATCCGGCCTCTCCCGGCGGCCCAGGGAATTATAAAGATTGTGCATATGCAAAATGAGGGGAACCTTCTCCAGATCAGGCATTCTTTTCAGAAATAAGCAGAGGAGGGGGCGGTTGTGCACCTGGAGCAGGTCCGGCTGCACCCGGCGGAGAATGGCCGCCACCTGGCGGTCGTATAAGGGAAAGTAGCGGCGATAACGCTTGTAAAGGCGGCCGCGCCAGCCCCCCAGGGGAATACGGAAATATTCCACTCCTTGGCGCACTTCGTGGTCCGACAGCTCCGGGTCCGAGGGGCCGATGACCACCGGCCGCCAACGGCGCAACCGGGTTGCGGTTTGGTGGATAAACAGCTCCACCGCGCCGCCCCGGATGGGGGGGATGGGATAAAGTTCCGGGCCGATGAGGGCAACAGTGCGCATAGTAGATTTTTAATGTTCGGCAAAAAGCTCTAAAAATCAGTATATCAAATCTCTGCTTGATCTTACTCTGGAAAACGGCAAAAGCCCGCTAAATGAAGGCCAAGAGATAAGCCGGGAACTGATAACCTAAAACTGAAAACTGAAAACCCACAAATTTCTTGACACTTGCCCCAGACTTTGTAATATGCTTCACATGGTTTAGTCCGGTAAAGGCCGAGAACCCTTTAGATAACTAAATGCCAGAAGGAGGACGCAGTACATGGGTAAGATTCCTGCTGATTATTTGCCCCCCAAAGAACTCTGGGCCGAATATACGGCGCCTGAGGAGTTCAAGCAGTATGCTTCAGGACAGTGGAATATTGCGGAAGAATTTCTGGACAAGCACGTGAAAGAAGGCCGGGGCGACCAGGTTGCCATTCTGTTCGGCGATCAGAAGATCACCTACAAAGAACTCCTGGCCATGGCGAACAAGTTCGCCAACGTCCTCAAAAAGATTGGCGTCGAGGCTCAGGACCGGGTGGGCCTGCGCATGACCAACATGCCGGAAGCCGTAGCCATCAACTTCGGCGTCCAGAAGGTCGGCGCTATCCCGGTGCCCGTTTCTCCCCTGTGGGCCAAAGAAGAAGTGGCCTTCGTAGTCAACAACGCCGAATTCAAGGCCTTTGTAGTAAGCATCCCCCTCATGGGACCGGTGGAAGCAGCCCAGCACGAATTCGAGTTCGGCACTAAGATCGTCGTAGTGGGCGGCAAACCGGAAGAAGTTGAAGCCAAGGGCTTCGTCTCCTTTGCCAAAGAGATGGCCACGGCGTCGGATCAATTCACCAACGTAAAGCTGGAGGCCAACGACATCGGCGTCATTCTCTTCACCTCCGGCACCACTGGCCAGCCCAAGGGCTGCGTGCACTTCGTCCGGGAAGTGTTGATCGAGTCCAACCTGGTGAACAATTACGTTTACAAACTGGGCCCTGGCGACGTCCTGGGCGGTTCCGCCCCCGTGACCTTCGCGGCGGGCTACGGCACCTTCTGCAATATCCCCTTTGCCGGCGGGGCCGCGATTTCACTGCTGCCCAAGTTCACCCCGGACGACATGATGTCCACCATTGTCAAGCACAAGATCACGGTGATCACCGGTCTGCCCACCGCCTACCGGAAGCTGCTGGAAATGCCCAACTTCAACGATTACGACGTCTCCAGCGTGCGGATGTACACCACCGGCGGCGACGCCCTGACCGGCAAGACCCTGGCCATGTGGCAGGCCAAGACCGGCAAACCCATCTGGGAAGGCCTGGGCGGCACCGAGATGATGCACCTGGTGACCTCCAATACCATGAGTGACGTGCCCATGCCCGATTCCATCGGTCGCGCCCTGCCCGGCTTTGAAATCAAGGTGGTCCGGGAAGACGGCACCACCGCCGGCCCCGGCGAAGTGGGCTCCATGATGATTAAGGGCCCCACCGCCACCCTGTACTGGAAGCCCTACATCCAGGATAACAAGCTCCTGAAAACCATGAAAAAGGGCATCAAGGACGGCTACAATATGATGGGTGACGCGGTCATGATGGACAAGGACGGCTTCATCTTCTTCCAGGCCCGGGAAGACGACATGATCAAGTCTTCCGGCTTCCGCCTGGCGCCCACGGAGATTGAAGACGCCATCATCCGCCATGCCGCAGTGCGGGACAACGCAGTAGTTGGCGTCCCCGACGAGATCATGGGCCAGAAAGTGGTGGCCATGGTGGAGTTGGAGGGTGGCCACAACGCTTCCCAGGAGCTGGCCAATGAGATCATCAAATCCACCATGGACGTGCTGGCCACCTACAAGCTGCCCCGGGAAGTGGTCTTCCTGCCGGCCATTCCGCGTACTCCCACCGGCAAGATCATCAAGAAGGAACTCCGGAAGAGCTATCCGGAATATCCCACCAAGTTCGCACCCAAGGTGAAATAGGTCACAACTTTCTCCTGGGGCGGCAAGGCCGCCCCAGGCCCGCAGCATCTTGATGCCCGGCTTCGGCCGGGCATTTTTCTTTTGCTTTTCCCCTCTTGTATGATTTAATATACCGGGTTTGTGAAAAGGAGGACAAAGTATTGCCTAACGTCGTGGTGGTGGGCACCCAGTGGGGTGATGAAGGTAAGGGAAAGATCGTTGACCTGTTGACGGAACAGGCTAAAGTGGTGGTGCGTTACCAGGGGGGCAACAATGCCGGCCATACCCTGGTGGTGGATGGAGCCAAGTTTATCTTTCACTTGATTCCTTCCGGGATTCTCCACCCCGGCACGCAGTGCCTCATCGGCAATGGCGTGGTGCTGGACCCTGCGGTCCTGCTCCAGGAGTTGGACCGGCTTAAAAAGCGGGGGATTACCGTGGGTCCGGAGAATCTACGCATCAGCGAACGTACCCAGGTGATTATGCCTTACCACCAACGCCTGGATATCGCCCGGGAGGAAGCCAAGGGCGCCACCAAGATCGGCACCACCGGCCGGGGCATCGGCCCCTGCTATGAAGACAAGGTGGCCCGCCGGGGCGTCAGGGTGGCCGACCTCCTGGATCCGGAAGCGCTCAAGGCCAAGCTCACCGAAGTTCTCCCCGAGAAAAACTTCTATCTGGAAAAATTTCTGCAGAGCACGCCTTTTACCCTGGAGGAGATTCTCAACCCATACTTAGAGATGGGGGAGCGCCTCCGGCCTCTGGTGGCCAATGTTTCGGTGATTCTGGCGCAAGCCGCCCGGCAGGGACAAAATATCTTGTTCGAGGGGGCCCAGGGCACCCACCTGGACATCGACCACGGCACTTATCCTTATGTCACCTCCTCCAACCCGGTGGCCGGGGGCGCGGCCACGGGCGCGGGGGTGGGACCGGGGCAGTTGCACCACGTCCTGGGGATCGTCAAGGCTTACACCACCAGGGTGGGGGGCGGCCCCTTCCCCACGGAATGCCTGGATAATATCGGCGACCACCTGGTGGAATGCGGGGTGGAATTCGGCTCCACCACCGGTCGGCGGCGGCGCTGCGGCTGGCTGGACGCAGTGGTGCTCAAAGACGCGGCCCGGCTCAACGGCCTCACGGGCCTGGCCATCACCAAGCTGGATGTTTTGTCCACCCTGAACCCGGTGAAGATCTGCGTGGCCTATGACCAGGAGGGGGTGAAACGGGAGACCATGCCCGGCACCCTGAAGGAATTGGAGCGCTGCCGGCCGATATTTGAGGAATTGCCCGGTTGGACCGAAGATATACGGGGGGTGCGGCGCTTTGAGGACCTGCCCGCCAACACCAAAAACTACCTGAAGAGGGTGGAGGAACTGGTGGGGGTGCCCATCCAGATCGTCTCGGTGGGCCCGGACCGGGAAGAGACGATTTTGCTGCAAAACCCCTTTGCGTGAGCCCAAGCTAAGAAACTGTAAGAAAATTCCTGACAGAGGAATCGGAAACTGCCTGACTTTTTAAATGGCGAAGCCGATGATATATAAGGATCATTTGGGTCAGCGTGGAGAAATTCTTAATCGCCCATGAGGTGCACCCCGGCCCCAAGGATGTCCAACTGCTTTACAGTTTGAAAAAAGTACTTACAGTATCTTCAGGGAGACAGGGGCGGGAGGTCCCGGCTCATTTCTAAAATTTCCCAAATCATTACTTAAAGTTAATGCCCGGCAGCCTTAACGAGGTGGGCTGGCACGGCTGATGCTTAACTAGTCGAAATGGCTGGACTCCTCCATGTCCATAATTGATAAGTCACTTCTTAAAAATCAAGGGCAAAACCTATGATCGAAATCCGCTTTCACGGCCGCGGCGGCCAGGGCGCGGTGACGTCGGTGGAGTTGCTGTCCCTGGCAGCCATCGCGGAAGGAAAATTCGCCCAGGGCTTCCCCTCCTTCGGACCGGAGCGCCGAGGCGCGCCGGTTTTGGCTTTCTGCCGGGTGGACGACCATCACATCCGCCTGCGGTGCAAGATCGCCAAACCCGACGTGGTGGTGATCCTGGACCCCAGTCTCATCCGCATCCAGAATCCGCCCGCGGATTTGAAGGAGAACGGCATCATTGTCCTGAACACGCCCAAGACCCCGGAAGAGGTGCGCCGGGATTACGGCTTCAAGCACACCCTGGCTCTGGTGGACGCCAACAAGGTGGCCCGGGAGGTCCTGGGGGTGCCCATTGTCAATACCACCATGATGGGGGCCCTGATCAAGGCGACCGGGGTGGTGAAGCTGGAATCCGTGGAGGCGCCTCTCCAGGAACGTTTCGGCCCCCTGGCGGTGAAAAATTTTAACGCCTTGAAAGCGGCCTTTGAGCAAACCGTTATTGAGGAGCGGCGGTCATGAGCAGCAAACCCATGGATCAAGTCACCTGGCAGGAGATCGAGCCGGGCGCCATCCTCACGGAACCCGGCAGCGCCCGGGGGTATAACACCGGAGACTGGCGTTCCCAGCATCCCGTTTGGACCAAGAGCCGTTGCATCCGTTGCGGCGTCTGTTGGACCGTCTGCCCCGAGGGGGGCATCACCGAAGAGCCGGGCGGCTATTTTGACATGAACACGTATTGCAAGGGTTGCGGTATCTGCGCCAAAGAATGCGTCACCGGCTGCATCAGCATGGTGCCGGAGGAAGAATAATGGCCCACCGAGTAGGTATGGAAGTATCCATTGCGATCTCCCACGCGGTGCAGATGTCTAAGGCCGAAGCCATCGCCGCGTATCCCATCACCCCCCAGACCCACATCGTGGAGCATCTCTCCTCCATGGTGGCCAACGGGGAGTTGGACGCGGAGTTTGTCAACGTCGAGTCGGAACACTCGGCCATCAGCACCTGCATCGGTATGTCCGCGGCGGGGGCCCGGACTTACACCGCCACCAGTTCCCAGGGACTGGCCTTGATGAACGAGGTCCTCTATATCGTCAGCGCCCTGCGGCTGCCCATTGTCATGACCGTGGCCAACCGGGCCTTATCCGGACCCCTGTCCATCTGGAACGACCACAGCGACATCATGGGGGCCCGGGATATCGGCTGGATCCAGATTTTTGTGGAAAACGGCCAGGAATCCTTCGACCATTCGGTCATGGCCTTCAAGATCGCCGAAAATCACAAAGTCCTGCTGCCCACCATCATCAACCTGGACGGCTTCATCCTCTCCCACGTGGTGGAGGCCATGGAGTTTCCGGACCAGGAGATGGTGGACAAGTTTCTCCCCGACTACCATCCGAGTTACCAACTTGACACCGAAAAGCCGGTGACCATGGGGGCCTTTGCCATGCCCGAGGTGTATACCGAGGTGAAGATGGGCCACCAAATGGCTCTCACCGGCGCCTATGACCATATTCTCAAGGTCTGGAAGGAGTGGGGCGACCTCACCGGACGGCACTACCAACCGGTGGAGAAGTACAAGACCGAAGGTGCCAAGATCCTGCTGCTGACCATGGGCTGTCTGGGCGAAGTGGCGGAAGTGGCGGTGGACGAGATGCGGGAGGCCGGGCTGGAGGTGGGACTCCTCAAGCTCCGGCTCTGGCGGCCCTTCCCCTTTGCGGACTTAAGGGAGGCGGTGGACGGCGCGGAACTGGTTATCGTCTGTGACCGGGCCCTGTCCCTGGGGGGCGCGGCGCCGCCGGTGTTGGCGGAAGTGC
>JAQTXE010000145.1 GCA_028688935.1 Syntrophales bacterium
CCGTGGCCTTGGGCGAGGCAGTGGCCGCCATCGCGGCGGACAAAAAACTTTCTCTTCTGGCCTTCGGCTCTACTGACCTGACCCATTACGGCCCCAACTACGGCTGGGCTCCCAAAGGCTTCGGCCCGGCCGCGGTGCAGTGGGTCAAAGAGGAGAACGACAAAAAATTTGTGGACCTGGCCCTGAAGATGGACGGCCCCGGCCTCCTTAACGCCGCGGCCCAGGACCAGAGCGCTTGCAGCGCCGGCGGCGCGGTGGCCGCCATCACCGCGGCCAAAAAGCTGGGGGCCACCAAGGCCCGCCTGGTGGACTACTACACCTCCTACGATATCATGCCCGGCGACAGCTTCGTTGGGTATATGGGGGTGGTGCTGGAGGGGTGAGGGGGAGGGAAAAAGAGATCGTGGGGGGAGGTCCAGGGAGATAGTGGTCAGTGGCCAGTGGTCAGAGAAGAAAAACTGACCACTGGCTACTGAAATTTCCGCCTTCCCCTCAAACTCCCCTCCCAACTCCCATAAATAGGGGCGGACTCAGCAGTCCGCCCCTTCTTTTTGCCCTATGGGATTGGGGGGTGGGGGATTGGGGCAAGGGGGAGTCTAAGGTGCACAGGCTGGAAAGCCTGTGCTACTGCCCCTTAGCTCCCTCCAAAATCATTTCCCCTCCCCTGCCCTACCGCCCGCCGCTCCCGGTGTTGAGAATCAACGGCAGGCCGTCTTTGCCGCCGACAATGATGACTTTGGTATTTTTGGATTCGGCCAGCATCTTGGTGGCTTCAATCCCCTTCCAGCGCAGGAGCGGCTCGGAGATGCCTTTGGAGACGATGTTCTGGAAATCCTGGATGCCTTTGGCTTCGATGCGTTTGCGCTCCGCCTCCTGGGTCTCTTTGGCCAGGACGAATTGCATCTGCTGGGCCTGTTGCTCCGCGGCCAGCTTGTCGTTAATGGCCTCTTCCACCATCTTGGGGAGGGTAATGCGCCGCAGCAGCACCCTTTCCAAGACCACGCCCCGTTCCTTAAGGGGCTTTTCCAGGTCCTGGGTTATCTGAGTGGCGATGAGTTCCCGGCCGGAGGTATAAAGGTCCTTGGCTTCGTGTTGCACGGTCACCCCCCGGATAGCCGAGCGGAACTGAGGCAACAACACTATCCGGGCGAAGGCCGGACCCACCCGCTGGTAGAGGCGGGCGGCCTCGCCGGGCTGCACGTGGTAGAGCATGGAGGCTTCCAGGACCACGTTGAGGCCCTCCTTGGACGGCACCTCCGCGTGTTCGAAGATTTCCCGGGTGCGTACCGACATCTTATAGACATTGACGAAAGGGTTAATGAAGTGGATGCCCTCGCCCAGCGTCTCCGGGTAGACCTTGCCGAAGAGGGTTTGCACCCCCACGTGGCCGGCGGGCACCATGACGACGGTGGACCAGAAGAAGCATAGCAGGATCAGGCCCACCCCGTAATACCAGGGCTTTCCGGGGATAAACTGGGAAAAGCGGTTACCCGCGATGATCAAGACCAAAGCCAGCACAACACCCAAGATAATGGTGCTCATAGGTCCTCCTTGACGCCGGTGACTATCTTCGATAACGGCTTAACAAGGAAAAATCTTAAGGGATTGTCCGACAGATAGCCAAAATCCGGGAACAGAAGCAGGGATGCGAATAGGGGCCAGGGGTCTGGGGTTAGGGAAATGATCCCGTGTTTAATAAAAAAACCATTCCCCCTACTGGCTCCAGGTATCTCCCCAATAAAAAAGGCGGGCAAAGCCCGCCTTTCATTCCTAAAGGCATGGAGTTAGGCGCTCAAGGATCTTAACTGACCACTGGCTACTGGCTTATAACCCCTAACCCTGCTTTTTAGTACATGCCTTCCATGCCGCCCATGCCGCCGCCGCCCATGGGAGGCATCGGCGCTTCTTTCTTGGGCTTTTCCGCCACCATGGCCTCGGTGGTGATGAGCAGGGAGGCCACGGACGCGGCGTTCTGGATGGCGTAGCGGGTGACCTTGGTGGGGTCGATGACGCCCGCTTCCATCAGGTCTTCGTAAACGCTGGACTCAGCGTTGTAGCCCATGGCGCCTTTTTCATTCTTCACGTGTTCGGCCACCACGGAACCTTCAGCGCCGGCGTTGTTGGCGATCTGGCGGATGGGTTCTTCCAGGGCCCGCTTGATGATCTTGACGCCCAGTTCCTCGTCGTGGTTGGCCAGCTTCATGGCTTCCAGGGCCGGGACGCAGCGCATCAGGGCCACGCCGCCGCCGGGCACGATACCTTCTTCCACCGCGGCGCGGGTGGCGTTCAGCGCGTCTTCCACCCGGGCTTTCTTTTCTTTCATTTCGATTTCGGTGGCTGCGCCCACGCGGATGACGGCTACGCCGCCCACCAGTTTGGCCAGCCGCTCCTGGAGCTTTTCCCGGTCATAGTCGGAGGTGGTTTCGTCGATCTGGGCCCGGATCTGCTTCACCCGGCCTTCGATGGCGGAGCGCTCGCCGCCGCCGTCGATGATGGTGGTGTTGTCCCGGTCCAGGTTCACCTTTTTGGCGGTGCCCAGCTCTTTGAGGGTGACGTTTTCCAGCTTCCAGCCCATGTCTTCGGAGATCATCTGGCCGCCGGTGAGGATGGCGATATCTTCCAGCATGGCTTTGCGGCGGTCGCCGAAGCCGGGGGCCTTCACCGCGGCCACCTGCAGGGTGCCCCGGAGTTTGTTCACCACCAGGGTGGCCAGGGCCTCGCCCTCTACGTCTTCAGCGATGATCACCAGGGGTTTGCCCATCTTGGCGATCTGCTCCAGCAAGGGCAGCAGGTCTTTCATGGCGCTGACCTTCTTCTCATGGATCAGGATCAGGGGCTCGTCCAGGGAGGCTTCCATCTTTTCCGGGTTGGTGACGAAGTAGGGGGAGATGTAGCCCCGGTCGAACTGCATGCCTTCCACCACTTCCAGGGTGGTCTCCATGCCTTTCGCCTCTTCCACGGTGATGACCCCTTCTTTGCCCACCTTGCTCATGGCGTCGGCGATAATATTGCCGATGGAAGCGTCATTGTTGGCGGAGATGGTGCCCACCTGGGCGATTTCCTTCTGGTCCTTGGTGGGTTTGGAGATCTTGTGCAACTCGTCCACCACCGCGGCCACAGCCCGGTCGATGCCCCGTTTCAGGGCCATGGGGTTAGTGCCCGCGGCCACCAGCCGGGAGCCTTCCTGGTAAATGCTCTGGGCCAGGATGGTGGCGGTGGTGGTGCCGTCCCCGGCTACGTCCGAGGTCTTGGAGGCCACTTCCCGGACCATCTGGGCGCCCATGTTTTCAAATTTGTCTTCCAGTTCAATCTCTTTGGCCACGGTGACCCCGTCCTTGGTGATGGCCGGGGCGCCGAAGGCCTTCTCCAAAATCACGTTCCGGCCTTTGGGACCCAGGGTGACTTTGACCGCGTCCGCCAGGGTATTGACACCCCGGAGCATGGACTCCCGGGCCTTGATGTCATATTTAATTTCTTTGGCTGACATGTGCTTGTACTCCTCCTTAAAAAATTAGCTGGATAAAAAGGACTTCGATTGCTGAAACGCTGAGATGCGGGAATATTACTCGATGATGGCCAGGATATCTTCTTCCCGCATCATTAAGTACTCTTCGCCTTCCACTTTGATTTCGGTGCCGGAGTATTTACCGAAGAGGACCCGGTCCCCTTCCTTGACCTGCAGGGTCATACGCTGGCCTTGATCGCTCATTTTGCCGGGGCCCACGGCGACGACTTTACCTTCGATGGGCTTTTCCTTGGCGGTATCGGGGATGACGATGCCGCCTTTGGTAACCGTCAGTTCTTCAGTCCGTTTGACCAAGACGCGATCGTTCAAGGGTTTGACTTTCATTGCATAACCTCCTGGTTAAAATGATTGAAACGGATTAACGAAATTAGCACTCGATGCAAGAGAGTGCTAACAAGATTTTTTAACCATTCATCTCCGGGAAATCAAGGGGGGAATGGGAAAAAATTAGGGAAATTGACCAATTCTTTTAGGGATTGAAGATTTTTCTCAGAAAAATTGTCTGGGGGAGATCACGCCTGGGGCCAGGGCGGCAGCGGAGTTTTGGCTGTGGGAGCCACCTCGTTGGCGGCTCCCAAAACAAAAAACCGCGGGCAGAAACCTGTGGACCCAGGCCCGGGCCTACCGGGCTTTGGAAACGAGTACCGCCTTGCCTTTTTTGGATTTGCCCTTATACCGGGAACGGGCTGATGATTTGCCTTTCTTGGTATTCTTTAAGCTCCCGGAGCTTTTGCCGGTTCGCTTGGACAGATGGATATTGCTCTTTTTGTCGTGGGATTTGGCTCTGGCCAACCCTTTCACCTTGGTTCTGGCCGTTTTTGCGGCAACCTTTCCCCGCTTCTGGGAATGGGACTTGGAAGCCGTAGCCGTAGGTATCATAGAGGCGGTGCGAATGCCGGTCTTAGTCCGGTGATTGCGGCTGGATTTTCCTTTCCGGGTGGAGGCTACCTGGATTTTGCCCTTTTTCCCGGATTTTTTCGCCGTGGCCCTGCTTTTCTTGGACGATTTGGCATGAGCCCGCTCTTGTTTGTGGTTAGCCGGCTTGGCATAAGACCGCTCATGCCTGCTGCTTCCCGACTTGGCGCGGGAAGCCCGGTGGTACTTCGACCAACCGCTCTTCTTGGCCACCCGGCTCGCTTTGGCCACCGCGGGGTGTTCCATGCTGGCCAGCATGATGTTCTTAGCAAAGGCTTCCTTGCTATGGGCCGGCAGATTCAAGGAGTAAGCCGACACTCCCGGGGGAGTTATGCCCCGGAGCAATTCCGGATTGAGATGCTGCACTTCCTCCACCGGCACATTGATGGCCATGGCTGCGGCTTTCAGGGAAATGGTTTCTTTCACCTGGACCCGCTCAATGTTCAAGGGGGGGAGATAGGGAACCTTCTTGAAGCCGAATTTCTCCGGGTTCTTGGCGATAATGGTGGCTGCAATCATCTGGGGCACATAGTTCTTGGTTTCATTGGGCAGACACATGTTGTCGGAGAGTTCCCAGAAGTTCTTGTGATTGCTTTTGTTCAGTTCTTTTTGCACCCGGCCTTCGCCGCAGTTGTAGCTGGCCGCGGCCAGGTACCAGGAGCCGAATTGCTTATAGAGGTCCAGCAGGTATTGGGCGGCGGCCCGGGTGGATTTTCCGGGGTCCCGCCGCTCATCCACGTAGCTGTCCATGGACAGCCCGTATCTTGCTCCGGTGCCTCTGATGAACTGCCACATGCCGCAGGCATGGGCATGGGAATAGGCATGGGGATTGAAGCCGCTCTCGATCATGGCCAGGTAGGCCAGGTCCTCCGGCAGGCCATACTCCCGGAAGACTTCCTTGATCATCGGCAGATAACGGGTGGAGCGGGAAAGGTAGCGGCGGATGGTGCCTTTGCGTTCGGTGGAAAAATAGACCAGGTAGGCCCTGACCTGGCGGTTGGTGTGAATGGGCACATCGAATTTGACCTGATGGTCCCATTTCTTCAGTTCCTCTTCCAGGCCCGGGTCCCAACCGGGAATGCCGCTTTTGGCGTAGAGCTCTTCCAGACGCTTGGCGCTCAACTCTTCGGTCAGCGGTTCATCCGCATCCGTATCCTTATCAACGGACGCGGCCACCTGTTCCGGGGGTGGCGCCGGCGCAACTTTAACCAGATTTCGATTACTGGAGCCGCAACCCGTGAGCAGAAATAAGCAGAGAACTACCCCTATCCCCCAAGAAAACATAGCGGTTCCTCATAAGAGGGGTATGGACCAGATAGGCAGGTCAGGCCTTCTCACTCCGCCTCCCCCATTGAGACGGGCCTGCGCGTAGATTTTGCGATACCTATACCAGATAAGCCACCTTAAAATCAAGAAAAAAAGAGTTTTGACAACTTATTTAAATAATTATCCACCTTTATTAAAGCACCGCTTTATTGATATTTCATTGAACATTCAACCTGTTAAAGGTGACTGTAAGAATATTTTTATTTCTTCAAAAAAATAACGAACACTACTGTTTTGACACCTGGAAATATTAGCCGCATTTACTCTTTTTTTTGTCAGGACCCTGTCAAAATTTGGCTTCCTTCAGTTAAGACGACGGTCACGAGGGATCATCCCCGGAGACGCCGCCTCTCCGACCCTCAACAAATAACTTCCCTAAACCATTACTTAATTCATTCTTACAGCCCCAGTGGTTAGGCAGGCCCGCTCCCGGGCCCCAGGGGATAACCTATTGATTGAACGAAATAATTTCCATAATATCGGCCATGTTATTCCCTAAAGAAGATTTCGTACTCTGCCGATCAACAAAAAAGTGAAAAAAATCATAAAAGAGGAGGCCATAATGAGGAAACTCCCATTGCTTCTCACAGTCATCTTCTTGATCACCGGTTTGCTGGCCCCGGCGCTGCATGCCGCCGGTACCGCCGATCAAGCTAAGGCCCTGGTGGAAAAAGCCGCAGCCTACCATAAGGCCAATGGCAAAGACAAGGCCATCGCTGCTTTCAATAATCCTAAAGGCGAGTTCGTTCAAGGTGACCTCTATATCTTCATGATGGATGAAAATTGCAATACTCTGGCCCACGGCGCCAATGCCAAGTTGGTGGGAAAAAATGTAGCGGAGCTTAAGGATGCCGATGGCAAGCTGTTTATGCAGGCCATGCGCGATACGGCCAAAAAAGGCGGCGGCTGGGTGGACTATAAATGGTCCAATCCCGCCACCAAAAAGGTCCAGGCTAAAAGCTCCTACATCATGCCCTTGGGTGATGGTCTGTTTATAGGTTGCGGCATTTATAAGTAATCGACTGCCGCATGATTTTACCGGGAAGCCGGCCCATCCGCCCGGCTTCCCCCAGACTTTCGAGGTCCGCCATGAAGTGGTTCCAGCATCGCAAAGTTCAAGAGAAAATCGCCCTGCTGCCGGGCCTGGCGATAGCGACAGTCTTATTGCTGGGTGTCATCTCCTATTACGGTTTCTCGGCCCTCCACCGCGCCACTGGCCAGGTCTACCGGAACTTTCAAACCTTCTCCACTTTTGCCGGTCTGAAAGAAAAACTCCTGCTGGTGCATCAAAAAGGTTACCAGGCCATAGTCTGGGTTAACAGCGGGTATAGCCAGGATAAAATCGACAAACTCACCCGGGAGACCCTGGCCAGTTTAAAGGAACTCATCGCCAGCGTGAAAAGCCACGCCCAGCAGGCCGCCACCTCCCTGGAAAAAAAGTCGTATCAGAAGATCGGGGAAGATCTGGTAAAATATGAAAAGTTCACCCTCAACATGCTCGACGTCCTTTCGGTGGACGCCTCCACGGCCTGCATGTACATGGGCACCATCGAACATTCATATAATGCCATCATTCAGGAAATCCAAAAACTGGACGCCCTGGAACTGAAGAAGAGCCAGGACGGCTATCAGGCCTCGGAAGCAAATTATCAGACCGTAACCTGGAGATTTAGCCTGATTGCCGTCATCGCTTTGACTTTTCTCATTCTCCTGGCCTATCTGATCATCAAGTCCATCACCTGGCCCATTCACCGGGTAGTGGACGGTCTGCGGGATGCGTCCCAGCAAGTGGCCGCGGCTTCCGGGCAAATAAACAGCGCCAGCCAGGACCTGGCCCAGGGTACGTCCACCCAGGCCGCTTCCCTGGAAAAGACCGCGGTGGTCTTGGAGGAAACCGCGTCCATGGTGCGCACCAATGCCGACAACTCCCGCCAGACCAGCCTGCTTACCGGCGAAGCGGCCCATATCGTCGATGAAGCCAAAGAATCCATGGTGCTGTTATCCTCCTCCATGGAGGAAATTACCGCGGCCAGCACCGAAATCGTCAAGATCATCAGAACCATTGATGAGATTGCCTTCCAGACCAATTTGCTGGCCTTGAACGCCGCGGTGGAAGCCGCCCGGGCCGGAGAGGCGGGCGCGGGCTTCGCGGTGGTGGCCGATGAAGTGCGGAACCTGGCCCTGCGCGCCGCGGAGGCCTCCAGGAATACTGCCACTCTTCTGGACAGCACCGTTCAGAAAATATCCGCCGGGTCAGAGACGGTGGAACGTTCCACCGCCGCCTTCGAGAACGTAGCGGACCGGGTTAAAAAAATCGACGACCTGGCCCGGGAGATCGCCGCCGGCTCCCAGGAACAGACCCAGGGGATCGAGCAGGTCCGGAAGGCCGTGGCGGAAATGGACCAGGTGGTGATGCATAATGCCAGTAACGCCGAGGAAACCGCGTCGGCTTCCTCGGAGATGAAATCCCAGGCGGAGCTTTTGGAGAAACTGGTAGGTGAATTAAACGCCATTATCGCCGGGTTTAAGGGAAACGGCCACCATCCCCCCCGGGGAACCCTGGCCGCCCCGGCACCGGATACCGGTCACCAGCTTCCACCTGTAACCAAGCTCCTGCCCGGTTCCACCAAAGCTGCTGCCTGAAGGGCAGTTGCTCCACCATAGCCAGCCCTGAGGTACCGCCGTCCTGCGGCGGGAACCTGCCTTCCTATGCCCGAAGCTGCACCTTAAGATGGTCAAAGTATTTCTTCAGATATCCTCTTTATTATCAAGATAAAGTTTATTACCTTAGTAATACTCCCACCCACCGGAAAGGAAGACCACCCTTGCGCAAGTACCAGGTCTGGCTGCCCCTGGCCGCAGCCCCACTCCTTTGGGCCCTGGCCCTGGGGGGCGCGCTCCGGGGCTGGGAACCCTTCTATTCCTGGCTCTATTTCTTTGCCTGGTGGCCCCTGATCTTTTTCCTGGAAGGACTCCTCTTCCTCAAGCAGGGTGAATATTGGCTCCTGTCCCGCCCCGGCAAGTTTCTGGGCCTGGCTTGCTGGTCGGTGACCTCCTGGCTGGTCTTCGAGGTCTTCAACCTGGTTCTCATGAATTGGCGCTATGCCGGGATGCTGCCCCTATGGTGGCTCCGCTGGCCCGGTTACGCTCTGGCCTTTGCCACCGTGCTGCCGGGGGTGCTCCTTATCTCCCGGGTCCTGGCCGCGTATGGAGCCTGGACCGGCTCCCGGAGCCGGACCCGGACCTGGAACTCCTGGCAGCCCCTATTTCTTATCTTAGGGGTTGTCTCTCTGGTCCTCCCCCTCACCTTCCCCCGCTATGCCTTTGCCCTGGTATGGGGCGCTGCTTTTTTCCTCCTGGACCCCATCAATGACCTGCTGACCGGCAATTCCCTTACCCGGCGCTGGCTGGCGGGCGAGCGCCGGGAGACCTACTGCCTGCTCACCGCGGGTCTCCTCTGCGGCCTCTGGTGGGAGATGTGGAACTACCCCGCCGCGGCCAAATGGGTCTATACCCTGCCGGTCTTTAATTTCGGGAAAATCTTCGAGATGCCCGTCCTGGGCTACCTGGGGTTCCTCCCCTTTGCCCTGGAATGCGCGGTCATGTATAATTTTTATCAGGCCCTGGGAGAAAAAGTGCTCACCAGCCCCCGGCGGAGGCTCTGGTTTTGGCTAGGGCAATTTGCCTTTTGGCTCCTGATGTTCGCAGCCATGGACGCGTGGACGGTGATTTCGTATCGGTGAGCAGTGAGCAGTAAGCAGTAAGCAGTGGCCAGTGGCCAGTGAAAAACAGCGATTTAATCCTCGTTCCCAAGCTCTGCTTGGGAACGTAAAATTTCCGCCCCAGCTCCGCTGGGGCACCTTATTAAAAATTAATGGCGGATCATGTTCGCCTGACTAAAATGAACCCCAAGCCCGACACACCGAAAACCGAAAACCGAAAACCGAAAACCGTCTTCCCCATCTCCCTGGGCTGCCCCAAAAACCTGGTGGATACCGAGATCATGCTGGGCCGCCTCACCCGGGACGGCTGGGAAGTGGTGGCCGAACCCGAGGCCGCGTCCCTGCTCCTGGTAAATACCTGCGCCTTTATTACCTCCGCTTCCCAGGAGGCGGTGGATACCATCCTGGAGTTGGCCCGCTATAAAGAGGCCGACCCCGGCAAAAAACTGGCGGTGGCCGGTTGCCTGGTCCAGCGCTACGGCGAGGAACTGGCCGCCCAACTCCCGGAAGTGGATTTTTTTGTCGGTGTCAACGACTTTCCCCGTCTCCCCC
>JAQTXE010000146.1 GCA_028688935.1 Syntrophales bacterium
TTCCGCAGCGGCGACCGGGCCCGGTTGGACCCGGAACCCTGCCCCTGCGGCCGCACCCTGGTGCGGTTGGGGGAGATTTCCGGGCGGGTGGACGCCATCTTCTCCGTGGGGGGCATCAAGGTGCACCCGGATCAGTTGCGACTGCTGCTGACCGAGGTTCTGGGGGTGAAAGGGGCCTCCTACAGCTGGCAGGTGGACGCGGAAGAGGGCCTGGACGTGTTGAACATTGACTTGATGCTGAACGAAGCCATCTTCTCCGATGAAGTCAAGGCCCTGGAGGGCCTCTGCCGCCGGGCCCGGCGCCACCTCCAGGACCATTTGGGGATTAATGCCCGGCTTACCTTGAAGGAGGGCGGCTGAATCCGGTGGCCATGACGGTCAACTTTGCCAAAAAGTTCCGATACTTCTCCTGCAGATCAATATACCGCCTTTTTACTTGACAAAATTATTATCAGGTCTTTATGATTAATTCCAAATAGTTGGATTGGGGGGATATTAGAGCATCAATATTCGAGATTAAGGGGGGGGAAATGAAAAAGAGGAGTTTCTGGCAACTCGGGGGTCTGCCGCTCCTGGCGGTCTGCTTGTTACTCCCGGCGGCGCCGGCCCGGGCGGAAATGTACGTGGAAGCCTACTTGGGCGGAGTGCAGGGGGCCAACACCGGAATGGATGTGACCACCAATCATCCGGGGGCTTTTGGGGGAACACTTTATCGCACCTCGGAATTTCATAGCATCCCCGGAAGATTGGACCCGGCCTTTATGGGCGGGTTAAAGATCGGCACCTGGTTTGTTAAGGAAGGCGTCCTGGGGTTCAACTATCCCGACTGGATGAAATATCTGGGATTCTACCTGGATTTCAGCTACCACCGCCTGGATTTCCGGCGCCAAAGCGGGAGTACCGTCGCGGCTGATAATTTGTTGGGGGGCTCTGCACTTACCACTAACAGGTTCTTCAGCGAAGGGACCGCGGCCACTTTGGCTTTTATGTTTGCCTTTCGTTACGGCTTTTTCCCGGATAGCGAAGTGCCCTTTGGCCGCTTACAGCCATATGTAGCCGTGGGCCCCGCCATCCTTTTTTCCACTCAACGTCCTAGCCTCAGTAGTTCTACCTTCTTTAATATTCCGCTATTTATTCCTTATAATATCTCCAACACTTCACAGTCCTCAACCAACATCGCCCTGGCGGTGGAAGCCGGCATCAGGTGGATGTGCTTAAAGAATGTTTCATTGGACCTGTCCTTTAAATACCGTTATGCTCAGCCGTCCTACTCCTATGATTATATCGATCCTTTGGATTATACTCCCCAGAGTGTCACCTTGAACCCCACTTACCACCTCTTCAGCGGCCAGGTGGGCGCGGCCTACCATTTCTAAGGCGCGCCGGGATGCCAAATCCAGAGGCGGCCTCCGGGCCGCCTTTTTTATCCCCCAGAGATTATTAACCCCAGGATGGACTTGACAGGCAGGAATATCTGCTCTTAGGATGGGTTCAGGGGAAATCAGTGGCTCAATCTTGCGATTAGGGGGGGACATGAAATTTCCAAAATTTTACCAAGCCTTGGGGGTGTTGGCGTTGACCGCAGCCCTGGTGGTGGCCGCGGCTCCGGCCCGGGCCGAGATGTACGTGGAGGCCTACCTGGGCGGCAACTTTGCGGGCAGCGCCTCTGAGGCGATTTCCGGCAATTGGGCGGATGCCGCCGGGATGGGGCCGTTTAGCTTCAACTCTCCGGGACACATCGATCCGGCGGTGGCGGGCGGTCTGAAGATCGGCACTTGGTTCGTCAAAGAGGGCTTCCTGGGCCTGAACTATCCCGACTGGATGAAGTATCTCGGCTTTTACTTGGATTTCAGCTACCATCGCCTGGACTTTCGCCGGGGCCTGGGGCGCTGGATTAATCCCACGGTGCCGGAATCTTTTCAGGATACCTTCTTCAGTGAAGGCACCGCCGCCACCTTAGCCTTCATGTTCGCGGCCCGCTACGGCTTTTTGCCCGATAGCGAAGTGCCCTTCGGCCGCCTGCAACCTTACCTGGCCGTGGGTCCGGCGATCCTCTTCTCCAGCCAGCATCCGTCTTTTTTCAGTGTTCCGGGCACGGCCCTCTGGTCCCTCGAGGCTCCCTCCCAATCCAGCGCCGACATCGCCCTGGCAGTGGAAGCCGGCCTGCGGTGGATGGCTCTAAAAAACGTCTCCCTGGATGTCTCCTTTAAATACCGTTATGCCAATCCCAGCTATAGCTATTCCGGGGTGATCGATTCTTTGGGAGCCGTGAACAGCTTCACCTTCAGCCCCACCTATAATCTCTTCGGCTTTCAGGCAGGCGCGGCGTATCATTTCTAAATGTTAAATTGGTGCAAATAAAAGGTGCGGCTCTTCCGGGCCGCCTTTTTAGGAGAATATTTCTTTTTTCCCGGGGCAATATACCCGGCAATACAAAAATTTCTGATTTACCTTCAGGAAAAAATAGCCTAAGATACGAATTTCATAGTCAGTTAATCCTGTTTTACCAATGACAAGATCAGAAATTAGGAGGAGCAACATGACCGGTCTGCGCAAAACTTTGGTGTTAGCGAGTGTTCTTTTATTGACCGCCGTGACTCTGGCCTGGGGCGCCGAGCCCGTCAAAATGGGCGCGGTGATGCGCCTGTCCGTCGGCGCGGAACACGGCATCCCCTGTGCCCGGGGGGTGGAGATGGCCGTGGCCGAAGTCAATAAGGCCGGGGGCATCAACGGCCGCCCGGTGAAACTAATAGTCGAAGATGAAAAAGACTCCCCCGCCACCGCGGTCAACGCCGTGCAGAAACTCATCAACGTGGACAAAGTGGTGGCCATGGTCGGTCCCATGACTTCCGGGGACGCCATGGCCTCCGGCAAGATCGCCAATGACGCCAAGGTGGTGCTCATCAGCCCCACCGCCACCACCCCCAAGCTGAGCGGTTACGGTGACTATATCTTCCGGGGCTGCTCCCGTATCGACACCCAGGCCAAGGTCCTCACCGATTACGTGGCCAAAAATTGGAAGCCCAAAACCGTAGCTATTTTCTTTTCCAATGAGCCTTATGGCAAGGGGTGCGCGGAGCTTTTCGGTAAGTTCTTCGAGAAGAACGGCATCAAAGTGGTGGCTAAGGAGTCCTTTATGCGGGGTTCCCGGGACTTCAAGGCCCAACTCACCAAGATCAAGGCCGCCAAACCGGATATCCTCTTCATTCCCGGCTACACCCCGGAAACCGCCCCGGCCGCAGCCCAGGCCCGGCAGTTGGGTATGAAGCAGAAAATCCTCGGGGTTTATGGCGACATGGACCCCATTTATATCAAATTGGCCGGCAAAGCCGCGGACGGCCACGTCATCGGCGTAGAGTACGATGAGGGCTACAATACTCCCAAAAACAAAAAATTTATTAAAGACTACAACGCCCTGGTCAAGAAAAACAAAGATCCCTACAACATCATGTTCGCCGCGCTCTCCTATGACGCCGCTTCCATGATTCTGGAAGGCATGAAAAAGAACGGCCCCACGGCCGAGGGCATCAAGAAATTCCTGACGGAAGTGAAGGATTTTGACGGGGTCACGGGCAAACTCTCCTTCAACAAGACCCATGACGTAGTCCGGGCCGGCGGCCCCGGCGTCTACCTGGTGGAAGTAAAGGGCGGTAAATACGTGGTTATCAAGTAGCACGTTTTACGTTTTGCGTTTTTCGCGGGGGGAGGCAATGCCTCCATGGATTCGCGCCCTCCCAGGCTTTGGAAAGCTAAAAAGCAGGAAGGCCGGCCTAGCAGGCCGGCTTCCTGCTTTTGTTTTACGAAAAACCGAAAACGAAAAACGGTCTTTTTACTTCTCCACCAGAATAACCTTGTGGTCCACCAGGTTAAGGCTGTGGATGGAAGCCTTGACGGTTTTTTGTTCGCCGAAGATGCTCACCAGGCGCAGATCATCCCCATCCGGTTCGATGAGGTCCACGTCCTGCAAGAGTAATTCTTCCTTGCCATCCTTTAAAATATAGGCCGCAGCTTCACACATGGCTGAAAATCTCCTTTAAGCGGTGACTGACGATTTTATCCACCAGGTGGGGCAGAGGTTCGGGAGACAGGCCCACGATCTCTACCTTTTCCTGGGTTAAAGGCAACAGAATCTTGGGGGCGGCCGCGGAAGCGATGGCCACGGCCATCTTCGGGGTGAGTTCCCCCATCATGGAGTTGGCCAGCACGATGGAGAGGCTCCCGAGGATGACGTCCACCTGGCTGACGGTGTGGATGATGGCGTTCTCCCCGGATGCCCCCCGGTTGGCCCGGGCTTTCATCATCTGCGCGGTGGCCACCGCGTTGGTCCCCAGGGCGATGACTTCGTGATCTTCCCGGTAAACCTCTTTCAGACGCTTGATGAGGGCGGCGCCGATGCCGCCTCCCTGGCCGTCGATGACGCAGATGCGCATCCTTGCCCCTTACTTGATATTATACTTTTCCCGTAGTTTGTCATAAACAATCTCCGGCACCATGCCTTCTATATTGCCCCCGTGGATGGCGGCTTCCTTGAGGATGCTGGAGCTTAAAAATACCCATCTGAGGCCGGTCATCAGAAACACGGTCTCGATTTCCGGTTCCAGGCGGCGGTTCATCATGGCCAACTGAAATTCGTATTCAAAGTCGGTGACCGCCCTTAAGCCCCGGAGGATGGCTCTGGCCTTCTTTTCCCGGGCATAGTTCACCAATAAACCGGCGAAGGTGTCGATACTCACCTGGGCATTATCCTGGAGGGAGACCCGGATCATTTCCATGCGCTCTTCAATGGTGAAGAGGCACTGCTTCATCGGGTTCCAGGCCACGGCCACAATGATATGGTCGAAGATCTTCAAGGCCCGTTGCAGCAGGTCCAGGTGGCCGTTGGTGATGGGGTCGAATGAGCCGGGATAGACGGCAATATCAGGCATGAGCCTGGCTTCTCCTCATTTATAAGGTAGTCTCTCTTCTTCCTCCTGCAACCCTAACCTCCCCTCCGGCAAAGGGAGAGGAAGCTGGCGCGGGAGAAATATTTCCTTCTAAGCGCTTATTATTAAATACAACACCGGCTTTGTGAAATAAAGTACATTTTTAACTCTGGTTCATATCGCCTGATAAAAAGCCACCTGGGTGTCCCCGTAGCGCCGCAACTCCCGGCGCTCCAGGTCCCCTGCCTTCTCCGGCAGCTGGTCCCGGCGGCTGTGTTCCGCCACCACCCAGGCCGCGGGGGCCAGGATAGTCGCGGCGGCCAGGGCGTCAAGCGCGGCTATCGCTTTTTCGCCGCCATAGGGCGGGTCCAAAAAGGCCAGATGGAAATCCGCGCCATGGACCGCTAATTTCTTCAAGGCCTGGCGCACGGGCATCGGCAGCACCCGGGCCCGGCCCTTCAGGTCCAGGTCCTCCAGGTTGCGGCGCAGGACCTTCAGGGCCTCCGGGCTGTCTTCCACAAAAACCGCTTCCACGGCGCCCCGGCTCAAGGCCTCGATGCCCAGGGCGCCGGTGCCCGCGAAAAGGTCCAAAACCCGGGCCTCTTTAACCGCATCCCCCAGGATATCGAACACCGCTTCCCGGACCTTGGACCCGGTGGGCCGGATGTGGCCTTTGACCGGAGCTAAGCGCCTTCCCTTCAAAGTCCCGGCGATAACCCGCATGACTGTCACTTGGGAGCAGTCAGCTTTCGGCGGTTAGCTTTTGGCTTTTGGCTGATAGCTGATAGCTTTATTTCAAATACTGCTGGGTCAAAATCTCGGCAATCTGCACCGCATTAGTGGCCGCGCCTTTGCGGATATTATCCGCCACCACCCAGAAGTTAAGTCCGTTTTTAATGGTGAAGTCTTCCCGGATGCGGCCTACCAGGGTCAGGTCCTGGCCCGCGGCGTCCAGAGGCATGGGGTACTTATTTTTAGCCGGGTCGTCCACCACCTTCACCCCCGGGGCTTTAGCCAAGATCTTCCGGGCTTCTTCGGGGGTCAACTTCTTTTCGGTTTCGATATTCACCGACTCCGAATGCCCGTAAAAAACCGGCACCCGCACGGTGGTGGCCGTGACCTCGATGGAGTCGTCCCCCATGATCTTCCTGGTCTCGTTGACCATCTTCATCTCTTCCTTGGTGTAGCCGTTTTCCAGGAAGACGTCGATGTGGGGCAGGCAATTGAAAGCGATGCGGTGGGGATAGACTTTTTTCTTGGGCTCCTGGCAGGAGAGCAAGGCCTGCACTTGCGCGGAGAGTTCCTCCACCGCCTTCTGGCCGGTGCCGGAGACCGCCTGGTAGGTGGAAACCACCACCCGCTTGATCTTGGCGGCCTCGTGCAGGGGCTGGAGCACCACCACCATCTGGATGGTGGAACAATTGGGATTGGCGATGATCCCCCGGTTGGTATTAAGACCGATATCCTGAGGGTTCACCTCCGGCACCACCAGGGGAATCTCCGGGTCCATGCGCCAGGCGCTGGAGTTGTCCACCACCACCGCGCCCGCGGCCGCGGCGATGGGGCCGTATTCCTTGCTAATGGAGCCGCCCGCGGAAAACAGGGCGATGTCAATATCTTTGAAGGAATTCTTGTCGAGCACCTCCACCTGGATCTCTTTGCCCAGGAAGGTGACCTTTTTCCCCAGGGACCTTTCCGAGGCCAAGGGGAACAACTGGGACACGGGAAAGCGCCGTTCTTCCAGGCAGGCCACCATCTGCTGGCCCACCGCGCCGGTGGCGCCGACGACTGCTACTCTATATGAACTACTCATATCTTTTTATTCTCCTGTAAAGAAGAAGCTGTCAGCTTTAATCGAAAAAGCTCTCAGCTTTCAGCGGTCAGCTAAAAGATGGTTATGACCTTCAATTTTGATTTCTATATGTCATCCTGAGCGAAGCGAAGGATCTCGTATTTTACTTTTATCGTGCTGCTGCGGGGCGTGCGGCTTTTTGCGCGTTTCTACCAGCAGATGGTTTACGTTCCTTGCTATCCATTTCCGTCCTTGCATAGGGAATGCGCAAGGTCCCATTCATTCTGGAAATGTGAAATCATTCTGAAAATGATCCCCAATCGGCTCAAAATGTCTTCTCATCTTACTTCCTCCGAAAAACCAGGAGATTCTTCGGTCACTTTGCTCCCTCAGAATGACAAATATGGTAACTTTTGGGTCTTATCCTAAAGCTGAAAGCTGACCGCTGAAAGCTGATAGCTTTATTTAATTATATCAGTTCCGTTGCGTACTTGGCGATCAAATCACCCACCTCGCCGGTGGACATGCCCATCTTGCCCGCGGCCATGGATTTGAGGTCCTGAGACGCGGCCTTTTTAATGGCCCCGTCCACCGCGGCTGCGGCTTTGGACTCTCCCAGTTGCTCCAGCATCATCTGGGCCGCGGCAATGGCGGCGATGGGGTTGACCACCGCCAGACCCGTGTATTTGGGGGCCGAACCGCCGATGGGCTCGAACATGGAGACGCCCTCGGGGTTGATGTTGCCTCCCGCGGCCACACCCATGCCCCCCTGGATGATGGCGCCCAGGTCGGTGATGATGTCCCCGAAAAGGTTGTCGGTGACCACCACGTCGAACCACTCCGGGTTTTTCACGAACCACATGCAGGTGGCGTCCACGTGGGCGTAATCGGTGGTGATATCCGGGTACTGGGGCGCCATGGCCTCGAAGGCCCGGAACCACAGGTTCGAGGCAAAGGTGAGGACGTTGGTCTTGGCCACCAGGGTCAGTTTCTTGTCCTTATTGCGCTTGCGCGCCAGCTCGAACGCGAATTTTAAGCAGCGGTCTACGCCCTTCCTGGTGTTGATGGAGGTCTGCACCGCCACTTCGTCCGGGGTGCCGTGCTTGTGGAAGCCGCCCGCGCCCACGTACATGCCTTCGGTGTTTTCCCGGACCACCACAAAGTCAATGTCCTGAGGCCCCTTGCCCTTCAAGGGGCAGTCCACCCCGGGGTAAAGAACCACGGGCCTCAAGTTGATGTATTGGTCCAGCGCGAAGCGGGCCCGGAGCAAAATCCCCTTCTCCAGAATGCCCGGGGCCACGTCCGGGTGGCCGATGGCCCCCAGATAGATGGCCTTGAACTGCTTGAGTTCCTCGATCACCGAGTCCGGCAGGGTCTCCCCGGTTTTTTTGTAGCGTTCGCCGCCCAGGTCATAGTGATGATAGTCAAATTTAATGTTGGCGGGTCCGGCCACCGCGTTCAACACCTTAATGCCTTCGGCCACCACTTCCGGGCCGGTGCCGTCCCCGGGAATGACTGCGATTTTGTGGGTCATGCCTGTTTCGCCTCCAGATCCTTCTTGATATGAGCCATGAGGCCGCCGTCCGCCAGGAGTTCCTGCATAAAGGGAGGAATGGGCTGAGACGCGTATTTCTTGCCGGTGGTGAGATTGGTGATCTCCCCGGTGTCGAAGTTAACGCTGATCTCCTGGCCTGCCTCGATTTCGTGGACTGCAGCCGGCGCCTCCAGGATGGTGAGGCCCATGTTGAAGGCGTTGCGGTAAAAAATCCGGGCAAAGCTGGCGGCAATGACTCCCGCCACCTTGGCGGCCTTCAGGGCCACGGGCGCGTGTTCCCGGGAGGAGCCGCAGCCGAAGTTTTTGCCCGCCACGATGAAATCTCCGGGTTTGGCCCGGTTGACAAACTCCGGGTCCGCGTCCTCCATGGCGTGTTGGGCCAATTCCTGGGGGTCCGAGGTGTTCAGATAGCGGGCCGGGAGGATCTCATCGGTGTTGATGTCGTCTCCGAATTTGTGGACTTTGCCTTTAAGTTCCATGATCGCCTTCCCTTACCCGGCTTTCCGGGCTTAGATTAAAATATTTAATTTATCAGCATTGCACGAGAATTCAATAGAGAACCGCTTTCCGGCGCGGTTCTTGTGAAAAAAATCTCACGCCCCGCCGCAACGAAATTCACCTCATAGTCTTGTTTTTTTTGCGCTTTGGCATCTTGGCGTGAAATAACTCTCCCCCTCCCCTCCTCTCCTACCTCTGCCAATTCTATACCAAATCCCTTCCAAAACTAACCCTTTACAAACGCGTAATATCGTCCTATTTTATATTTAAAATTTACCCAAGGTTCAAGGACCTTCAGGGAGGGGCGAGTGGCCCGGAAAAAAGAACCCAGCAAATCGCTCGACTCTCCCAAGACTCCTAAATCTCCCAAATCCCCGGCGGCCAGGCGTAAGAATGCTTCCCCTCCCGGAGAAACACCCAACCTGAAGAATAATAATGAAGTCCCGAAATTGGGAGAAAAGCCACGGTTCATCGTGGGCATCGGCGCGTCCGCGGGGGGCTTTGACGCCTACTCCCAGTTTTTCGCGCATCTCTCCGCGGACACGGGTATGGCCTTTGTCGTGGTCCAGCATCTGGACCCGGTGCATGAATCCATCCTCCCGGAGCTCATGGCCAAGATGACCCGCATGCCCGTGCGCCAAGTCACTGAAGGCATGCCCATCAAACCCAACGAGGTTTACGTCATCTCTCCCAACACCGTCATCGCCGTGTCCAAGGGAGTCATAAAAATCACCGCCCGGGGAGACAAGCGCCCCTTTATGACCATCGACCACCTCCTCCGTTCCCTGGCGGACGACCAGAAAGACCACGCGGTGGGCATCATCTTTTCCGGCACTTCTTCCGACGGAGCTTTGGGGATCTAGGCCATCAAGCACGCGGGGGGCATCACCTTCGCTCAGGACGAAGGTTCGGCCAGGTATTCGTTCATGCCCAACGCCGCGGTGGCCACCGGGGGCCTGGATTTTATTCTCAATCCCGGAGAAATGGCCCAGGAATTAGGTAAGATCAGTCGCCACCCCTTCTGGTCTTATTATCAAACCCCTGCGGCGGAACTCCTTCCCGAAGGCGATAAAGATCTCGAGCAGATCCTGCTCCTGCTCCAGAAGGTCACCGGCGTGAACTTCACCCTGTATAAACGCAGCACCTTGAGAAGGCGCATCATGCGGCGCATGGTGCTCCATAAGCTGGAAAACCTGGAAAGCTACCTGAAATTTCTCAAAGAAAAGCCCGATGAAGTGGAAGCCTTATACCAGGACGTGCTCATTAAA
>JAQTXE010000383.1 GCA_028688935.1 Syntrophales bacterium
GGGTGTGGGGGGAGGGCAGGGACCTCAGGTCCCTGGCCCTCCCCCCACATCTCTCAATCCCCCCCCTCACTTCGTGCCCACGTCCACGTGTTCCCAGTCGGTGGTGTTGTAGTTATAGTAAAACCATTCCTGGGGGAGGCGGCAGCCCAGCCATTTGGCCGCGGTGTAGACCCAGCCGGGCATGTTCCGGGCGTCGAGTTTGTGCATGCCGTCCCGGTTGAACTGGCGGATGGAGTCGCTGATGGGGTTGGGGGAGCCGTCTTTGACGCCGTTGCCCCGGAAATTATAGTCGTTCAGGTCCAGGGCCAGCCCTAAGCGGTGGTTGGATCCGGGGGAATGGCGGCCGTGGTACATGGCGGCCCAGTCCTGGAACTGACAGAGGGTGACGGTGGCCCCCAGGTCAGCGCCTTTTTCGTCCGGGAAGCTCAAACATTCCGCGGCCACGGGCATGGAACCGGCCTTGGCGGCGAAGGTGTCTTCCCCCCCCCGGACCACCAACAGGGGCACCCGGCGGTTGACGTCGTAGTAACCCTCCCGGAAGATATATTCCAGGAGTAATCCGGCCAGGGGCGCGAATTTGCTGTTGATTTCGATCTGTAGACGCCCTATCCGGTAATTCGTCTTATCATTAATGGACCGCAGCTTCCCCACGTGCCAGACATAGCCACAGGGCCGGTGGGGGGAGGTAGCCACGGTCCGCCATTTTTTTTCAAAGCCGCAATAGGTCTTGATCTTTTTGGCCCCCGCAGGCACCCAGACCGGCACGCTCAAGGTCACCCCCACCCGGTCGCCGTTGGCAAAACGGCGGCGGCGCAGGTCTTCCCAGGAGACTTCCCCGAATAAGGGCCTTAAGTTCAGGGTTTGATGGCGCATCTCCACCAACCGCCCTATGCCCAACAGCCTTTTGGCCCGGCGTACCTTGGTGAGGAAATCCCGGTCCCGCTCCGAGGGAGACATTTGGGGAGCATAGGTCAGGGCCACCTGGCGCATCACCTTGGCGGCCCGGGGGGCCTGAGCGGCTTCGAGTAGGTAGGGATGGGAAGGGGGGCGGCCGGGTTCGCCCAACGCCGCGGCGGGAATTCCCATAAGCCCGGCCAGGAGCGCCAGGGCGGTCGTTAACCGGAAAACGGACCGGAGAGGCATTGGGATATTCTATGTGAAGGCAGGGCGGGAGTCAATCAGGGGTGGAATAATACCATATTCGGTTTCTACCGCAACAAATCAAACGAATAACCTATTGATAATCTATAGTCTTTTAACCGAAAACCGAAAACTGAAAATCGAAACGGTATAAGAGGTTGAGGAACGGGAAGAGTCTGAACGGAGGGAGGCATTGCGGCAGCCTCCACTCCGTTCAGGATTAATGAGTCTTTGTTTTTTTAGCCGAGCTTAGGATTTCTTTGCCTTGGCGTATTTCTCGGGCTCCGCCGCGAACTTTTCTTTGCACATCTCGGAGCAGAAATAATAGACCTCGTCTTCAAAATCGTACATGTATTTGCCGTGGATCTCGCTGAGGTCCATCTGGCAGACCGGGTCGATATCGCACTTGGCTTTATCTCCTATAGCCATTTTCTTCCTCCCCTGGTGAGTATTCCTAGAAAAGATAATGCCTTTCTTCTAGCCCGTCATCCGCGGGAGAAAAAAAATCTTGATAAAAATAAAATATTCCCTCGGTAAGCAGGGGGCGTTTCCTCATATCCTTTGTTGGAAGGCCTCGCAGAAATCCTGGGCGCTGGCAAAATCGCCGACCTCATAGCCCCGGTTGGACAGGTCAAAGGCATAATCCCGTCCCTGCAGGCGAATATGCAGGGCCGCCCCCCGGCGCAGACCCAGAAAAGAATAGACCTCCACCCGGCAGTCTCCTTCGATCAAGGTGAGGGGCCAGAGCAAAACCTTGTCCAATATCTGACTAAATAACTTCCAAAATAAAGCACTTTAAATACAGGCTTTCGGGCAGGGACAGCAGCGCCGGATGGTCCCGGGAGGCGCCCCGGCGTTCTATCAAGCGGGCCTGGCGGTGGGCGTCGGCTGCGGCCTGGCGGACGATCTCCAGGAATTCCGGTTCGCTGAGGTTGTAGGAACAGGAGCAGGTAATGAGCACCCCGCCGGGATTGAGTAATTGGAAGGCCCGGCGGTTGATTTCGTGATAGCCTTTGATGGCGCTCTCCCGGTCCCGGCGGCTCTTGGCAAACGCGGGGGGGTCCAGCACAAGGCAGTCAAAACGCCGGGAATCAGCCACCGCCTGTTTCAGGAAGGCGAAGACGTTTTCCTTCAACGGCTCCAGATTATCGAGATTATTAAGCCTGGCGTTCTCCTGGGCCCGGCTGAGCGCGGCGCCGGAGCTTTCCACCATAGTGACTTTTTGGCATTTCCCGGCCAGGTGCAGGGCAAAGCCCCCCTGGTAGGAAAAGCAATCCAGGGCCTCACCCCGGGCGTAAGACGCGGCCGCCAAATGGTTTTCCCGCTGGTCCAGAAAGAGTCCGGTCTTCTGGCCGCTTTTCAGGTCCACCAGGAGACGCACCCCGCCGGCGGCCACCTCCACCA
>JAQTXE010000384.1 GCA_028688935.1 Syntrophales bacterium
TCTTGCAGGATAAGGGATCGGCTTTACTTACCTCCTTTCTGGGACCTGCCTGAAAAATCATTTCACCACTTCCTCTTTTTTTGACCCCTCCTTTATTTTGTTTATGCCTTTATTTGTATAAGCCTATCAAGCGCTTACCCCCTTGCCCCGGGTAGATTGATGCTTACTTTTTATGAGAGCTGCAAAGACACGTCAGCAGCCCACTCCATTACTGATGCTGAGGAGGTAAATTTATGCCGAAAACCCTGAAAAAAATCGGTTTGATGGCCTTATTGGTGACAGCCGGCGCCGTCCTGGGGATGGCCGCGGCCCCGGCGAGCAAAGAAAAGCCTAGGGCCACATCCTCCAGCTATGCGCCGGTGGTCATCACCGAAGATTTTACCGCCATCTTTAACCGGATGAAGGCCGCCAAACCCGGGATCATGAAACGTCAAATGGATTTGCTGCAGAAGCGCTATGACCTGAGTAACCGCCCGGCCCAGGGCCTAACCATGTCCCGGGGTAAAGCCGTCCAGGAAGGCGTGCGGGTCAAGCTGCCCCAGGGCCTGACCTGGGACAAACTGGCGGCCATGAGCCCGGCAGCAATCAAAGAAAAAGGTCTGTACCCCGCAGGGTTCCTGCCTTTGCCCCACCCCAACCACGCGGAGGGGGGCATGGTTTTTCCCAAGTTCCACATTGACGAGATCAAAAAGCAGACGGGCCGGGATCTCACCCGCTTCGACCTGGATTTCGACCTGCCGGATATTTTTCTCCCGGAATTCCCGCCGCCCATTTATCTGACCACCAGGCCCGATTTGGGAGACGTCTCCAAGGGCCAGTTAGTGACTATCATGAATCACCAGGAACTCTTCAACGGTATCCTCAACCCCAAGCAACTGGAGGGTCTGCGGCTCCTGGTGAATCCATTCATGCAACAGCAGTTCAACCAGACCAAGGACCGCCGCTCGGAGCTCCCCAGCCAGGGTGTGAGCTGCTTTGACTGCCACGTCAACGGCCACAGCAACGGTGCCACCCACCTGGTGGGAGACATCCGGCCTCAGGAGTTCCGCCACCGCATTGATACCCCCTCTTTACGGGGAGTGAATATCCAGCGGCTTTTCGGCTCCCAGCGGGCCCTGAAATCGGTGGAGGATTTTACGGAATTCGAACAGCGGGCCGCCTATTTCGACGGCGACCCGGTGATCGCCACCAAGAAGGGGGTCAATATCCTGGAGCGGGGCAGCCAGGTGCATTTCATGGCGGAGTTCCAGGCGCTCCTGGACTTTCCCCCGGCCCCCAAGCTGAACGTCTTCGGCAAGCTGGACCCCCAAAAGGCCACGGAAGCGGAGCTGCGGGGCCAGGAAATCTTCTTCGGCAAAGGCGAGTGCGCCCACTGCCATATGCCGCCTTACTACACCGACAACCTGATGCACAACCTCAAAACCGAGCGCTTTTTTAAGCCCCAGATGGTGAACGGCCGCATGGCCTCCCAGGACGGGCCCATCAAGACCTTTTCCTTACGGGGCATCAAGGATTCGCCCCCTTACCTCCATGACGGCCGCCTGCTCACCCTGGAAGACACGGTGGAATTTTTCAACCTGGTGACCGGCACTAAATTGAACGATCAGGAGAAGAAGGACCTGACGGCCTTTATGCGGGCTTTGTGAGACGGGGAAAAATTTGGGGGAGGGGACCAGGGGTCACAGACCCCTGTCCCTTCCCCTACTCCCCTCCCCCATCCACTTTATTGGTACATTTTGATGACAGAAGGTCAGGTATAGAGGCAGCTTATCACTTTTTGCAGGTTGGGAAGAAGTGAATGGGGGGGCTGGGGTCTCGGGTCCCTAGCCCTCCCCCCCATTTACTAAGGCCTGATGATCCGGCCCGCCTGCATCTGGGACTCCAGGATGGTAAACATGTTGGAGACCTGGCCCGCGGCCAGGCGCTCCCGGACCTTATAGAAGTCCAGGCAGGTGCCGCAGACCAGGAGTTCCACCCCCATCTCCTCCAATCCTTTCAGTTCGGAGAGCACCGGGGAATCATCCAGGACCAGGAAGACGCCCCGGTTATAGAAGAGCAATTTGCCGGGCACATCCATCTGCACCAGGGTCTGGCAGAAGGCCCGCATGAGGACGGCCCCCAACTCCGGATCGCCTTCGCCCATATGGTCGGAGGCCAAGACCACCACCGTGCCCTGGGGTTCCGGCGCGGCGTCGGGAAAGACGCAGGTGGACGGTTTGCCCCCAGCCGGGGGCTGGATGGTCAGGTGATAGCAACCCGCAGCCGCGGTGGCCGTAACGTGGCAACCCCGGCTCTCGGCAAACCTGGTGACATTGTCCCGGGCCGCGAGGTTGTCCACCATGACGATCAAACCCTGATCGCTCTCACTCTCCAAAGCCTCTTTGGTGCGCACCACCGGCAAGGGACAGGCCAGACCCGTAAGGTCCAAAATCTTTGCCATGGGTCTCCCCTAGTTAGTAGTCAGTGGCCAGTGGTCAGTGGCCAGTTTTCGGTTGAGTCTCCCAAACCTATCATTTCGCCAAGAATCTGATCCTTCGC
>JAQTXE010000147.1 GCA_028688935.1 Syntrophales bacterium
CCGCCGAAGTTCAGGGGCAAGACGCTGAACCCGGCTTGCTGGCCCCGGGTAAACAGCTCTCCTCGGGGGTCGCAGGCCAAAAGCAGGCGATGGCCCCGGCCCCGCATGGCTACAGCCTCCGCGAAGATGCGCCTCTCCTGCCCCCCCCACCCCAGGGAGGACTCGGTGTGTAAGATGGTGTAGGTTCTTTGAGGTTTTGACATATACAAGGTTAATAACGGTTAGAGATTGTGGGCAGTGAGCAGTAAAAAAAATACATGCATTATCTCTGGGTTACTCATGGCTACTTTTTACTGCATACAACTTTATATTCATTTTACTTAATGTAAATATTATTATATTATCATTTAGGCAGTAGAGTCAAGCGAAAGCCATCTAAAAGGAATATGGAAAATAAATAGTACACAGTAAAAGGAATTATAAGTGATAATACAGCAACAGTAAGTAATAAAAGATGTTTGCCTGAATGTGTATATCCTATTTCTTTTCGATTTAATAAAGTATACACTAGTGAAAATAAAAGATTAATAATCAAAGTAACACAACCAATATATAATAACGCCCCGAATGTTACATAGAGACTATAGATTGTTGCTCCAATGAATGATATAATAAAAGTAACTAAATTCATAATTATAGTATGTTTTCTGATTAAATAATTTTTATTAAGAATTTCCATTAAATTCTACCTCCATTTTTAAAACAAATACTTTTAAAAGTTATGATAGTGCAATTTGGCAAGCATAAATAATAATTATCAACCTATTTCATATCCAAATGAAAATTATTTATTGAACCATTGCCGTTGGGACAGCTGTTAATAAAGCCGCCGCTATTGGTCGAAGAACCTATTCGCTCTTCTTTTTTTACTGCTCGCTGCTCACTGCTTACTGCTCACTTTCAGGCCCCCTGCCCTTCTCGTACAGCTCCACATAGATGGCCGCGAACTGTTCCAGAAAATGCTCCAGGGTATACTTCGCCACGACAGTTCGTCGCGCTTCCTCCCCCCACTCCTGCCGCTTCCGGGGGTCTTGGTAAAGCTCCAGGATGGCCCGGGCCAGGGCTTCGGGGTCGGCCACCGGGGTCAAGCGCCCATTCTCGCCGTCCCGGATGATCTCCGGGGCCCGGCCCACCCGGGTGGAGACCACCGGCAGGCCGCAGCCCATGGCCTCCAGCAAGGTCAAGGGAATGCCTTCCCAGCGGGAGGGCATGACAAAAACATCCAGGGACGGCAGAATCTCCGGGACATCCCGGCGGGTGCCCAGAAACCACACCACCTGCCCCAGCCCCAGTTCCCGGGCCAGGGCGCGCAACTGCGCCTCCCGGGTACCCTCCCCCACCAAGAGCAGCGTCAGGTCCGGGACCTGCTGATGCACTTCTCTCACCGCGGCCAGGAGGTCTTCATGCCCTTTTTGCTCCTCCAGCCGGGCTACGTTGCCCAGGCAGAAGCCGCTGACCCCCAGGCGTTTTTTGCAGGCGTCTTTATTTTCCCGGGGGTCCAATTCGTTAAGCCGCACCCCGGGGGTCAACATCCGCAACCGGGCCTCCGGCACCCGGTCATAACGCACCACGTCCGCTTTGACCTGGGGGCCGAAGACCAAAACATAATCGCCCACCCGGCCCAAAAAGTAATTGGCCAGACACCGGTGCCATTTCACCCGGGAGTAAATATTGTGGACCGTGGCCACCACTCCGGAGAGCCCCAGCCCCAGCGCGGCCAGGCGGCCGTAAAGATTGGCATGGTAGAGATGGGTGTGCAATATATCCGGCCGGATTTTTTGGAGCAGCTTCCTTACCTGCCGCAGCAGGTTGATTGCGCCGGTGCGCTTGAGATCCAGCCCCAAGCTGACCACCCGCTGCCCCCGGCGCTTAAGTTCCTCCCCCATGGGCCCGGGTTCCCCGATGCAGGCGGTGACCACCTCGAACTTCTCCGGGTCCAAGCCGGTAGCGATATCCGCCACCATAATCTCCGCGCCCCCCACGGGCATGGTGACCAGGAGTTGGAGAATCTTGATGGGGGACATAATTTAAGACAGTCCTTCACGGCCCTACGCCTAACCCGTAAAGCCTGAAAATTCGTAGGGCGGGCGTCCTCGCCCGCCACCGTCACTTCATCTGCTCGTTCCCAAGCTTGGCTTGGGACGCAGATAGCAGGGAAGCTGAGCTTCCTTTACCGGCGTTCCCAAGTACAACTTGGGAACGAGCCTCTCATGAGCCTCAGGCTCACCCAAAACCATGAAAGTGAGTGGTGGCACAGGCTTTCCAGCCTGTGCGAACAGTACTTTCAGAGCAGGGTAAAAAGGATAAAGGAGAAAGAGGAGAAAAGGTTTTGTCCTATAATTCTTGCACCCAATTTCTTCTCCTTTTCACCTTTTCCCCTTTTTACCATTTCTCCCCAGCCTTGCTTTGCCGGAGAGCGGTCAATTATTTTATTTTTTCCTTCACCAATTCGTCATACGCGGCATTGGCCACCTGCCCCATCCGCTCCAGGGAGTAATGGGCTTCAATGTGCTCCCGGGCCTTCTTCCCCAGCTTCCGGGCCAAGTCGGGATTTTCCCGGAGCTGGGCCAGGCTCCGGGCCAAGGCCTCCACGTCTTTGGGGGGAATCAGGAGGCCGTTTTCTTCATGTTGCACGATCTCCGGCAGGCCGCCCACGGCGCTGACGATCACCGGCAAGCCCGCGGCCATAGCCTCCAACACCGCCAGGGAGACCCCTTCATTGTGGCTGGGCAGGACGAAAATATCCATGGCCTGCAAGAGAACCGGCACATCCCGGCGGTTCCCTAAAAAATGCACTTTATCCTGCAAGCCCAGGGAGGCCGCCAGTTCCCGCATCTCTTCCTGGCGGCGGCCGCCCCCCACCATCAGGGCGTGGAGCGGATGCCGGTCCTTCAGCAGCGCCAGGGCCTGAATCAATTCCAGGTGGCCCTTGGCCCGGTGGTCCAAACGGGCCACCAGACCCACCACCGGCTGGTCCGGAGTCAGTCCCAGTTCCTCCCGGACCTTGAGTGACTCCTGGCTCTTCTGACAGGGAACCAAGTCCACGGCGTTATAGAGTACTCTGATCTTGGCCGGGTCGGTGCCGCATTGCTGGTGCACGTATTCCCCGACGCCGGCGGAGACTGCGAAGCTGAGGTCGGTGAACGAATTAAAGAGACGGCAGATCATCCTTCTTTTGAAATTAAAGCGGCCAAACCCGTGCCAATGGTCGATAATGATGGGAACCCGCATGAGGTAAGCCGCCAACCGGCAATAATTTCCCGGATGATAGCTGTTCATATGAATAATTTTGATCTTGTACTTCCACATCAGCCAGCAAAGCTTGCAAGAAAAAAGCAACTGCCGCCAGCCATGCAAATTAGGCGTATCGAATCTTATCTGCGTGAAAGAATCCGGGATGGCAAACTCTTGTTCCGGATGGAGGCCGATAATGGCAAAGATGACTTTATACTTGTCTTTATTAAGACGAGTGGCCACGTCCATTAAAACTTTATCCGCGCCGCTCCATTGAATGGGCTTGATGACCATCAGCACATTTATCTTTTCCTCAGGACGCATCCGGACCTCTGTCTTGTGGTCATCCCCTGTCCCTCCGGGCCGGGGCTTCCTCCAAGCGGATCAACCTAAAACAGCTAATCATAAAATATATCATGAATACCGGTCAACCGTATTTCCCTTCTCCCCTCCCTCCTGGGGTCTTCCCGGCCCCGGACGGCCAGCCCCTGAATTTCTCTTTTCCTTCCCCTCTTTGGCTAAGATTTATCCTCCGGGTACTTGACAGGTTCCGGCGCTTTTGTTAATAAATTTGGGTCTGGGGCTGTAGCTCAGCTGGAAGAGCACTTGAATGGCATTCAAGGGGTCAGGGGTTCAAATCCCCTCAGCTCCACCATAATTTAGCAAGCAAAAGGCAAGCTTCGGATCGTTGGTCGGGCTTGCCTTTAATGTTTTTAGGGATGATTTGCAGGCTAGACGGCAGGGAATTATGATGCCAATCCGTTAGCAAAGGCAGAGTTTTGGCAAGGGGCGAACCTGGTGTTCGCCCCGATTGCTGCTGGGCGAACACCAGGTTCGCCCCTACGGCAAAATCTAGGTTTGACGAAAAAATGGTATGAGAAGATTATTTTTACCTTGGGGAGCTAGCCGCGACGTCTTAGACCCTGACACTGATCCGGGACAGGTCGCTTCTTCCCCGGGAGAAATAGCGGGCCACACTTTCATAAACCCGGCGGGCGGCCGCCAGGGAGTTGCTGGGCCTGGAGGACAAGACAGGGTAAGTCTGGGCCGAAGAGGTGGATTCTTCAGTGGCGCGCCGCGGCTTCAGGGCCAGGTTTTGCAGCGGGCTTAATTGTCGGCCTCCGGAGCCGGCGCCGGGCAGGGGCGCGGGCAGCTCTGACCCGTCCGAAGTTGCCAGGGGCGAGGCAGGTTCCCCTGTACCCCCGGAAGTCTTGAAAGAAGACTGTTGCAGGCACTGCCAGGCTACGCGATAAACGGAGCTGCGCCGCAGCAGGGCCACCAGTTCATCGGTGCGCCCGTTTTTATAGAGCCACTCGATGCAGGCCTGGGCATCTTCGGGGGTCTTGGCCCCGGCGGGGTTATAGTCCCGGCTGCCTCCCTGGGCCGACCTGGGGTCAGTCCTATCCCGGCCGGACGTGCCCGGCCATGCGGCCCGGCTCAGGCTTTGGTTAGACAACTCTAAAACCATCAGGAATCCCTTTCCCCGTCAGCCTGCCGGCTTCTTGCCGGCCCCCAGGCTCGCAAGCGCGATTAAGCGGCAGCCTTATTTTCTTGGACCCGGATGATCCCCTGCAAACCGGGAATAACCTCCGGGCGGCATAAAAAAACCGGGTCCCCTGCCCCAGGGAACCCGGCTATCTCTTACACAGAGACCCGCAGCTTTCCGTCCCCACCTCACGATGGGTTTGGCTTTTACTGGTGTTGCTAATAATGTACACTCACGGCTTAAATGTCAAGTTAAATAATACTTTAAGATAATTGAACAATTGGACTTTTGGCCACCTAGGATGACTTAGAAGTCCTGATGGTAGATTCTAAAATTATCTATTGAATCAGATTGCAGGTGCCCTCTGGGCCTTTAGGGGCGCCCCGGGTTTTTGCGAACCCACAAGGAATATTGCTCCTCATGTTTTTCCCAGGAGAGGAGACGGTCGCCGGAACGCTCCATAATCATCAGCAAATCCTGGAAGGTGTCATGATCCCGCAGGCGAATCTCCAAAACCTCTCCCGGATTCATTTGGGCCAGGGTGAATTTGCAGAGGGCCAGACTTAAGGGCATCATCTGCCCGGAAATATCCAGTTGTTGATCGGCTTCCATGGTAGTAAACCTGGGCGGCGGTCAGCCGTCCTCTTCCCTATAATCAACTTGTTGATATCATAATTATTTTTAATCAGCAGTTGCGTCTCATCCGGTTTTTGCTATCATTGATGTTAAAACAAGTGCTAAAACATTGAGGCCCAGCCGTGGACGAACAAAAGATCAACCGCTATTTAAAAGAAATCATCAACACCATGAATGACGGCCTGATGGTGGCCAGCCCCGACGGCACCATTCTCATGGTGAACGAGAGCTTCGAAAAGATTCTGGGATACCGCCGGGAGGAAATCATCGGCCGCTCCTGCGCCGTCTTGAACTGCGATATCTGCACCAGCGCCCGTTCGGAAGGCAAAGGCCACTGGTGCTACCTGTTTGAACAAGGAGCGGTCTCCCGCGCCCCCTGCCTCTTCATGCGCAAAGACGGTTCCTATGTCCATCTGTTAAAAAATGCCGCCATCCTCCGGGACGAAGCCGGGCAGGTGCTGGGAGCCGTGGAAACCTTCACCGACATCTCGGAACTCACCAAGCGGGATGAAAAGATCCAACAGCTCTGCCGGCTGATGGATACCGCCGACAGCTTCCAGGGCATGGTGGGTAAATCCCCCCGCATGCAACGGGTTTTTGAACTCACCCAAAAAGCCGCCCAGAGCCAGGCTCCGGTAATTATCCACGGCGAGAGCGGCACCGGCAAGGAGCTGGTGGCCCACGCCATTCATGCCCTGGGCCCCAGAAGGGAGGGTCCCTTCATCACCTGCAATTGCGCCGCCCTCAACGAAGCCCTGTTGGAGAGCGAACTCTTCGGCCACGTGAAAGGCGCCTTTACCGGCGCTTACACCCATCGCCAGGGCCGGTTTGAAGCGGCCCACCGGGGTGATATCCTGTTGGACGAAATCGGCGACATCCCTCCGGCCATCCAGGTAAAACTCTTGCGGGTCCTGGAGACCAAACAATTTGAGCGGGTGGGGGACCACCGGCCCATCAATGCGGACGTGCGCATCATTTCCGCCACCCACCGGGACCTGGAATCACTGGTGGCCCAGGGTAAATTCAGGGAAGACCTGTTTTTCAGGATCAACGTCATTCCCATCCATCTGCCTCCCTTAAGGGAGCGTCTGGAGGACATCCCCTTGCTGGTGGAGCACTTCCGCAAGCGTCTCCGCCGCCGCAGCGGCAAGGGGATTACCGGGATCACCCGGGAAGCCATGAAAATTTTTCTGGACTACCCCTGGCCCGGCAACGTCCGGGAACTCAAAGCTGCGCTGGAGTATGCCTTTGTGGTGGCCGAAGACGGCCTCCTCACGCCGGAGCACCTCCCTCCCAAACTGAGTGCCCTGAAACTCCCTGAGGTAAGTCCCCGGGAGCCCGGGGCCCTGCCTGATATTGATGAAAAAACCGCCCTGATCGACGCCTTGCGCCAAGCACGGGGCAACCAGTCCCAGGCCGCGGCCCTGTTGGGGGTCAGCCGGGTGACTGTCTGGCATCGCATGAAAAAATACGGCATCGACGTGCGTAAACTGGTTACCGCCTAGCATCGTGTCCCAGGTTTTTCGTCCTTTTACCCCCTCCCTCTTGAGGCTTATCATTACTCGCAAATGGAGGGATGGAGCAATTAATCGGACATTAAAGCAATTTCATGTTGCTGACAGAGGAATATCTAATCATGATCCACATAAAGTCTTGACGGCTTTTCCCCCTCCCCCTGCGAGGGGGGAGGGCCGGGGTGGGGGTGGCGTCTTTTGCCCCCTTCGCCTCTTATCATCAGGATGGACATTTACTTTACGCCCCCCCTCCCCCTACCTTCTCCCCCGAGGGGAGAGGAAATAATTTCGTAATATCCACAATCACAAGATAAAAACTTGTGGGTAATGATTAGCCCCTCAAGGGATAAGGGAGTTAAGACTTAGTAAGATAAGCCAGGGATGCTAAACCAACTCCTGTGTCAAAGAATATCCGGGGACGGGGCGGGGAGTTTCCGGACCGGGCCCCGCACCCTGGAAGCAGGCCGGCCCGCAGCCGGAGGCCCTGCTGCCGCCCCCCGGCTGCGTCCGGCCGTTATTTTAGTAAACTGCGGTGGATTTGGCGCTGGTCATTTCGACGACTAACCTACCGGCCTTAATCAATTCTGCTCCCTGGATCAAGTCAGCCTGACTGATCTTGCGCTCCTCGATGCAGGGAATTCAGACCAGAAGCTTGCCGCCGTTGGCGACATAGTTGTCCACCAAGGTCTTTAACGGGGTGAGGCCGGGGAAGGTCACCTTATCGGCATACCCCTTTTGGGCGATATACACGCCGTTTCCTTGCAGCACCACCACGGCTTCCACGTCCATGGACTGGGCCGCGTTGGCCAGCAGCAAGGGGAAGATGGCCCGTTCCGGGTCCTCTCCCGCATGGGTGGCTACCAAAACCATTTTTTCTTTCTCTTCCGCCATGTTAGCCCTCCTCTTGTTTAGGTTATGACTACTGGGGCCGGGGACCAGCGCCTGCTCCCCCTGCCTTGAAACCGTTTCCGGTTTTCGTTAAGAATTTTCATGCCATATGGCGCCCCACCAGGCTGGCCAGGTCTTCCACGGGCAGACCAGCCTTCAGCAGGTTGGCCAGGCAGATGGGGCAGAAAGTGACCACGGGAGCAGCGGCTGCCTTAAGTTCCCCGGCGCGGCGCGCCAGGATTTCCCGGTTTAAGGCCGGAGAAACCGACTCCGCCGGGCCGCCGCAGCAGGAGGTGAACTCACCGCAGTTCCGCACATCCACGTACTCCAGGTTCAGGTTCTTAAGCACCCGGCGGGGGCCTTCTGAAAGTTGCAGATAACGCCCGTATAAACAAGGGTCATGGAGGACCACCGGCGGCTTGCCGTTGCCTGCGGCCGGGGCCTGGAACTGTAACTGACTGAAATAAGGCTGCACCTCGAAGGTCGCGCCGGTGTACTTGGGATAGAGCTCTTTCAAGGCATAGGTGGTATGGGGGTCCACGGTGATGATTTTGCTGACCCCGTGGAGCTTGAGGGTCTTGTCCACGAACTGGGCGTGTTTTATAAAACCATCCTGATCCCCCAGATCATAGAGCAAAATACCGCTGTAGAAATCCATCTCCGGGTGATAAAAAAAGCCCGCGCCGGATTTTTTCAGGAGGCGGCAGATGGTGTGCAGGATGCCGTTAAATTTCTTCTTGCCCGCGGCCGACGTCAGGGCCGCCAGCCCCCGGCCCCTTAAGGAGGCAGGGAGGAAGCGGCTGTAGCGCAGATAGCCGGCCCAGGAACTGCCCTCCAGGCGCTCCAGATAGCGGGTGGTGGCTTCAATATAGGGGATGGCCTGGTACATCAGGCCGGTGAAGAGCAGCGCGTCCCCGGGCCGCCGGGTAAAACCACCGGCATCTTTCCACCAGGTGTTGAACTTGGAGGCAGGCACCCCGAAGGGATTCCGGGTCTGCCGCACATTGGCGGCCAGGAGGTCGATGATGTCTTGGGGGTTAAACATCTCAGGCCCTCCTCGCTTGCGCCACCACGTAGCGGCGCAATCCCAGGATGAGTTCCCCGGGGTTGGCCTGGCGGGGGCAGGTCTGGGTGCAGAGCCCGCAGTGGAGGCAGCGCCAGAGGTCTTCGGCCTGCTGCAAAATCTTTTCTTTGGCCCCCACCTGGACGTAGCGGATCATCTTCCGGGGAAAATGCTCAAACAGGAGGGGACAGATGGCCGCACAGGTGCCGCAGTTGAAGCACTCCAGGGGCGTATCCACGCCGTAGGCTTTAAGTTCGGCGGCAAAATCAGGGTTTACCAAAGCCATATCCACTCCTCTTGCCGGGCTAAGCTCTTTTGGTTAGGTTCCATAAATCTCATGGCATCCATTTTGCCCGACTGCTCCAAAAATCTTTTTAAGTCCCCCTTTGGTAAAGGGGGATTTAGGGAGATTTTCAGATGCTGATAAAATCCCCCTGCCCCCCTTTAGGAAAGGGGGGGTAATACCGCCGTTCAGAATGGCTTTCCTCTTGATGGAGAATCTTAAATACTTAACTTCACTTTAGTCAGCCGAGTCCGCCTCCGCTTCCGGGGCGGCGGGCCGGCCCAGCTTATAGCGGTAATAGTCGCCGGCCTTGGGTCCTTCCAAAATCTCACCATATTTCTTCATGGAGGCCACGTACCAGAGGACCTGGTCCACCGGCAGACCCGTGGCTGCGGCCAGTTCCGGCACCGTCAGCTCGGTATCGGCCAAGCTCGCCTTAATGGCTTTCAGGGCCCGGCGCTGGCCTTTCATGCGGCTGGTTGCTGCGGCAATCTGCTCCTTCCGGGCCGCCTTCAGCTTTTTCAGGGCCTCTTTTCCGGCTTCAGTTGCTCCCGATGTTTCCGACATCAGAAAACCTCTCGATTAATGATCAAATCTTCCCTATTAACAAATCGCGTTATGAACCAAGCTCAATTGCCAGGAAGCATTTAAAGTCCCCCTTTTGTAAAGGGGGATTTAGGGGGATTTTGGGATGCTGATAAAATCCCCCCTGCCCCCCTTTAGAAAAGGGGGGTAAAAACTTGAGCAGCGTTAGCCTTGCTCAGTAACCTCACGCCCCTTCCAGGTATTCGTCGGAGACGATCATGTCCACCATGGACTCGAACTGCTTCAGGGTCCAGCCCTGGACATTGATGGCGTTTTCCGGGCAGACCGCCACGCAGGCCCCG
>JAQTXE010000148.1 GCA_028688935.1 Syntrophales bacterium
CTGCGGCCGCGGCCACCATCAGGGCCATGGCTTCATGGACATTGGTGTATAAGAGATGCCCACCGGGATCTTCAGGCGGATTCCCCGGCCGCTGAAAGACCAGTTGATGACCTTATTGGTGACCAGCTCATCGTTGGGAATCAGGTACGAGGTGCCGTCCCGGGTAATCATGGAGATGAAGCGGGAGTGCAGCGACTCGATCCAGCCGAAGACGCCCCCCACTTCGATGACGTCGCCGGGGCGGATGGAGTTGTCCATGAGGATGATCACCCCGCTCACCAGGTTGGACACCACTTTCTGGAGGCCGAAGCCCACGCCTAAGCCCACCGCGCCGCTGAAGACCGCCAGCAGATGAAAGTCAAAGCCCACACTGCGCAGAGCGATGACGATGGCCAGGGTATATAAGGCGGTCTTGCCGAGCTTGACCAGGAGCACCTGGACCCGGGGACTCAGATTGGCGATCTGCTCGACGCGGTGCTGGAGCACCTGGCTCAACCAGCGGGACAGGGGCAGGAGCAGCGCCAGCATGACCCCGGTCTTGATGATGACCCATAAGGACAGGCGCCCCTCGCCCAGATTGAAGCCCGTCCGGTCCAGCACCTCGATGGTGGGGTCCAGGATGCCGACGATGTCCATGGCCGCCACCGCCATGATCAGCACGGCAAAGAATTTGGACCAGGCGGGGCTGACCAGCAGCCCGGTGAGCAGTCTGATGATGACCCAGGCCAAGAGAAGGTCCACCGCGGCGTAAATGATCTGGTGGCCCCAATGCGCCTCCTGGGCCACCAGGGACATGATCCCCAAGATGATAGACGCAGCCAGGGGCGCAGAGGCATCCACCAAATTCGCCCTGATTTGCGGCAGGTGATGCTTGTCGCCGGGCAAGACGTTGGCCAGCACCCGGTTCACCAGCCGCCGGAGCCAACCGCTCACCAGGAAGATGACCAAGGGAACCGCCACGACGATGACCAATTGGTACAGGATGTTGAGGTCGGTGGCGCCGGCGAAGAGCTTGGTGCGCAGCCCGTGAAATATGGTCTCTAGATTTTGGACAAAACCTCCCATATCAGCCTTTCCTTAAAACTTGGAGCCCTTAAAGGGATTCTTTCCGCACCGGCGATTCTTTAAGCGCCCGGGCCGCATCTCTTCCCGCGGCCAGGGCCTTTTTATTCAATTCCGCCGTGCCCGGGGGCACCCGGGCCAGGACCGCGGCCTCCAGGCTCTCCCAGGTTACCGCGCCGGTCAAGGCCGCCAGGGCTCCCAGGGCCACTATATTGGCCACCATCTCCTTGCCCAACTCCCGGGCCAGGTGGGTGAAGGGCAGGGCGGCGAACTGCTCCAGGGGCACCTCCGGCACCAACGTGGCGTCCACGATGAGGAGCCCCTCGGGCTTCAGGTCGGCCAGATAAGTGTCCAGGGATTTCTGGTTCAGGGCCAAAAAGACATCCGGCTGGATGGCCTTGGGGTAATCGATTTCCGCGTCGCTGATCACCACTTCCGCCTTGGAGGCCCCGCCCCGGGCCGCGGGCCCATAGCTCTGGGTCTGGCAGACGAACTTGCCGTCATAAATGCCCGCGGCCTCCGCCAGGATGATCCCCGCCAGGATCAATCCCTGGCCCCCGGACCCGGCCAACCTGATTTCATAACGCATTGCTGTTTTCCTTTGGGGGAGGAACCTAGGGGCCAGTGGCACAGGCTTTCCAGCCTGTGAACCTTAACCCTCCCCCCACAATCTCTATCTCGTCTCTCTCCGCGCCGCCTCCCGGATGCGCTGGTATTCCTCGGTATAAATCGGCAGTTCCCGGTCCGCCAGCACACCGATGGTGATTCTGTCTTTAAGTTCTTCAGGGGCCATGCTCTTCGCTTTTTCCACTTTCACGGCCATTTCCTTTTGGCGGCGCATCATCTCCGCCGGCCCCCCCAGTTTGTTTTTCCGGCCGAACTGGGTATGGCAGTGGCTGATGACCTCCACCACCGCAAAGCCGCGCTTTTTGATGGCCTGCTCCATGAGTTGGTCCAACAGATTGGCATGGTAGACCGTGCCCCGGCCCACCATGGCTGCGCCCGCGGTCACCGCCAGCTCGGCGATGGAAAAGGGGTGCTCGATGTGGCCGTACATGGAGGTGGCGGTCAGGGCCGCATACGGCGTGGTGGGGGAGTACTGGCCCCCGGTCATGCCGTAGATGTTGTTGTTGATGATGATGGCCGTGAGGTTCAAATTGCGCCGGGCCGCGTGGATAAAATGGTTGCCGCCGATGGCGGTGGCGTCGCCGTCCCCCATGACCACGATGACCTGGAGCCTGGGGTTGGCCAGCTTCACGCCGGTGGCGAAGGTCAGGGCCCGGCCGTGAGTGGTGTGCAGGGTGTTGAAATCCGTGTACACGCTGAGGCGTCCGGAGCAGCCGATGCCGGAGACCAGGACGATCTCGTCCTTGGTGAAGCCGGTGCGGTCGATGGCCCGGATCAACGCCCCCAGGACAATGCCGTTGCCGCACCCCGGACACCAGACATGGGGAAACTTCTTTTCGTGGCGCAGGTACTTATGGATGAGTTGGGTAATCTCGGCCATTTTTAGCTCTCAGCTGTCAGCGGTCAGCTTTTGGTGTAGGGCGGGCACTGCCCGCCATTTCAGCCTATGTTTTCGGTTTTCGGTGGGGCGGGCCTCCGTGCCCGCCTTCAATCGCCAGCCTCTCACATCTTCTCGATGGTTAACAAGGTGGATAAATTTTTGTATCCACATTTGAGACAAGCTTTAAGTTCATGGGTGATTTTATTGGAACTGCTGCTGTAAAAACTGACCGCGCCGCTTTGGCAGGTTTCCTCCCCGCCGCATTCAGGGCAAGGAACCGGGACTTTGACGCAGTAAAGAATGCAAAGGTTCTCGGCCAGGTCCTTAACCGTGGCCAAAAAAGCTTTTACTTCAACCGGGGTAAGATTATGACGGAAAGATTCCACTTTTGATTTTAGCCTCTACAAAATTCTGCCCCGGAATGCAGGCCACCCCACTTTATTATTGCTTTAAAATTACTTCTATTTGCTTTTTAAGCTTGGGCAAATCTTTCTCCACTGCCGCCCAAACGACTTCCGCATCGATGTCAAAATAATCGTGGGTGAGAATATGGCGCATGCCAATGATTTTTGACCAAGGAATTTCCGGATGTCTTTCTTTGATTTCTGGAGGCAGCTTGCGGGCAGCTTCGCCGAGGATTTGAAGATGGCGGATAACCCAGCTTTGCACCAGTTCATCAGCATCAAACCTTCCTCTTCCCTGCCTGGTATATTTCTCGATATGCTGAATGGCCTCCAAAATGTCCGCCAGCAGTTCCAGGACATCTCTCATAACGGTATCGCTTCTTTCAAAACGCGCTCCCTGATCCGGGCTCGCAAACCTTTTGCCGTGACCACGTCAACTTCCCGCCCCAAAAGCTGTTGCAGGTCCATGAGCAATCCACCCAGGTCCAGCAAACTCCGGCCCGGCTCCAGGTCCACCAGAACATCCAGGTCACTGGCGGCGTCCGCCTCTCCCCGGGCCACGGAACCGAAAACGCGGACATTACTGGCGCCATGCCGGGAGGCTAGAAGGAGGATTTCTTGGCGTTTTTCTTTTAGGATTTCGTTAAGTTCCATGGTATTGCCTTCCAATAAAATTTCCTTACATGTGGCGGGCAATTCCCACCATATACTTAATTTTCAATTATTATAATGGCGCGGAGAAAGGGATGGGATGGGCTCATTCCTCCGGGTTCCAAGGCCATCAATAGTTTGAGCCACTGGTAAAGAGCTGCCGTTTACCAAAACCCTTTTTGCTCCCTTTCTCCGCATTATTAAAGCATGATGCAGAGCTTGCTTCCTTGCCCGCCTTCAATCACAGCCGTCTAATATGAAAAAACCTGGTGGTACCGGCTTCCAGCCGGTGATCAGAGGCCGAGGCCTTTGCCACTTGTGCTTTATTATCGGTGCGTGGAACGTACCCTGCATTACTATTCCCATTTATAATCTGGGTCAGGAAAGAACGTTATAGAATCTCCATATCCCGCTTTGTCACTCACAATTCTCACAATCCATCCCCCCGGAACCTTTGCCCTAGTAGCGTAATCATAAACATAATCACCTGATTGTTTTACAGATTCCCAAACTAAATTTGCCATTATTATTTCCCTCCTGATAAAATCACAAACTCAAAACTCTCATTCACATCTTCACTAACCTCTCCAAAATCTCCCCCGGGGTGATCAGGCTCCCATCAATTCTGTTCAACATTTCCACCCGGGTCAATCCCTGGTTCACCCTTTTCACTTCCCGGGACATCTGGCCCATATTCAGCTCCGGCACCAGGACGGCCTTGGCCCACTTCAAGTGCGGCTCCACCAGTTGCCGGGGGAAGGGCCAGAGGGTGACGAGTTGGAGCAGGCCGGCCTTGATCCCTTTTTCCCGGGCCTCCCGCACGGCCCGCCGGGCGGAACGGGCCACGGAGCCGTAGGCGATGACCAGCACTTCCGCGTCCTCGGCCAGGTCCTCTTTAACCATCATGATGTCACCGAAGTGCTGGTTGATTTTGCGAAAGAGCCGGTTAAAAAAAGGCACGATCTCGTCGGCCCGCTCCGTGGGGAAGCCCCGGACATCGTGAACCAGGCCGGTGACGTGGTAGCGGTAGCCGTCCCCGAAGATGCCCATGGGGGGCACGCCGCTGGCGGTGTCCTCATAGGGAATATACCAGTCCGGGGGCACCGTGGGCCGCATACGCTCCACCACCTCCAGTTCCCCCGGCGGCGGCAGCACGATCTTTTCCCGGGTGTGGGCCACCACTTCGTCGGTCAGAAGGATCACCGGGGTGCGGTATTTTTCCGCCAGATTAAAGGCCCTGACCGTGAGGTCGAAGCACTCCCGGGTGGTGGCCGCGGCGAGGACGATGATGGGATGATCCCCGTGGGTGCCCCAACGGGCTTGCTGCACGTCCCCCTGGCTTACGTGGGTGGGCAGCCCCGTAGAAGGGCCGCCCCGCATGACATTGACGATGACACAGGGGACTTCGGCCATCACCGCGAAACCCAGGTTTTCCTGCATCAGGGAGAAGCCCGGCCCGCTGGTGGCGGTCATGGCCTTGGCCCCGGCCAGGGACGCGCCGATGACGGCCCCCATGGAGGCGATCTCGTCCTCCATCTGGATGAAAGTGCCACCCACTCCCGGGAGGCGCCAGGCCATGGCCTCGCTGATCTCCGTGGCCGGGGTGATGGGATAGCCCGCAAAAAAGCGGCAGCCCGCGTAGATGGCGCCCTCCACCACGGCTTCGTTGCCTTGGAGGAGTCGCGGCTTAGCTTGCTGGGTAATATTGGCCGTAGTCATAATGTGTGCCTTAGCTATTCGCTATTTGCTATTCGCTATTAGCTTTCAGCCTCTTCTGCCAAACCGAAAGCTTCCTGAAGTCCTGCATCCCGCTTTCCTTTTAAGCTAAAAGCTAAAAGCGAATGGCAAATTCCCGCTAATCCTCTGATTCTTCTGATGATTTGCTTGCCGCCAGTTCCCTCACGCAGATGGCGAAATCCGGGCAGTGGAGTTCGCACCAGCCGCAGCCGGTGCAACGGTCGGCCCGCTCCACCACCGGCTGGCCGGCTTCGTTCATTTTAATACAGCCCCGGGGGCAAAACTCGGCGCAGATGCCGCAGCCCTTGCACCAGTCCCGGAAGATGTCGATGACGTATTCTTTTTTCAGGCCCTCTTGGGGGACACTCTCCCCGGCGGCTGCGGTAGTTTCTGGACTTGCAGCTATTGGGTTTGGTTTAAGGTCCTGTTTTCCGTCGGTTTTCCGATCCCTCATAGGCTCTCCGGAACTTGGTCGTCTTTGCTAGAAAAACAAAATAATCAATTTTACCAGAAGATTTGCGCTAATTCGGGAAGCCCTCCGCCAATCCAGCAACCCCCGCTCCCATTAGCCTTATCCCTCACTTCTTCAAGGCCATGATATGAAAAAAGAGGTTGCCGGCGTACAAGAAGACCAGGATAAAGGCCCCCAGGCTCATCCAGCGCAACACCTTTTTTTGCGGCCGGTACATCAACTCCGCCACTGCGATCCCGGTCATGATGATGGCCAGCAGGCCGGTGGCGGCGTTTTCCGGGGCCACCGCCCGGAGCAGGGGGCCGTCGAAGTAAAAGAAGTCCAAAAGCCCCAGCATGGCGGTGTTGATCATCAGGCTCCCCAGCAGATCGCCCACCGCCAGGTCCACCGCGCCCAGGCGTAGGGCGCTGATGGTCACCACCATCTCCGGCAAGGTGGTGACCAGGGCCACGAAGATGGTGCCCACCATGGTGAGATGCCAACCCATGGAGACGGCCAAACCTTCCGCCACCCGGGGAAGCCAGATACCCACAGCCACTACCACCAGGGCGTGCAGGCTGAATCTGAGGGCGGCGTCACTTAATTTATGTTCGGGGTAGAGCAACTCCTGGATTTCTTCCGGGTGCTCATGGAGATACTCGGCCCGTTCCCGGCGATAGTAACGGAAAGTGGCGTGCATGCCCGCCAGGTAGCAGAGCAGCAACACTGGCGAGCTTAGGCTCACATACCCCATACTGAGAAAGGCCAGAGGCGCCCGGGTGAGTATAGCCAGGCTGGCTACCCCCAACAGCATGATGCCGAAACCCGCGGCCAGGATATGGCCCCGGTCGGCGGCGGTGAGCACCGGACCCGGGGGATAAAATAGGTCCGCCACCGCCAGGATGGCCAGGTTTAAGACTGCGGCCCCCAGCAAGTTGCCCACCGCCAGGTCCGGGGCCTTGACCCACAGGACCGCGCTGACGCCGTTGGCCAACTCCGGCAGCGAGGTGACCAGGGCCACCGCCACCAGTCCCATCCAGGTACGGCCCAGCCCGGTTTTTTCCGCCAACACGTCGGCGTACCGGGAGAGGCGGGTGCCGGAAAAACCGATAACCGCGGTGCATAGAAGAAACTGCATCCATATGCTAACCCCAGGCAATCCTTACCCCCGTTGCCGCATGAGAAAATTCCGTAAAATATTAATTCCTTCCGCGGTGAGGATGGATTCCGGGTGAAACTGCACCCCAAAGATGGCGAATTGCTGGTGGCGCAGGCCCATGATCTCCCCCACCGCGGTCTGGGCCGAGACTTTAAGACAGTCCGGCAGGTTGTCCCGCTTGACGATCAGGGAATGGTAGCGGGTGGCCTCGAAAGGCGAAGGAATGCCCTGGAAGATGTCTTTGCCGTCATGATAGATGAGGGAGGTCTTGCCGTGCATCAACCGGGGAGCCCGGATCACTTCTCCCCCGAAGGCGGCGCCGATGGCCTGGTGCCCCAGGCAGACCCCCAGGATGGGGATACGGCCGGCAAAGTGGCTGATGGCGGCCATAGAAATCCCCGCCTCCTTGGGGGAGCAGGGGCCCGGGGAGATGACCAGGCGGGTGGGTTGCAGCCGTTCCAGCCCCTCCAGGTCGATCTGATCGTTGCGGTGGACCACGGCCTCCACCCCCAACTGGCCGAAGTACTGCACCAGATTATAAGTGAAAGAATCGTAATTGTCTATCATCACTAACATATTTACTCCTTAACACAACTACTAGCCTTAGTCACCCCTTATGTTTTGGCCGTAGGGGCGAATCTTGTATTCGCCCTGGGTCGCGGGCGAACACCAGGTTCGCCCCTAAAGAAAATGGGGTTCCCCCACAATCACTTCACACCAATCCTTCCTCCGCCCGCTCCAGGGCCCGCATCAGGGCCATGGCCTTGTTGACCGTTTCCTGGTATTCCTTTTCCGGGTCGGAGTCGGCGACGATGCCCGCTCCCACCTGGAGGTAGATGCGGCCCCCATGGATGTAAAAGCTGCGGATGGTGATACAAAAATCCAGGTTGCCGCTGAAGCTGACATACCCCACCGCGCCGGCGTAGGGGCCCCGGCGGGTGGGCTCCAGTTCCTCGATGATCTCCATGGCCCGCACCTTGGGCGCGCCGGTGACCGTGCCCGCGGGGAAGGTGGATTTGAGGACTTCCAGGTCATCCCGGCCCGACGCCAATTGCCCCTCCACCTGGGAGACGATGTGCATCACATGGGAATAGCGCTCCACGGTGAAGAGTTCCGGGACCCGGACGCTGCCGATTTGGGAAACCCGGCCCACGTCGTTCCTGCCTAAGTCCACCAGCATGATGTGCTCCGCCCGCTCTTTGGGGTCTGCCAGCAATTCTTTCTCCAGGGCCAGGTCTTCTTCAGGGGTGGCCCCCCGGTGCCGGGTGCCGGCAATGGGCCGGTAGGTGATCTGGCCTTCCTCCAGGCGCACCAGGATCTCCGGGGAAGCCCCCACCAATTGCAGGTCCCCCAGGTCCAGATAAAACATGTAGGGGGAGGGATTGATGGAGCGCAGCGCCCGGTAGAGGTCGAAGGAATCATGGCTGAAGGGGGCGGAGAAACACTGGGAGAGCACCACCTGGATGACGTCCCCGGCGGCAATGTATTCCTTGGCCCGGCTTACTATGTTTTGAAAACTCTCCTGGGTCATATTGGCTTCCAGGGTTCCCCGGGCATCCCCGGGCCGCGGCGCCGTCCCCCGGGGCACCGGCTGCCGCAGGCGGCCGATGAGGTTATCAATCGCCGCCAGGGCCCGGTCGTATTGGGCCTTAAGGGGGGCCTCCGGGTCCACCTGCACCAGGTGCACCACCTTGATAGTCTGGCGCAGGTTGTCAAAGATGAGGAGCTGATCGGTGAGCAGCAGGCGAGCTTCGGGAATATCGATGGCCGGGGTCTCATCCGGCAGCCTTTCGATGAAGCGCACCATGTCATAGCCGAGATAACCTACCAGGCCGCCCCAGAAGCGGGGGAGGCCAGGAGCGGGCACGGCCCGGTAATCGTCCAACAGGCGGCGCAGGTGGATGAAGGGATCGGCCCCGGCTTCCAGGACCTCTTTTTCTCCCCGGCGCTGGATGGTGACCTTATCGCCTTGCACCTGAAACATCAGGGAAGGATTAAGGCCCAAGAAACTAAAGCGGCCCCATTTCTCCCCGCCTTCCACGCTCTCCAGGAGAAAAGAGCAACCCTCCCCCCTGAGTTTTTTGTAGGCCGCCACCGGGGTCTCCAAATCCCCTAAAATCTCCCGGTAGACCGGGATGAGATTGCCCCGGCGGGCCATCTCCTGAAACGCCTCAAAATCCGGAATAACCATGTGCCGCTCCGATCCTTGATTTATCTTAACCGCCGATGCACGCCGATGCACCCGGATAAATTTAAAGTTTATCATCCGCGTTTATCGGCGTGCATCGGCGGTATAAAAAAAGCCGGGCCTCCTACAGGCCACGGCTTTTATTGCTCCAAAAAGCCGGGGCCCCTCTCCGTGAGGGGCCCCGAAATATTTACCACTGCCGGCGGACGCACCTCACGGGTTTGATACGGGCCACCAGCACCAGATACAAGCGGAAGAAAACAGAGTATCCATAATCAGTGATTTTATTGTATATTCAAATCACTCCCGGGTGTCAATATCTTTTTGAAAAACCAGAGACAGAATCAGGAGGGCCAAGAAATGAAGTTTCTCATCACCATATTCCAGGATGAAGACGGCATATTCATTGCCGAATGCCCTTCCATCCCCGGCTGTGTCAGCCAGGGACAGACGGAAGCCGAGGCGGAAAAGAACATTCATGAAGCAATTAAAGAGTGCCTGGAAGTAAGGGCGGAAAAAGGAATGCCCCTCACCGTCCCCACCCGCCAGATCGAGGTGGAGGTGGAATGGCAGCAGTCCTGCTATTAAGACCCAAACAAGTTGTGAAAACTTTTGAAAAACTCGGTTGGGAAGTGGCCCGGCGGCGGCGCGGCAGCCACATCATCATGACCAAGCCTGGCCACATCGCCCCCTCTCCATTCCCGACCATCCTCATGTAGCCAGGGGGACTCTACGTAGCTTGCTGTCAAAGGCAGCGATACCTTTGGAAGAATTCTTAAAATTTATGGATTAGAGCTACGGATTGCTATACTAAT
>JAQTXE010000149.1 GCA_028688935.1 Syntrophales bacterium
ACATTTGAGCGCCCTGAAGGTTGGCGCCATCGAGTTTGGCTCCGGAGAGATCAGCCCCAGACAGGTCGGCTCCCCGGAGAATGGCCTTTGCCAGGTTACTTCCCGCCAACTTGGCGGCTTTAAGGTTCGCTCTCTCCAGATTGGCTTCCAGACAGTCGGCGTTAAGGAGATGGGCTTGCTCCAGATTGGCCAGAGAAAAGTCGGCTCTCCTGAGAGTCGCGCCGTTAAAATCGGCTCCCACCAGTTTTATCTCGGAGAAATCGGCTCCCTCCCATGATTTGCCGGCGAAGTGATACCCGGGCCTACTTAGATCTTGGTCTTTGGCCCACGTATTATGTCTGTCAGGCAACCCCAGGTCTTTGAGCAGGACCGCGTCGTATTGAGCGAGTACCCAATTTTTGCCTTTAATTATTTCGGTCTGCTCCAAACCATGAGCCCCCAGGAAGTCAGCGCCCTTCAAGTTGGCGCCGGCGAATTTGGCTCCGGATAAATCCGCTTGCAAAAATCTAGCCCCGCCCAGAAAAGCCCCGGTAAAATCGGCCCGTTTTAGATCGGCCCCGTAAAAATTGGCGCTAAAAAGGTAGGCTTCCTGGAAATTCGCCCCGGCCAGGATGAGCTGGGAGAAATCCCCCCGGCTCAAAAACTTCCTGTTAAACAGGTAGTGGCTTAGATCTTTGCCGGGGCCCCGGCCCGCCAGCCGCTGATTGTGGTCGGCGGGAAGCCCCAGGCTCTTGAGTATTTCTAAGTCATACGCAGCCAAAAACCAGTTCCTGGCCCCCTGGACATCCGTCAAGCCCCTGACCCCTTGCAGACGGGCCCCTTTCAGGTTGGCCGACAGCAGCACTGCCCCTGCCAAATTGACTCCCTCAAGATTGGCATTCTCCAGGTTGGCTTCTTTGAGATTGACGCCCTGAAGATTTTTGGCCCCCCTCAGGTCCATTCCCGAAAAATCCACGCCCGCCAGATTTTCTTGGGCCAGCTCGATAGTCCCCAGTTTTTTGTTTTTCAGACAGTCATTGTGATTGCTTGCCAATCCCAAATCTGCAAGAAGCTTGGCGTCATAATAAGCAAAACGCCAGAATCTGGCTTCTTTGAGTTTTTTCCCATCAAAGTCATGATTTCCGGCAAAGGTGGCTCCCTGGATATTGGCCCCGGCAAACGAGGCTTTGGAAAGCTTTGCTCCGGTGAAATCGGCACCTCTGAGATTAGCCCCGTCGAATTTAGCCTGCCGCAGTATGCCCCTTGTGAACCGGGCTTGCACCAAATTTATCTGGCTTAGATCCGCGCCGGTCAGATTAGTGTTTTCCAGGGAGTATCCCCTCAGCTCTTTCTTGTCCACCTTGATATTGTGGTTAGCCGGCAAGCCCAACTCTTGCCGCAAAGGTTCATCGTACTTGGCGAGGACCCAGGTTTTAGCCTCTTTCACCTTGTCCGCATTGAGCCCCACTGCTCCCCGTAAATCCGCCTCCCGCAACTCTGCCAGGCGCAGGAAGGCACCTTTGAAATTGGCATTATGGCATATCGCCTTGGACAAATCGGCTTCGGAGAAATTAGACCTCTGCAGCCTGGCCCATGTCAGGTTCATGCCGGACAGATCGGCTTTCGCCAGATTCAACCGGCGTAAATCATAACTGCTAAGATCTTTGTCTTTAAGCCGATTATTATGGTCCAGGGGAAGTTTTAACTCTCTTATCATTCTTTCATCATAATAAGCCAAAACCCAAAGCCGGGCCTTATCCCTGAGCTGAGCCGTCTCCAGGTCATCTACCTTGCGAAAGTCGGCTTCCTGGAGCAAAGCGCCGGCAAAATTGGCGCCACTCAGCTTGGCGCCGACAAATATGGCGCCGCACAGTTCGGCCTCCTGGAAGTCCGTCCCCTGGAGATTGGCCCCGGTGAAATTGGCCAGGGAAGCAGTCACCCTACGCAGGTTGGCATTTTGGAGGGTGGCCCCGGACAGCAGGGCATTATTTAACAGAGCCTGGTTGAGCGAGGCGGTTTCCAGGTTGGCATAACGTAAATCGGCCTCCGCCAGGTAAGCTCCCTGGAGGTCGGCTCCCTGAAAATCCGGGCCTTTTTTATTTTGGAGTTCAGCCTTGATGAGAAAGGCGCGTTTGCCCCGGACGTACCGGAGGTCCCGGGCCTGTAAAGGCGCGCCTTTTACCTGGGCAATCTCCTCCGGCAGCAAGGTGGGAGTCTCTTTATCCAGGGCCTTCTCTGGGAGAGGAGAGACAGAAGTTCCTTTACCGTGTCCCTGCCTTTCCTGGGAATCGGCTTTTCTGACATCCCCGGTCCATTTAGCCGGCTTGAGGGAAACCTCCGCATTTCCCAGGTCGGCAAAGGGGTTGTAGCCCACACATTCTATGAGAAACCAGGGAACGGCCCGGCCCAGCATGGGGGTGGGCGCCCCCGGCTCCAATTTAATCTCGGGAGGAATTCCCCTAATTACCCCATAGGAAACCAGCGGGATCAGTAAGGCAATCCCTGCCACCACTCCGGCCGTGGCCATGGAGAAGAAATCCCTCCCCATTAACTTGAACCCTAGTCCTCCCAGCTTGCCCCGCAAAGTGGATTTGGCCAGATACCAGGAGTAAAAACCGAACCCTAAGGTTGCCCAGAGGACCGCCACGTGGAAAGAAGACCAAAGACTATCGTGCCGGGTGAGGTAGCGGAACCACACCAGGCCGATGGTGATGGGAACTACCCACCAGGCAAAGAATATGGCGGTAATTACCTGCAGGTAGGAAATAAAGTTCCGTCCGGTGGCTGCCAAATTGGGAATATAGGCCCCCACCAAAGAGTTGAGGAGCCAGGGGTAGGAATTCTGGTCCAAACGCCTCCCGTCCGGATAAAAGGCCGGCAGCGAGGCCAAACCGTCCCATTGGCGCTGGAGGGTAAGATGGAAGTAGACGTACATGGAGAGCAGCAGACAAGGGGCCGTCCAATAGAACCAGGCAATGGGTATGTCCACGGAGAAAATGGGGAGCTTGGAGGTGGCCATATTGGTGAGGAGGCCCGCATCAGTGGTGGCGAACACCGTGAGCCACACGTAAACGCAGGCTGAGAGCACGGTGACGAAGAGACTCCCGGTGATGTGCGCTACTTCCTCCAGGTTGCCGGGTTTATTTAAGAAGCCTTGAATGATGGGGGGGACTTGGGCTCCGGTTAGATCGGTCCCGGCCAACTGGCCCGGGAGGAGATTTTTGGCAGGGGTGAGATCGACATCTTGTAAAAGGGCCTGACTGAGAACGGCGTTGTGAAAATCGGTATCCAGCAGGTTCGTATCCGAGCCGCTGAGGTCGGCGCCCTGGAGCTGGGCCCCTCGGAGGTTGGCCTCTTGGAGGTTGGCTCCCCGGAAGATGGCCTGGCGGAGGTCGAGTCCTTGCAGATCGATTTCTGCCAAGTCTCGACCGCTCAAGTCCGCCTGCCGGCCCTGGCCGCTTGCCAGCCATTTCTGGTGCTCTCGCAGTATTTCCTCAATCTCGGGGCCGGGTGGATGCCCATGTTCTTGTCCAGTCATCTCCCTGCCTCCTTCGTGCCGCCAAAGTTCATCTCCTTACAGGGGGCCCGTCCGGTATCCCCAGGGCCTTGCACCCGCCGGAGATAAGGTTGAAGACCTCTCCCTGTAAAGCCACCAGGTAAGTGATTCCCTGGAAATGCACCAGAGTTCCCGCGGCTGGTCCCGGCGCCGGCAACACCCGCGCCCGAAAGGGGGCAAGCGTGCTGGTATCCCGGATCACCAACTCGCCCCAGGAAGATAACGGCTTGCTCCGGAAAAACTCTTCCTCCTCCCGGGCAGTCAAAGTACGCTGCAGTTTCAAAGACGTCAGCTCCTTAAGAACCTTGGCAAAGCCCGGGCCGGCCAGGCAGCTGGACGGCCGGGATCGGCCTTGCTCCCCAAAAATAAGGATGAATGGGGCACCCTGTTGCCGGCGGTGAGCCGTCATCCGCACCGGCCCCTGGCGATAAGAAACCTCCAGAACCAGGTCCGGATCGACTGCGAATACTTCTGTCCCGGGCCGTAGTGATGGTTTCCGGCCGCTAGAGCTCAGCTCCCAGAGCCCCAGCACCAAAGAAGTTGCCGCTGCCAGAACTATTGCCAACCTTGTGGCTCTGCGGGACAACATCACACCACAGTTACTTTGGTATTCAGGGGGGCCCATTCATAAAGGGCCTTGGCGTCTTCTTCCTGGAGACGCACGCAGCCGTGGGAACCGAACCACTCCGACACTCCCTGGCGCATATTGCGGACGACACTGAGGGGAATCGGCCCATGATACTGATGCAGGGCCTTGCCGTCCTGGGTGAAGAACATGGCATAATCCATATCCACATCATAAGTTTTGCTGCGGTAAGGATGCTCTTTGCGAAAAATTTTAAAGGTCCCTTTATCAGTGGGATGGTCTTCGTCCCCTGTCACGCAGATAAAAGCATAAACTTTCTCATCATCCTCGAAGGCCTCCACCTTTTGTTCCTCCAGATCGACAACGATACGTTTCATCTGCTCCTCCTGGGTTGAATGGTTAGAGATACCTAACTCAAAAGTTTCTCGCCAATTTGAAAAGCCTCAGCAAAGGCCGCCAATCCGTGGCGTCCGCCGTTTACCAGACGGCGGGCTGTAGCAAAACTGCCATCCCTTAAAGCCTCCTTGATGTCCCGCTCTCTGTCTTTCAGGAATTTGGCGAGAAGTTTTGCGGCTATTTCCGGTTCATTAGCCCGGTCAGGATTGTTAACTAAATCATCGCCCAGATCTATGGCTTTACCGTACTTTTGATAGTTATATCTGCCGGTCAATTGAATAAACCCTCGGCCTTTAAATCTGTCGCCATCACCTTTAGCCTTATTCCCCAAATCGTTCCTAAAGTCATAAAGATCATAGGGATGGCCGTTAGGGGAGGTATTGTATTTCGATTTATATTCGCTGATAGGTTGGAACCCATCGGTCTCTGCCCGAATCGTAGCCAGAGCCATGAGTATCATCTTCTTGTCCGTCAAGTTTTCCTCCTGCAGGGTTTTCAACACAAAGGGAAGGTACTTCTTAATGTTGCTGACGTGGGCGTTAGGGAACATTTTCGAGACCATATCTACGGTCACCTCGGGAAATGTGCCCAAAATCTGCTCCGGGGGAGGAGGGGGCGGAGTCTCCAACTCCAGGGCGGCGCGAGTTTGGGGGCCCACGATACCATCCGTTATCAGCCCGCGTTCATCTTGAAAATTTAGTACCGCATCTTCGGTTTGCTCTCCGAAGATACCGTCAATGGGACCAGGATCGAAACCCAGGGCGTCTAATTTCTTCTGCAGCTCTTCCACCGAAGGACCCGTAGAGCCGACCTGCAATAAAAATGGCTCAGCAGTGACCTCCGGTTCTGCCGCCAGTTTCAAGGCCGACAAGGTTTTGGGACCAACTATGCCGTCAGCCAGGAGATCCTCGCTCTTCTGAAAATTAATTACCGCCGCCTCTGTGGCCGGGCCAAAAACGCCGTCCAAAGGACCAGGATCGAAACCAAGGTCTTTCAGCTTTTTCTGCAATTCCAAAACATCTTCTCCTGATGCCTCCATTTCCAGAGTGTCGATGACCTGAGTCGCTCCCAAACCAGGGCGGTCCGGGAGTTCCCCTGGCAAGGGAGGAGCTTCAGGTTCCCCGCTCCAGGAGTAAATTACTCTCTCCAAATTCTCTGCCCAAGTTTCATCACCACCAGGCGGATATTGACCGGCATGGAGCTCCCGGGTATTCAGGTCCACTAATTCCAGGTGCGGTCTCTCCCACCTCAGCGGTGTGAGGCCTACTGCTCGGGCCAACTCATGCAAACGATCCCAAAATTTTTCCTTGGGACCGGTATCATCCCAACTCCAATCGCCATGTTCAAAGAGGACAAAATCCGCGGCCACTCCATATTGGTGATTAGACAACCAAGGTCTGGCCTTGGTGACAATCGACCAGGGAGGCGTCGTGCGACCTTGGGCATAGAGCTTTCGTTGCCGCTGGGGTGTTCGGAATCCTTCAAAAACCCGGAAAGGTAAATTCTCGTCTGCCAACCTCTTTATCAGGGCATTGACTTTTTCCCGGAAAACTGGATGGAGATGATCCAGATCGTTGTCCAATTCTCTGGCCATGGCGCTTTCTCCTCTGGTGGGATTTGGGACTTATTTTTTTCTTCAGGTTAAGCCAGGGCTAGCGCCCCTGGCATTCGGCCTTTTTCTTTTTTTCAAACTTGCTTTTATAGGTGAGGGCCAGATCCTGCCAATGATAGGGAGGATTGGGAAATTTTGCGAACACTTGCTCGGCCCGCCCCAGCCAGCGGCAGACTTCGGGTTGGGCAACCTCCCGGGGCAGCCCGGAAGTCCAGATGCGCACCGCGGCGTCCACCAGGGCCAGTTGCCAGAGATTGGCGTAAAGCGCCACATCGTCTTGCCGCCCCCAATAGGTGTTGCCGGAGTCGATGGTGCGCATGGCCTGCTCCAGGCGGCCGGTGAGGTTTTGGGCCTGCTCCTTGGTGGGAGAAGTCTGGAGATGGCGATACTCCTGATAGGTCTGGGAAGCCCCGGCCAATCCTCTTACCATGAGGCACATGCCATATTCCCGGGGATTGCTAGTGAGCTTGGCGGTTTCATAGAGCTGGCGGCCTTTTTCTCCGGTCTTCACAGCCTGGGCATATTGCCCCAGCCGCCATTGGGAAAAAGCCAAAAGGGCATAAGCGCTCACTTTCAGGGAATCGTTCCCCTGGTCCAGCACCTCTTGCTTTAAAGTGTCCACCACTTCTTGATATTTCTGGCGGCTGGCCGCGGGAACAGCCACCGTGGGCTGGTCCGCTTGCACCGCGGCATTGAAGGCTTCCTGGGCTTTCTTCAGAGCAGCCACGGCCTGGGGGCTGGATAGGGCCGGGGTGGCAGGAGTCGTCCCTGCCACAGGGGGCTGGGGAGGCGGAGTAGTTCCAGGGGCACAGCCCGCGACTAGCAGGAGGAGGACCAGGAGGATAGTCAGGCGCCGGTAAAATGTGGAAAAATGAGGCAACGCAAGGCGATTCATGGAGTCCTCCTTATGTGGAAGAGAATAGGTTGCAATTCAAGGGCAGGAAATTTCCTCGCTTCTCAGAGATGCAGCTTTCACGATTCCTGGGCCAGGTACCGCAGGATAAGTTGCTGATCGTTTTCGTCCAGGATGCCCCGCCCCTCCTTGAGGGCCCGGTGCATCAGGGGTGAGAAGACCAGCAGCAGGTTTTCGGCGTCCAGATTATTGGCCTGGGGTCCCGAGGCCGCGTTTAAAAGCCGAGTCAGGACCAGGGTTACCACCTCGGGGTCGGCCAGGAAGCCGGCGGTATCCTTGGACACTGCGGCCAGGGCGATTTCCGTGGCCTGGAGGAGCATGCCTCCCCACAATAAGTGGCGGCTGTCCTTCTTTTGGAGGTTGCCGGCCGCGGCCGTGAGGACCCCGGTCATCACCTGGGCCAGGACGTTATCCATGGGGTCCGCGGTCTTGAGGTCGAGCAACCGGTCAGGGTTCAGGGCTATGGCCTGGAGGGCCACTTGCAAAAGCTCCACATAGCCGTCGCCGGTGAGGAGGCGCTGGCCGTCCCGGCTGACGACTGCGGCCACCGCGCCCATGATCTGGGCCAGGGCCGATAGCTGGGGATCGCCGTCCGTCCCCGGCAGTAAGGCTCCGGGATTTTCCGCCACCGCGGCGAAGACCTCCTGGATGATGGTGAGGAGTTGCTTCTGGGAGAACGTCGCGGCCAAGACCCCGGGCAGGTTCTGGTCGTTATGAAGTTGCCCGGAAAAAGAAAGAATGACCCGCTCCAGGGCGTCAACCAGGAGTTGTTCCCCGGGGTCTTTGGGGTTGATGAGCTGCCGGGCGTTTTGGGATAAGGTTTCCAGGGCCAGGGCGACGATGTCCCGGGCCCAATCCGGGGTAAACAGGGACTGAGGACCGGCCTTGATCAGGGTATCGGCGGTGCGGGTGAACAGCTGGCTCAAGAACTCGTGGCTTTGACCCCCCGGCAGGATCAGGGCCGCGTTCTGGGCCACCGCGGCCAGGCTGGCGCCGTATATGGCCGTAAGTGTCTGGCTGGAAAAGAGCAGGGGTTGTTCCTGGACGGTATGCAGGACCGCCTGGAACACCGCGTTCAAGAGCTGTTCTTCCTTGCTGTCCGGAGGCCCCAGCAGCCGGGTGGCTTGCTCGGAGACGGTGGTTGCGGACACCCGCAAGATGTCCTGGAGCGTTTCCCGGCGGAAGTCGTAGAGGGCCAGAATCTTATTGGCGTCGTTGGTCTTTTCGGCCCGCTCCACCTGGTCCGCCAGGGTGGCGCTCACTCGTTTCAGGAGCAGGGCCAGGGTGTCATCGCCGATTACTAACCCGGCCTGGCCGGAAAAGGTATTAAGGGAGGCCTGCAAAATTTCCAGGAGCAGCTCATCATACCGGTCTTCGGCAAATTTAACGCTATCCAGGGACAGCAGAAAAGAGCGCACCACCCGGTCACCCTTGCCGCTGCCGCCGAAGAGACCGGGGTCGACCTTGACGTAGTCCACGGCCAATTCCACCACGGTCCCGGCCAGACGCTGCCAGACGGGCCGCTTGGGATCGGTCCCATCCCGCCATTGCTGGACCATGAATAAGGCGTTGGCGCCCTGATAAAGCTTATCCGTATCCCGGATATATTCGCCTTTGACATCATCCTCCCGAAGATGAGGGTTGATATTTTCCTTAATTTGTTTGTAGGCGAAACACAGTATTTCCTGGTTTTCAGGCTTTTCCCGGTGCCGCCACAGATCATAGAGCAGCCCTGCAGGGGGCTGGGGCTGGGTTTCCTTCCCGGGCGGGGGCGGGGATGGCGGAGCCACGAAGCTCTGGCCCGGGCCGGCGAAAAATTCTTTGGTCTCGCCTTCTCCGTCCCAATAGGGCAGATCGGCCGGGGTAAAACCTACGGGCGGCAAAAATATGGTCCGGTCCCGGACTTCTTCTTGGTACACGGTGCGGATTTTCTGGCCCAATTTGATGGCGGCGTGCACCGCAAAGAGGATCATGGTTACATAGGGAAGCATCCCGGTTCTCCTCCTTCAGATGTTTCCCAAGACACAAAACACCGAGGCGCACGACCCTGAGAGGCTAAGTCTGCCGGTAACCAGAACCAGCGCCAAATGAGCCCAGAAAAGAGGTCAGACAAAATTAAGGGGAGGCCTCCCGCTCATAATAAGAAATCGATGCACAATCCTTTCGGGTCCAGGATGACCGCGTTTTGGAAACGCTGCCATTCCCGTTTTTCCCGGTCCACCAAACCCCGGGGGACTTGCTCGTCACTGTCGGGATAGGAGGCGTCGGCCCGGAGGATGCGGAGGTCGGTCAGCTCCTGAAGACGTTGGAAAAGGGCCGGGGCCGGCATCTGCCAATGTTTGCTGTTGTTGGCGAAATCCTGATTAACCGGGATGGCGGCCACCAACTGCGGCGAGGTCATGGCCTCCAGCCCGCCTTCCTTCAAAGTAGCATTGTGGCTGCCGTGATGCCCCACCTTGTAGAACACGGTGCGCCGCAGGAGATCAGCGGTGTCGCACTCTTTTTCCTGGCCCTCCCCGTCTTTGTGCTTCCATGTTAAAGTCAGCCAGGACTTCCAACTGCCGATCTGGGCGTCCGCGGTAAAGAGCAGGACGTCGCCGGTGGCCACAAATTCAAAGGCCAGGACCAGGCTGGTGTTGTTAGTGGCGCTGTCCAGTTGCAGCCCCAGCCGGGCCACCGACAGGAGCCAGTACTGATCGATACGCCGCCATGCGGCTTTCTTGGCCAGATATTTTTGATAAAGAGGTCCGAATTTGGGGTCTTGACGGATTTTTCCTTTATCCCGCCACTGCAAAGAAGCATTGAAGGGCAAGGCCGCGTCAATGC
>JAQTXE010000150.1:0-9185 GCA_028688935.1 Syntrophales bacterium
GGCATGTTCCAGGCGCTTATGGGCGTTTTCCACCATGACCACTGCGGCGTCGGTGATATCCCCCAGGGCCAGGGCAATGCCGGAGAGGCTCAGAAGATTGGCGGTAATGTTGAACTGGTACTGGAGGATGAAGGACACCAGGACGGCCAGGGGCAGGCTGATAATGGCCACCAGGGCGCTTCGCAGATGCATCAGGAAAACCGCGCAGACCAACCCGACGATGATGGTTTCCTCGGTGAGGGCTTCCTTCAGGGTGTTAATGGTCTTTTGAATGAGGGTGGCGCGGTCGTAGGCGGTGACGATGCGCACTCCTTGGGGCAGCCCCGCCTGGAGCTCCTTCAGCTTGGCCTTCACCCGGTCGATGACGGCCCGGGCGTTTTGCCCGAAGCGCATGATCACAATGCCGCCCACCGCTTCCCCTTCACCGTTGACTTCGGCCGCGCCCCGCCGCAGCTCCGGCCCCAGGCGCACCTGGCCCACGTCCTTGATATAGACGGGGGTTCCTTCGCCGTCAGTTCCCACCACGATGTTTTCGATGTCGGCCAGGGTCTTGATGTAGCCCCGGCCGATCACCAGATACTCGGTCTCCGCCTTCTCGATAACCCGGCCGCCTACGTCATTGTTGGACCTCTGGATGGCCATTTTTACCCGGGATAGAGGGATGCCGTAGGCGGCCAGGGTATTGGGGTCCACCACCACCTGGTATTGTTTGACGTAACCGCCGACACTGGCCACTTCAGCCACCCCTTCCACCGTCTGCAGGGCGTAACGCAAGTACCAATCCTGGATGGTGCGCAGTTGGCTGAGGTCATGGCGGCCAGTGGTGTCTTCCAATACATACTCATAGACCCAGCCCACGCCGGTGGCGTCCGGGCCCAGGGCCGGGTTCACCCCCGGAGGCAGTTTCCCCCGGATGTAATTGAGGTATTCCAGGACCCGGGAGCGGGCCCAGTAGATATCGGTGCCGTCCTCGAAAATGATGTACACCATGGAATAGCCGAACGCGGAAAAGCCCCGCACCACCTTGGAAAAAGGCACCGCCAACATGGTGGTGGTCAGGGGGTAGGTTACCTGGGCTTCCACCACTTCCGGGGCCTGGCCGGGGTACTCGGTGAGGATGATCACCTGGACGTCGGAGATGTCCGGGATGGCGTCGATGGGCATGTTATAGGTGGCATACAGGCCCCAGGCGGCGATGAGGAGCCACAAGGTCATTACTAAGAAACGGTTTTTGCTGCAATACTCAATGAATCGTTCGATCATGGCCGTAACCAATGGCGCCGTTCATGGAGAGCGCAGAAAAAGTGGTTTAATAATGGAATTTCTTTAAGTCCCATTGCCGCCTACTTTTAAGAATTATTGGCCAGGTTATTCATACCCGCGGCGATCTCCCGGTTCAGCGCCATTGAACCCTTACTCATTTTCCATGCTGCACTTGGGGCACACCTTCTCCCAGAGTCTTTTGGCCGCGTCAATTTCCTCAGGTTCCTTTTCCTCGGAGGGAACTATCCGGGGATTAAGATCCATGCCGCATTTGGGGCAATTACCCTGGGTGCGCTCGACGATCTCCGGGTGCTCGGAGCAGAACCACTCGGTGCTAAAGCGCGCCACCGGGGCCCAGGCCGGCTGCATGGTCATGCCGCATTGGGGACACTTTCCAGACTCCAGTTCTTTCACCTGCGGATGAAGGGTGCAGGTGTAGAAACGTCCCGAAGGTTCGGGAATCAAAGGCAGGCCATAAACCGGACACTCCCCCGGTTCATCATGCAGCACCAGGGGGTGAAAGGGACAGACCCACTTGCGTCTGACCCCTTCCAAGGCCAGGCCGCATTGGGGACAGGTGCCCGGCTCAGCTTGACGTACCTCGGGGTGCCTGGGGCACTTGAAGTATTGGACGGGACTCATGGCTTTCTCCCTGATTTGAAGCCTTTCCGGGCGTAATGAATTTGTTTTTCTCAATCAAGTTACATCAATGCGCGTGGGTCGGTTTGGGGGCCGGGGCCCCTTTTTTCTCCCCTTCAGGGCCGGCCAAAAACTTGGCTGCGGCTTCCCGGAACCGGGATTCGGAATCCAACAGAAACTGGGCCGAGGTGACCACTTCCTCCCCTTCCTTCAGGCCGGAGAGCACTTGCAGCAGCCCATCCTGGCCGTGCACCCCCACTTTGATTTCCCGAGGCTGGAACCGGCCCCGGCCCAAGGCTACAAAGACATGCTGCCTTTCCCCCGTGTCCATCACCGCCTCATTGGGAACCACTGTCACCAGGGGCTGCAAGGGGGATTTGATTTCCACCTTGGCGTACATATCCGGTTTGAGTTTATAGCCGGGATTGGGAAACTTCATCCGCACCCTGGCGGTGCGGGTCTTGCCGCGCAGATAGGGATAGATGTATTCGATGACGCCTTTATAAGTCTTACCGGGGAGATAACTCAAGGTCATGACGGCCTGCTGGCCCACCGCCACCCAGGGTAGTTCGTATTCGTAAATATCCGCTTCCACCCAGACGGTGGAGAGGTCCGCCACCTTCAGCAGGGTCATGCCGGCCATGACGAACTGGCCGTCGGTCACCAGACGGTCGGTGACAATGCCGGAAACCGGGGAGGTGAGAGTCAGCTCTTTTCTCACCTGGCCGGTCCTGGCCAGTCTATTGATCTCGGAAGCCGGAATGTCGAAATACTCCAACCGCATGCGGGAGGCCTCGGCCAGACGCCTGGCCCCCTCGGCTATTTCCGGAAAAGGGCTTTTGCCGATGGTCTTGAGATTTTTTAAGGCTTGCAGATACTCTCTTTGGGCCGGCACCAGCTCCCGGCTATAAAGGCTGACGAGCCTCTGGCCCTTTCGCACCGGTTCGCCGGTGATCTTGACATAGAGTCGGGTCACCCAGCCGTCCACCTTGGTATTCACCACTTTCAACTGATTTTCGTCATACATCACCTTGCCCACCGCCCGAATCACCCGGGAGAGGGGGCGAACTTCCACCTTGGCGGTTCTCACCCCAATGGATTGCACCGTCTTGGGGTCCACGGCGATGGTCCCCGGGGCCATGGCCGGCCCTGTATCTTCGTAGACGGGGATAAAATCCATGCCCATGGGGTCCTTGGCCGGTGTTTTGCTGACAATCGTGGGGTCCATGGGAGAGACGTAATACTTGATTTTACGGCCTTCCTTGGCCCCAGGGGCAGGTGCGGCGGGACCGGGAGCCGCGGCGTGCCGCATCAACCGGTATCCTTTGAAGTAAAGAGCCCCTCCCAAGACCAATAAAAGTATCAGGCCTAAAGCCAGCCCCGGTAAGAAGCGGCGGGCGCTCATTTTCCACCCCCTGCGCGACGGGCCGGTTCCGGCCCCGCCCGCCATGCCAATAAAGTCTTAGATAATTTAATCATCCTTGATGCTCCGGCATTACCTTGCGGCGGAAAATTATTTTGGTATTGATTTCAGGGTCATTTCACTGCCTCTCCATGGCCAATGACCGTTGATCTCCACTTCCAGAGCGAAACTCAAAAAGGTTCTTATCAGAATTAAAAGTCCTAACACCCCCAGGTCCTTAAATGTGAGGCCAACGGCAACGGTATTGATAATATCTGAGGCCACAAGAAACTCTAATCCTAAAAGTACTGTTTTGCCAAAAGTACTTCGATATTTCTGATAGCACTTATCAAGAGACTTCTCATTGATCAGTCTATAAATAAAAAAAGTAGTTGATACCAAGGCTCCGATAACGATTATTGATACTCCTAAATATTCTATGCCAAGGGCAATCCAGTGAAACAAGTGTTCTACCCAATCGTGGCCGGTCAAGCTCTCTAAGGGCAGTTTTTTCATCGCTTTTCCTCTTCCCAGGAGATGCATAGTTCCGGACATTGGTCTATGGCATCCTGAATCCGGTCTTCCGGGGCGCCCTGGGGGTTGATCACTTCCGATTTGCCCGTGTCCTCGTTGAGATGGAAAACCTCCGGACACACCGCTTCACAGTTGCCGCAGGACAGGCAGCAGTCCTGGTCGACCTTGGGAAACTTTGTGGCCATAATGCCTCCTATGGGTGACAGTTCCACGGAATTTATAATCAAGCGTTATCCACCACGGTCAGACTCCATGCGCCAGATCCTCATCCGGTACTCTTCTTCGGTCTCAGGATTTTGGTACCACGTTTTCTCCTCCCAATATGTTGGAATTTGGTAATCTGCCCCGGTCTCATAATAACCCGGGGCGCAACTGGCCCCGAGGACCAGCATGGATAGGATCAGCCCTAACCGGATTTTCATCGTCGTTTTCCTGCAAAACCTATTTCAGGTTCTCAATGGGTTTAAAGACCTTATGCCGGGAGGCCGGTGGCCGGACCCCCGATTTGCCGCATCACCCACTTGGTTATCTCCAGTACGGGAAAGAGGAGGCCCGCCAGAAAAGCCGCAAACAGCCATTCTTTCCAGCTCAAAGGCACGGCGTGGAAGAGGCCCGCCAAGGGCGGCGCCTGGACCACCGCCACCATCATCAGCAGGGATAGGATGGTGGCGCCGATCAACAAGCGGTTGCTAAAGAGGCCGACGCTGAACACGGAATAGTAGTCAGAACGGCAGTTGTAGGCTCGCACCAGCTCAGCCAGGACCAGAGTCACGAAGACCATGGTTTGGGCACGGGTCAAAGACAGCTCCGGGTCTCCCATCACTTGCAGGTAGCCGTGGTAATAGTGATGGAAGAGAGGAATCAGGGCCACGGTGAGGTAGGCGGGGGTCACCACCATTAGGGCGATCACCGGCCTGGTGAACACCCCCTCCTGGGGCGGCCGGGGGGGCCGGGCCATGATGTCCGGGGCCTTGGGGTCCACCCCCAGGGCCAGGGCCGGCAGGCCGTCAGTGGTGAGATTAACCCAGAGAATTTGCAGGGCCACCAGGGGGAGGGGCATGCCCAGGAAAAAGGTGCCGGTGAGCACCATGATTTCCCCCAGGTTGGCGCTCAATAAATACATCAGGTATTTTTTGATATTGTCGAAGATGGCCCGGCCTTCCTCCACCGCGGCCACCAGGGTGGCGAAATTGTCGTCCGCCAGGATCATGTCCGCGGTTTCCTTGGTGACCTCGGTGCCGGTGATGCCCATGGCCACCCCGATATCCGCCCTTTTTAAAGCCGGGGCGTCGTTGACGCCGTCGCCGGTCATGGCCACTATCTGCCCTTGAGCCTTGAGCAAGTCCACCAGGCGCAATTTGTGCTCCGGGGCCACCCTGGCAAAGACCGCGGCCACCGCCAGGCTGATCCCCCAAATGAGCATTTGCAGCCAGTTCTGACCCTGGATGACCCCGAAAACCACGGCTCCGGCGCTGACTGCCAGGCAAAGGATGCTGAGGACCAGGCCGATGGAGGCCATGCGCTCTTCCAGGGGGGTCTTTTCCTGGGCCACTTCCCCCAGCATGCGGGCGATGGAGCCGAACTCGGTCTTCATGCCGGTGGCGGTGACCACCGCTTTGCCCCGGCCGTAGGTAACCACCGTGCCGCCGAAGACCATATTTTTCTGATCGGCCACCGGCACGGATGACTGGGGGAGCGGGTCCGCGGCTTTGCTGACCGAGGTGGATTCCCCGGTGAGGAGGGATTCGTCGTTCTTGAGATTGACGGCTTCCAGCAGGCGGCCGTCAGCGGCCACTTTATCGCCGGTATGCAGGACCAACACATCACCGGGGATCACCTCCCGGGCGGGAATGACACGTTCCTTACCCTCCCGGAGCACCGTGGCTTCGGGGGCCGCCAGTTTCTGGAGGGCCGCGGCGGCCTGCTCGGCCCGGTACTCCTGGACGAACCCCAGGATGGTGCAGGCCAGGATGATCACCAGGATGATGTAGGCGTCCAGGTGTTCCCCCAGGAAGAAGGAAATGCCGGTGGCGGCGATCAGAATAATGATCAGGAGATTCTGGAACTGCCGGAGAAAGATGATCCAGGGAGAGATTTTCTGCGGCGGGGTCAGCTCGTTGGGACCGTATTGCTCCAGGCGTTCCCGGGCCTGGGAGGCGCTCAGCCCGGCGGGGCCGGCGCCGAAAGTCTCCAAAACTTGCGCGGAAGGAAGTGTATAATATGGCCGTTCTGCCGCTTCTGTTTGAGTTTCTTGGAGAACAGGCACGGTATCTCCATTGCTTTGGAAGGGTGGTAGTTTTGGAATTGAAAATCCCCTTCCCCTTGCCTTAAAAATCCAGATAAAGGCTGGCTCAAATCCGGCCTGCCAATTCGTCGGTGTGGGTTATGGGAACTTCATAACCTGCGGCCAGCCAAACGTCTTTCACCACCAGCCAGCGTGTTCCGGGCAGAAGGGTTATGGTGGTGTGGCGGTCTCCACCTAAATTGGTGTCCCCGTTGACCTCCAGGAAGAACGTCAAATTTCCCAAATACGGCGTGGCTTTGGGGGTCACCGTTATGGTCGGGGCGATGGCGTACTGGAAAATGGCATCCGGAACAGGGGAGCCGAAACCGTCCAGGGGGAATTCAGCCCCCAGGTAGGTGTGCAGGCCGATGCGATGACCCAGGTTTCTCCACAGGGCCAGATATGGAGTCAGCGCGGTCCGTCCGTCCCCCACGGCCTTGCGTCCAGTGGGGGTGCGGATGAAAAGTCCGGATGAAAAAGACAGGTCCCGGCTCTCCATCAGCATAACCTCAGGAATGATTTTCAAGTCGCCCCCGCCGCCCTTCCAGACCTCGCCGCTGGGCCTGTCTCCCACTATCCCTCCTTCAAATTCGATGAGAAAACGGCGGCTTATGGGAAGCTCTAGTTCAAATTCCCCTTCCTGGCCGTCCGCCTGGTTTTTATTGGCCCGAAAGGTAAAGTTGTACGTGGCTCTTAACTCCCGCTCCCAAAAGGCTCGCTGAATGCGGAGCAACCGGAACCGGGGGGCGTCTTGGGGGCCTTCTTCCGGTTCATCCCACCCTTGCTGCCAACCGTAGGTGAAGAAATTCCTCAGGCTCAAATCTTGGCGCGTCTTTTCCGGCGGAAAGAGATTAATTAAAGGGGAAGTGAGAAAGCCCAACAAGCGTTGATGAGGATAAAGCCCTGGGGGGCTGCTTTCATGATTGGCAGCCTGTCTCTCTTCACCGGCATTGGCAGCCCTCGTCAGGCCTATTATCAGCCCCGAAAGAATTAATAACAAAAATATCTTAAGGGACTTCATGTCGTTTATCCTTGTTATAAACCCTGGTCAAACGAGGAATGCGAGCCAGTTAATGTTTGTGTTCCTGCTTCTGCATCTGGCCCTTCATCTGTTGGAGCCGCTGCTGCATTTCTTTAAGCTGCCCGGTCTGTTGCTGCTCCATCTGGGGGCCCATGGGACCCTGCATCTGCTGCATCATGCCACCCATCTGGTTCATCATCTGCATCATCTGCTGTTGCTGCTCCGGGGTCATTCGCTGGGCGCCCATCATCTGGTGCATGTCCCGCATCATGTCGGACATCATGCCCATGTTGTGCATCATGCCCGGACCCATCATGTGCTGGCCGCCCATCATATGCTGCCCGCCGCCTCTCCCGTGCATCCCTCCGCCGGGGTGATCCTGAGCCGCCACTGATCCGTAACCCAGACTCAAGACCCCTGCCAGAATCGTGATCATTAACCTCTGTTTCATAGTTTGTTTACTCCTTCCCTAGCATTATTGAAGCAGTGAGCAACTCGCTCCTGCCCTAATTCCAAGTTTTTCAATATATCAACCAGCAAATTCCCCTCGGAATTCAAGGTGGTTATCAGGCTTGGCCTAATAAGTGGCTATCTAAGCACTTCTTAAGGGTTATTAATAGCGCTTGGGAACGGCCAGAGTCGGCGGCTCCACCGGCGTCTCCAGACAGCGGAACCCCTGACCCCGGCCGCCTCTTTCCAGGCAAGGCTCCGGCGTGGCGCAACTCATAACAAAAGCTATCAATAACCCAAGGACGACTAGCCATAAAAGCTTTGCTAGGTTCATCGAAGGCGCTGGCATATTCTGGCCTTATCTGAGGCCGGAAATGATCACTCTCCCCCTAAGGGGGATTCATCTGAATGACATTCCCGCCCATCAGTTTTTCACAGGAGGGAAGAAAATCGACGCCAGGGGTGTGCTTGCGGCTTTTTCGAGCCGGCAGCAACCCAAGTCCAATTCCCATCCTGCATCTGAAAACGCGACGGCGTCAGTCAATTTGCAGATGACGCTCTTGCCTGCGCGACTCGATTCCACCAGACCTCCATTGCGCAGGATTTTCAAATGATGGGAAAGGAGGCTATGTTCCACCCCCAATTCCTTGGCCAGTTCCCCCACGGTTTTCGGGCCATCCATCAGCATTTCAATGACCGTCCAGCGAATTTTGTCGGAAACGGCCTTAACTCGCTTCAGGCAAAGTTGAATTAAAGAATGCGGCTGAACTTTCATAAGGTCTTAATTTTGCCAATGAATATCATATGAAAGTTTTTTGAAATAAATTTCCTGTGGAAAAAATAGTGACTAACCGGGAATTGTCAAGGTTGGACCCTTTGAGAAGGTTAGGCGCCAGGAAATCGGTCGAAATAGGAAAAGGTTTGAATAAGTTGAACGCTATAGCCCGGATAACGAAGGGGACGGGCCCTGACCCGGCCCATCCCCTGAACGCCGTGGACTATTTTATGACAGCCTTAATGTCTTTCAGGGCTTCTTCAGCATTGTCGAAGGCCCCCACATGGACCCAAACGATCTTGCCGGATTTATCCAGAACCGCGGTAACGGGATAATTAGGGAAATTTAGAGCCTTGGCAAAAATGCCGGTGGGGTCGGCAATCATGGGGAAAGGCACTTTATAGAAGGCCTTCCACATTTTCATAGCAGTCTCATCGTTGTCCTTGCCCACTGCCAGGAATTTTAACTTGCCTTTGAGAGCGGAATCTTGGTTGGCCAGGTTGTAAAGCTCGTTTAGCACAGGAGCCTGTGCCATACAGTACGGTCAGGCGGTGTTCATCTGCTCCACCAATACATAAGGGGCTCTGATATCCTTTAAAGTGAATTCCGCCGTTTGGTCCGGTCCCAGGTATTTGGCGTCCTCATTGGTGAGGGGCTTGGGAAACTTGGCATTGCCCACTGTCTGCCCCACTTTGGGCTCCGCCTCGGCCGCCAGGGAGGCAACGCCAAATAGAAAGAGCAGCGATATGCATCCCATTACTATTGACAACCTTTGCCGATTCATTGGACCTCCTTTATTCCAGATTTTCTGTGTCAC
>JAQTXE010000150.1:9195-9855 GCA_028688935.1 Syntrophales bacterium
ACCGGGCCACCCGGATAATGAGAGACCCTATTCCTTAAGGATTATTGATATGCAAATCCCCAATTCCAGGGGCTGATCCTGCATCGGCTTTCTTTGGGGGCGGAATTATGAGCCCGCCCCCAGATCGGTTGTCGTTCGCCAAGGGGGCCACGATATCAATGGCCCGGCTTCACCTGCATGCTTTTTTTCATTTCCCGGAGACGCCGCCATTTGTCCTGAATCTGTTTAAGCTCCTGGGCGTGTTGCTCCTCCAGGCTCGGACCCTTGGGGCCACTCATTTCCTTCATAATGCGCCCCATTTGGTTGATATGGGAGATCACCTCTTGAGTTTCAGCAGGGCTGAGTTTCCCGCTTTTCAGCGCCTCGGCCATTTCCTTCATCATGTCCGCACAGGTGCTGATATTGGTACACAACTGCGGGCTCGTTTTCGTTTGAGCGCCCACGGCAACGGCAAAAGCCGCAAGCAAAACTAACACTATAGTAATTACCGTTAACCTTTTCATTTTTTCTCCTTTGCTTGCAGAAGTGAAAATTGGTTTCAAAAATTAAACTTCGTGCAATCCTTCACCCTTCTCTTTTGATTCATGGTGACATATTACTCCTCCTCGACGGCAATGTTGTCTGATATCAAAGCAAGTTATATGCCATCGAAATTTTTAT
>JAQTXE010000151.1 GCA_028688935.1 Syntrophales bacterium
GCTCCTGCGTGAATTATGGAATTTATTGTGGCGCAGAAGGTCATGGGCGTGGTGATGACTTCATCACCAGGGCCAACCCCTGAAGCTATCAGGCTGACATGAAGCGCTGCAGTGCAGGAATTAACCGCCACCGCATGTTCCACTCTTTTGTACTTTTTGAAATCCTCTTCAAAACGGCAGACCTTGGGGCCAGTACCAAGCCAGCCGCTTTTCATGCTTGATACTACTTCCTGGATCTCGGCTTCCTCGATTAATGGGGATCCGAAAACCAGAAACTTTCCCTTCTCACGGATTGGTTGACTCTTACGCTGTGCTGTTAGCTTTTTCACACTGTTGTCAGGCATGCCAATCGGAATTTGTGATAGAAGTGTTGGCAAAGGATAATTTATAAATATTGTTAAGTCATTGATATGAGAGTATTTTTAAGGCAGACAAACTCCCTCGTAGCGGCGTCATAGTCTTCATGACGGCCAATGTCCAGCCAATAACCATTGAAAAGATAGTAACAGACCGGCAATCCTAAGTCTAGGAGTGATCTTACTAAGTCCGGAAAATCTAGAAAAGATTCGTATCTGATGAAATCCAGAACCTTTGGTTCGAAAATATATATACCCATGCTCACAAGATGAGTGTTAGTGGGTTTTTCCACATAATCTTTGATGTGGCCATCGCCATCGGGTACAATGACCCCCAAGTCGACCTTCACTTCCCGCTCGAAGGCGCCGATAGTGGCCAGGCCCCCATGGTCCCTATGATAACGGAGAAACTTGTTATAATCAATATTGGTCAAAACATCGGCGTTCATAACCAGGAAGGTTTCTTCCAGGCCGTCGATGAGAGCCAAGGGGCCGGCGGTGCCCAAAGGGGTTTCTTCATAAGAATAATCTATACTTACCCCCCATTTGGAGCCGTCCTGAAAAAAAGCACGTATGAGATCGGAAAGGTAACCCACCGCCAGAGTGATACGCCGGAATCCATGTGCCTGAAGTTGACGGATGACAATCTCGAGGATGGGCATGCCGCCAATGGGGACCAAAGGTTTGGGAATGACTTCAGTGAGCGGAGCCAGGCGGACTCCTTTGCCTCCTGCTAAAATAACAGCACGCATGCGACCTTCCCCTTTTGTCAGGTGAGTGGATTTAGATCGATATTGGGTTTTGGGGACATCCGCAACTTAAGAAGCTTCAGCCCGGGAAAATGGGTAGGAGTTTTCCATGACCGCCTCATCAGGCTCAGAAAAAACTCTAGTGGTTAATCCCATGCCTTGACAAATACTAACTATCCGCGTCAGCTCTTCAGGCAGTGCCTTGTGGATCGAAATGTAGACTTCTTGCACCTTGTAAAGCTGACAGAGAATCTCCAGATGATGCCGGTTGCCCAGAACCTTTACCCCGTTTAACCGGTGGTTCTTTTTCTTGGGATCATCATCGATGAATCCCACTACCTTATAGGATGGGTTTTGCTTTTTCTGGAGGTACCGCAAACAGAGTTCTCCGCAATCACCGGCTCCCCAGATGAATACTTGTTTCTTCTGCCCATTGTCGCCCTTCTTAGCATGGTAGCGCTGATACAGCTTCTTGAGCAAAGCACGGTAACCGACTAACATAGTGGTCAGGCAAAACCAATCAATGAGAAAAACTGCTCGAGAGTAGCCATGTACAAGGCCGAATAGGAAGGATACACTCACAAACACTACACTGGACAAGGCCACGCCCTTGAAAACCCGCTTGATATCGTAAAGGGACAGGTAGCGAATTAAAGTATGATAGAAATTGAAGTAGATGAAAACTGGTAGCCTGGTCAAAACCGCCCAAGGGAGAAGACCGAGCAGTACCTGATTAAGCTGGGGGTTGGAGAAAGCTTCAAACCTCAAAAGATGGGCCGATATTAAGGAGACAGCGCACAGAACAAGATCGGAAACTAACAACAATATCTGACTTAAATTGTCCGTCAGATGTCGGCGGGCAACAGCTCCGGTTAAGGTTACCTTGACGGCCAAAAACATGTACTTAAGATCTTTAAACAATGACTGATCATCAATATACTGCAAATCCACCGGCAGCTTCCAGGGCAATATCTGCTCTATATAATACTTCTTAAGATCCACCCCCTGTGGATACACTTCTTCTTCATTCCGCCCCAGAATTTGGTTGGGGCCGGCGAGGCCGGGTCTGACGGAGAAAATCCGGTGGGCCTCCGGGGGATAAGCAGCGGCTAGGTCCGGAGCCTCGGGACGGGGACCGACTAGAGTCATGTCTCCTCTGAGCACATTAAATAATTGGGGAAATTCATTGATCTTGAGGCGCCTCAGTATCCTGCCCACCGCGGTGACCCGAGGGTCTCCCAGGGGTGAAACCGATGCCCCCACAGGAACCGAGGTCTCAAACATAGTCCGGAATTTATACATTTTAAAAATCTTGCCACCTTTCCCCACTCGATTACACCTAAAGAACACCGGACCCCTGGAATCCAGCTTAATGAGCAGAGCAATAAACGGCAGCATTAGCAGCAGCATCAAGCAGCCTATGACTGAGAATAAAATGTCCAGGAAACGGGTCAGCATTATTTAGGAGGCAAGGAATTACCTAAACGGATAAGCAGGAGGAGAAAAATTTAAAGATCTTTTAATGCTGAGAAGAGACCTTCGTCTTGAATTAGAGATAAGGCAAATACACCAGGAGCTTTGACCAAAATTCAAGGTCTCAGGTCAATAAAAATGGGAAGCGTCAGGATTAAAAATAACGAGCCGCTAAGTGCCGAAAAAAAATCAAAGCCATCCTTATTATTTCAAAATCGGATTTCGACGAGCAATTCAATTGGTTACAATTATATCCATAATGATGATTATCTTGTAAACTATTTGGTTTTGAATTAATTTATAAACACTTCCATGAGGTGATAAATCATTTCTCAAAAAAGACTGTGTAAAAAGCTGTGGTGCGCGGCACTGAATAGCTGGGGATATATAAACATCCTGTCCCACACTTAGTTTAGAGCAGGGCGGCAAAATCAAGTTCTTCGAGAAGAACTATCTTTGAAGAAGGGCAAACGGTTTTTGATTTTGCCCAATATTCCTTGAGGAGGTGGGCTTTTCCGAGAAGGACGGGATGGGGCGCGGGTATCATCCTCAGACGTATAGTAGGATTGGTATCGATAATAATAACTATAATAATAGCCATTGCGCTGGAGGTTAACGTCGTTAAGAATGGCGCCCAGGAGGGGGGCCTGGACTTCCAGGAGGTCGTTTTTGGCCTCCATGGCAGCCTTACGGGGGACTGTCTCCGCTTTGACCACCAGAAGCGCTCCTTCTACCAAGGTGGCTAAAATGGCCGCGTCAGTCACTGACATGAGGGGCGGCGAATCTATGACCACCCGGCTAAAACGCTCCTGGGCCCGGGAGAGAAACTCCTGCATGCGCTCTGAGTGCAGGAGTTCTGAGGGGTTGGGCGGGATGTGGCCGCAGGTCACCAGGAAGAGGCCCGGCACCGGGGTTTCCATCAATGGCAGTTCATCGGTATCGCCTACTAAGAAATTGGAAAGGCCCGGCTCTCTCTCCACCTGAAAGAGCTGATGCAGGGTGGGCCGCCTCAGATCTGCATCCACTAGAAGAACCTGGGGCTCGGCTTTGGCCATGGCTGTGGCCAGATTGGCGGCCGTGAGGGTCTTGCCTTCCAGGGGTAAAGTGCTGGTAACCAATATAGTTTTAGGCGCCTGCCCCGGGGTGGAAAAGAGAATGCTGGTGCGCAGGCCCAGGTAGGCCTCGGAGACCAGTGGCTGGATGCCGCTGTGGACCACCAATTCCGGGGGGCCTCCATCGGCGGCATTACCGGTCTGGGCCGGCACTTCTATATGAGAAATCATGGCCAGATTGGGGATCTCCAGCCACTCTTCGACCTCATCCGGGGTCTTCAGGGTGGTATCCATACTTTCCAGGCCTAAGGCCACCGCCGTCCCGAAGACAATTCCTAAAACCGCGGCCAGCAGCAGGTTGCGAAATTTTCGGGGTTTGTCCGGAACAGTCGGCACCGTAGCCGGATAAACGATGCGTATGTTAGTAGATGGCAAATTTTCGGTGGCCGTGGTCTCTTTGAGGCTTTTGAGCATATTTTCATACAAAGCCCGGTTAGTTTCCACATCCCGCAGCAATACTTGGTACTGAATGGTTCGATCACCGAGATCTTGGGTTTCTCCTTTTATGGCCTCCATGGCGGCCTTCAAATTGGCTTCCTGGGCCTGGGCCATATGGTATTCGTTCTTGACGGCCTGGACCACCTGTCTCATTTCGGTGCCGATCTTGGCCCGGACGGCCGCTAATTCATTATTCAGTCGAATCATACGGGGGTGCTTTTCCCCGTATTTCTTACCTAGCTCGGAAATTTGGGCGATTATTTGCGCTTCCTGGCCCTTCAAGGTTTGGACCAGGGGATTGCTCAAAACATCGCTGATGGGGTGTCCCTGACTTACTTCTTTAAACCGGGTTTCCGCTTCCATGCGGCGCGTCTGAGCCGCCACCAGATCCCGGTTTAACTGCTGCAATTTCTGGGCGGTGATGGCTTCCTTATCCCCGAGAGTCACTATATTGTGGTCTCTCTTATACTGATTCAGCTTGGTTTCGGAAGCCTCCAATTTCTTTCGGGCTTCGGCGATCTTCTTTTGTAGCCAGACAGTCGCTTCCTGGGAGACGGCGAAACGCATATCCATGGACTGCTCAATGTAACACCCAGCCAAGGTATTGATTATCTGCGCCGCCAACTTGGGGTCGGGGTGGGAAAAACTGACATCCACTAAACTGCTCTGGCGGACTGGCGCCACCTTCACATTTGCCAAAATACTGTTCAACAACCGTTCCTCTACCTGCCGACGCATCGCGGCATCGGCATTAGGGGGCAGATGCTGAAAGATCGGTGCATAATAAGGATTGCTTTTCAGATGCAGTTTGTCTGCGATTTTTTTGGCCAGGGCCTTACTCTCCAGCAACTTGTACTGGGTCTGATAGAATTCCTCGCTCTTTATATCGACTCCCGGGCCTTCCTTAGTGCTTAACACCCGAGGCAGTTGACGTTCGATGAGTATCTGCGCTGTGGCTTTGTATATAGGAATTGCGGTGAAATTATAAATAACGGTGGAAGCCACCAGGACTATAAAAATACCGATGGCGACCCAACGTCTCTTTGCCAGGATCCTGAGATAGTCGTGGATTGTTCGGCCATGATGCCTGGCGGTGATTTGCGGGGTGTTTAAAATTTCATTATCCATAAGTATTGCCGATTCGGAAAAATTTATTTATAGGGTAATCTCAGAACCAGGATTCCGGGACCACAATCGTATCTTCTGGGCGTATTGGATCATCCAACTTGGCCCCGATCTTTTTTTTAACGCCCCCCTGCTCCCTGAGAATACTCGTCCGCCCAGGAGCGGCTTTATCGCTGAAACCTCCGGCAGTGGTTACTGCCTGCAGCACCGTCATCCCTTCTTCATAAGGATACCGACCTGGCCTCTTGACTTCGCCGGTGATATACAAAAACAGTGCAGGTACATAGATAGTGTCGCCATTTTTGATTTCCACATTGTTGCGGGGATCTCCACTCATGGCCGCATTCAGTAAGATATTTATTCTCTCTTGGGGTTTCACTTGGTCTGGTAGCCTAGGCTGATCCGATTTTTCTCCCGGTCGAGCCCTCACAATGATGGCGGTGCCCCCGCTTGCTGACTTGCCACTTGCCTGGGATAAACCGCCAGCCAGGGAGATGGCCTCCACTACCTTGATATTCTTGGTTAAAGGATAAGTGCCAGGGTTTTTTACCTTCCCCACCACGAAGAATTTCTTGCTCTTGTAGTCGGTGATAGTAACGGAGACATGGGGATCGACAATATAGCCCTGACCTAAGCAGTGCTCCAACTCTTTTTGCAATTGTAAAACAGTGAGTCCCTGGGCCTTGATATCTCCCACAAAAGGAAAGGAAATCTTACCCTCCAGGCCCACCCGCTGTTTCCTGGTGAGATCTTCATGGTCCCAAACCTTGATCTCAACCATATCTTCAGGCCCCAAAACATAATCCTGCTGGGAAAAGGCCGGAATGATACCAGTTAAGCAAATCAAGAGGACCAATGTGGCGATCTTTAGCCCCTTCCGGTTCAAAATATTGGCCGAGAGGCAATGAGATGTGTTTAATTTATCAAACATCAGCATAGTAAAATTTCCTGGGAGCCTGCTCCTCAACCCTTTTTCTTATTAAATAGCTTCTTCAATTGTGGCTCCAATTTGAAAGCTTGTTCCAAATGGTAGCCGACGCGGTGTCGCAATTCCGGCGGAATTAAACCTGTATGGTACTCTTCAGCCCAAGCAAGAATGGTGCCCAAGCGGTAATGCAGCAATCCGGACTCGGGAAAAAGCTGTACTGCAGCCTCATATTCCAGTAAAGCCTGGGGAAGATAACGATCTGGTGATTCAATGTAATGCCGCACATAGAAATCCGCCAACGTCAGGCGGCACCTCCAGTGGGCTGGGGCTCGAAAGACTGCCTGGCGCAGTAATCTATCCTCTTCCCTTATGTTTTTGGGCTCCTGGGGGACTGCCGTTTCCAGGGCCTGCGCCAATCCTAAATAATATCGACTGTTATGGGAATTGTAACCTAAAGCCTGCTGCCAATCTTCGACAGTTAGTCGATGAACCGGTCGAGTAGAGTCAATTTCTGTTGGAGCCATCCTTTCTGCTTGCCAATAATGCCATACCTCGCCTATATAAGCAAGCTGCAACCCCATTAAGCCTAAACAGATGGCCCAGGTCATAAGGCGGTTCCCAGAGAATTTCACCGTTGTATAGGTAAAATATTCAAAACCGCCGTTTTCTCCATGGTGGAAAAGAGTAATATAGGTAATGGCAGCAATAGCGCTGTAGGTAAGAGTGAATCCTGTAATATGAAAAGGAAATTCTCCCAGAGCATGGAAAGCTCCGGCGACCAGAGCGGCCAGACCTCCCAGTCCCAGTCCCCGGGCGAAAGGGTCTCGACGACTGCGCCATTGCCGCAACAAGTGATTGATGAACAGTAGCCAAGCCCCAGCCATAATGGAGAACCCCAGCAAACCTGTCTCGGCTAAAAGCTGCAGCCAATCATTATGGGTATGGATAAAGAAGGTACCTCTTAGCGATGCCGGTTCCAGGCGATAAAAAATCTCACCGAAAGTCCCCAACCCGGTTCCCAACCAGGGAAATTCTCGCCACAGGACCAGCGCCCCTTTAAAAGCGGAATAACGGCCAGAGTGTTCTGTATCAAGAAACCTGGTCAAGAGAGGAGCGCTCCCCAACCAAAGACTATAGAGAATTGCGGCCAACACAAATATGCCAATAAGGAACAGATGCCCTTTTTTCCAGCGTTGGCTCCAAATTGCCAGGCCCATCAGGACGAAACCCGTAATGAGAGAGAGCATACCTCCCCGAGAACCGGTAAAAATCAGGGCAACAGTCAGCAATAGCAGCAAGAATAACAAAATAAACTGCTGCACTCGAGGCTCCAGGTGTTCAGCCCGGGACCAGAGCCGGAGACGCCGCTCTTTGGTGAGACCAGGGGCCAACCTAGGCACGACTTCCCATTGGGCCATAACCAAGCCGAACCCCACCAATATGGCCATAGTTAAATAAGCGGCTAAATGATTGCTGTTGACAAATGTGCCGCATAGGCGGTTGTCGGTATAGAAATTCTTCCAGCCCCAAATCAAGTGGTTGTGAAAATGGGCGAAGCCGTAAATTACCTCGAATAAGGCTGTCGCCAGGATAATGCCAACCAAGGCTTGTAGCTGATGACGAGAATTGATTGTGTAAAGCAACACATAGAAGATTGCTACCACTGGCCACAGCTTGAGACCTTCCAACATAGTGGCATAGGGGTTAAGAGAAAGGGGGAGATAGGACGCCATCCCATAACTGTTGCCCAAGGAGCGGATGTCCAAGGCCATCGGCGAAACCCAACTTGTCACCACTTGGGGCAATGGGATGATTTGACAAAGGACCAGAATCAGTCCTGCCACCACCGCTCCCCATAGTGGAGGATGGGGCAGAAAGAGCGCTTGCTCCGGCCGGGCCCAGAGCCAATAGATGGCCGCGGCCAGGAGGATTAGCACCAGGGTGCTGGCCACCAGGGCCACGGTAAAGTAAGACCAGGTATGCACCGCGCCGTAGGCCAGGGGCGCGAAAACCAGGATGGCGCCGCATAAGCCCAAGATGAGGCGGCGGCTCCAGGTGGCTTCCTGGCTCAGGGAATTAATCACCCTGGCGGAAGCTATAGACGCAGACCTCATAGGGCTCCAGTTTTTCGCGAATATTGCCATCCCGGACCACCGACTTGTGGTTGCTAAAAGAATCCTTAAGCCAAGAGACGCTATTGGAGAAGCCTTGGAGAGAAAATTCCACCGGCTTGTCGATAACGTTTACTATTATTAGAAGATTCTCAAGGCCCTTTTGTTTGAGACCAAAATGGACCGCAGGGAGCCCGGTGGCATCCGCCTTATAGGGCGAGGTCATTTCCAAGCGCAAAAGGGTTGGCTCATTGGGTAGTATCAGCCAAGTCCTCAAATCCCGGAGTTCGCCCACAATCTTTTGCAAACTGGCCCAGGCGGCAGGGTCTTTCCGCACCTCCGGATAGCTGAAGTAGAATATTCCCTGGACCTCATGAATCACTGCCAGGTAAGTGAGACACCGCATCTCCTCATAAGTGGGGCGTCGGGGCCAGCCGTCTTTGGCCCACTTTTTCCCGCCAAAGGCCTGAATCACCGCCCAGAGGCGCTCTGTCGAAACATGGCGGGCCGCTTCCTCAAGGGAGTCGGACAGCCAGGTCAGCGGCATATTAGGTACCGGGGAGGGGGCAATCATAAAGACATCTGCAGCATTCCGGTAGGCTGCCACCATCTGCGGCCGCACCATGGCCACCGCAGTCAGCACTCCGGGGTGATCATGTTTCAGAGATTTTTTTAGTGCCTGCATCTTCTCCGGCGAGACCGAACGGCCCTCCGGCTCGTCTTCGATATAAAAGCCGAGAAGTTCTTTATTACCTCCCAGGTCGCGGCTGATATCCGCTTGGTAGGCGCGGAAATTAGGGAGAAATTTTAGGCCCAATTTTTTGCATGCCGCGGCCATTTCCCTGATGGTCTCCGGCTTTGAATCATAGCTTTGTACAGCATTAAAACCTGCGGCCCGGATAGCCAGCAGATCTTCCGAAGTAGCGGCAAAAATGCCCACCGGGAAAAAGCTGGGGAGGCGAACCGCGGCCGCCGACCACCTTTCCCTGGTTTTGGGCCCTGCCAACCTTAAAGAAGGAGACCCGAAGGCCAAAACTTCCCGGTGCGGATTGATGATGGCCAGGCGGGTCGAGCCCCTGACGCTGCCGGAGTTTATCCTCATAAAGATGGGTTGCAGGCGGCCGTAGCTGAAGTGCTGGTTGATGAGGTGGCGCTGCCCGAAGATTTCCACCTCTAGGTAGACTCCGTTGGTGAACTTGGGGCGGTAGGCGTCAAATTCCAGGAGATAATCAGTATGGGGGCGAATCTTGCCGATGGTGCACCAGACCCTGCCGTTGCGGTCGGGTCCTCCTTCGATGGCCAGTAGTTTCCCCGGGTGCCCGGTGACATTGCAGGGATAAACCCGGCTGGGGGTGAGGCCCGGGACCTTTTGGGTCTCTCGATGCCAAGCCTCGGGTAACTTGTTTCCTTCCTGGGACCCTTTAAATTCCGGGTTGGGAACCAGGTTGGGATTCTTTGCCCCTGCTTCTCCCCTTAGAGGAAAGCAGAAAAACCAGACCCCCATGATTATTACTAACACCCGGAGACTTTTTCCAAAACCTCCGGGTTGGT
>JAQTXE010000152.1 GCA_028688935.1 Syntrophales bacterium
GAGCCTGCCAGCAGGTTGAGGGCATTCTCATCCTGAGCGACCTGTTGGGTGTATTTGGCGACGTCTACCCGGGCTGAATCTACTCTGGTCTGCACCTGGCGCAGATCCAGTTCCGGGGCGATGCCGACGTCAAAACGCCGCTGAATTAAATGGAAAGCAGCCTGCTGGGACTCCAGGGTGGACTGGGCCAACTTGAGGTTTTCCCGGTCCGCGGCCAGGGTCAGATAGGCGTTGGCGATTTCGGAGATCAGCAGGATCTGGGCGCCGCGGCGGGCCTGTTCCGTGGCGAAGAATTCCTCCAGCGCCCTTTTTGACAGGCTGCGGATACGGCCGAAGAAATCGACTTCCCAGGCGGTGACACCCAGATTGAGGCTGTACTCCTCCAGGGTCACCAAACCGTCGGTGCCGGCGCCGGAAAGCCTGACCCGCTGCTTGTTGGCGATGAAGCCCGTTTCCACCTTCGGCAAGAGCTCGGCGCGCTGGACGCGATACAGGGCCCGCGCTCTTTCCACGTTCAACGCGGCCAGCCGCAGATCACGGTTGTTTTTCAGGGCCGTGTCGATGATTTTTTGCAGCCTTTCGTCGGAGAAGAACTGCCGCCATTGCAGGTCGGCGGAAACCGCACCCTCCTTGGTAGGCGGCGGCTCCTTGTAGGCCGGACCGCTGGGCCAGGCCGCGGGAACCGGCGCTTCCGGCCGGGTGTATTTCGGCGCCATGGTGCAGCCGCTGAGCAGAACGGCCGATATTGCCAAGGATGAACATAGCTTCCTGATCATGTCACTGCCCCTCCGTAGGATTCGGGGAGTGCAAAACGGGCTCTGTCGCCAGCACGCCTTTCTTTTTCCTCGCGAACAGCTCCACCACCATGACAAGAAAGAGGGGGATGAAGAAGATCGCCAGGAAGGTGGCGGTTATCATGCCGCCCAGGACGCCGGTGCCAATGGCTATCTGCGCCCCCGCGCCGGCCCCGGTGGCCAGGGCCAAGGGCAGGACCCCGAAGCCGAAGGCCAGCGAGGTCATGACGATGGGGCGCAGCCTCAATTTCGCCCCTGCCAGCGTGGCCTCGATCAACCCCGTACCCTCCTCCACCTTGGCCATGGCGAACTGCACGATCAGAATGGCGTTCTTGGTGGTGAGCCCTAACACGGTGAGGAGCCCGATCTGGAAGTAGACATCGTTGGGCAGTCCCCGCAGCGAGGTGGCCAGCACCCCGCCGATGACTCCCAGCGGCAAAGCCAGCAGAATGGTGATGGGAATGGTCCAGCTTTCGTACAGGGCCGCCAGGCAGAGAAAAATCACGATAATGGAGAAGGTGTAGAGCAGTCCGGTTTGAGCCTTGGCCATGCGCTCCTGGTAGGAGATCCCGGTCCAGTCATAACCGATGCCCTTGGAAAGCTTCGGGATGATCTCTTCCATGGCCTGCATCGCTTCGCCGGAACTCCGCCCGGGCGCCGGTTCCCCCCAGATGTTGAAAGCCGGAAAACTATTATATCGCTCCAACATCGGCGGTCCGAAAAACCAATTGCCGGTGGCGAAGGCCGAAAAGGGGGTCATGGTCCCGGAGTTATTGCGTACATAGAGCCGCTCCAGGTCCTTAGGCAGCATGCGGTAGGGCGCGTCGGCCTGCACATAAACCCGTTTGACCCGGCCGCCCTGAATAAAGTCATTCACGTAAGCGCTGCCGAAGGCCGCCGATATGGTGTCATGGATGGCGCTGATAGGAAGCCCCAGGGCGCCTGCCTTTTCCCAATCTACATTAATGCGGTATTGAGTCACGTCATCCAGGCCGCTGGCGCGGACCCGGGTCAGCCTCGGGTCCTTGGCAGCCAGGGCCAGCATCTGGTTGCGGGCCGCCAGCAGAGCCTCATGTCCTAATCCCGCCCGGTCCTGCAGTTCAAAATCGAAGCCCCCTGCCCGTCCCAATTCCATGACGGCCGGCGGCGGGAAGGCGAACACCATGGCGTTGCGGATCTTGGAGAATTTCATCATGGCTCGCCGAACTATGGCGTTGACTTTTTGATCCGACCCGGGGCGCAGGTCCCAATCCTTGAGTTTGACGAAGCCCAGGCCCACATTCTGCCCGGCTCCGGAAAAACTCCGGCCGGCGAGAGTAAAAATACCCTCCACCGCTTTCTTTTCATCGTTTAAAAAATAATCCTGGACTTGATGCATGACCGCCTTGGTCTGCTCCAGGGTTGAACCGGCGGGCAGCGCCGCCTGGAGATAGATGACACCCTGGTCCTCCTGGGGCAGATAGGCGGTGGGCATGCGCTGGAACAGGAATACCATGGCCGCCACGATCACCAGGTAAATCACCAGGTAGCGGAGCTTCTTCCCCAGGATCCGGCCGACCAGGGACTGGTACCTGTCCCTGGTCCAGAGAAAGGACCGGTCAAACCAGCGGAAAAAGGGCCGGAATAAACGAAAACCGGTCTCCGCGGCCTCATGTCCCTTGCCTACCGGTTTGAGGAGCGAGGCGCAGAGCACCGGGGTCAGGATCAGGGCCACCACCACCGACAGCAGCATGGCCGCGATGATGGTCACGGAAAACTGGCGGTAGATGACCCCGGTGGAGCCGCCGAAGAAGGCCATGGGGCCGAACACCGCGGACAGGACCAGCCCGATGCCGATCAAGGCGCTGGTGATTTCGCCCATGGACTTGCGGGTTGCTTCCTTGGGCGGCAGTCCCTCTTCACTCATAACCCGTTCGACGTTTTCCACCACCACGATGGCGTCGTCCACCAGCAGACCGATGGCCAGCACCATGGCGAACATGGTCAGCATATTGATGGAGAAGCCGAACATGCCCAGGACCGCGAAAGTCCCCAGGATCACCACCGGTACGGCAAGGGTCGGAATCAGCGTGGCCCGGAGGTTTCCCAGGAAAAGATACATCACCAGGAAGACCAGCAGAATGGCCTCGAAGAGGGTCCAGACCACCTCGTGGATGGCCACCTTCACGAAAGGCGTGGTGTCGAAGGGGTAGATGACCTGCATGCCGTGGGGGAAGTACCTGGACAGTTCCTTCATCTTGGCCTTGATGGCATCGGCGGTATCCAGCGCATTAGCCCCGGGAGCCAGGCGGACGGCCAAGGCCGCGGCAGGTATGCCGTTGTACAGCGTGTGCCTGTCGTAGCGCTCGGTGCCCAGTTCCGTCCGCGCCACGTCCCGCAACCGCACAATGGAGCCGTCCGGGTTGATGCGCAGCGGGACAGCGCCGAACTCCTCCGGGGTCTTGAGCAGGTTCTGCACGATGATGGAGGCGTTCAGCCGTTGTCCGGCCACCGCCGGCACCCCGCCGAACTGGCCCCCGGAGACCTCGACGTTGTAAGCCTGGAGCCCCTTAATGACATCATCTATGGTCAGACGGAATTCGGTCAATTTATCGGGATTGAGCCAGACCCGCATGGAATACTGGGTGGAGAAGGTTTCCACTTCACCTACTCCGGGCACCCGGGCCAACACTTGCTGAATATTGGCCTGGGCGTAATCCGCCAGGTCATATTCACTCAGGCTGCCGTCTTCCGAGATCAGAGCCGGGATGATCAGCCAGTTTCTGGTGGACTTGCTGACCTTGACCCCTTGCTGCTGCACCACGTTGGGCAAACTCGCGTTAGCGAGCTGGAGTTTGTTCTGAACCTGGGCCCAGGCCAGGTCCGGATCGGTCCCCGGCGCAAAGGTAAGTTCGATCCTCCCGGCCCCAGAGGCATCGGACGTGGCGGACATGTAGAGCAATTTATCGAAGCCGATCATCTGCTGTTCGATGATCTGGATTACGCTGTTTTCCACGGTTTCGGCCGAGGCCCCGGGATAGAAGGCGTCAATGGCGATGGCCGGGGGGGCGATGGGAGGATACTGGGAGATGGGCAGATTATGGATAGCCAACCCGCCCGCCAGCATCATGATGATGGCGATGACCCAGGCGAAGACCGGACGGTCCAGAAAGAAATTCGATAGCATCCCGGTCCTCCCTTATTTCGCTTCTGCGGGCGGGAGTTTAGATTTATCCGCCGCGGCGGCCTTGGGGCCCTCCCAGGCCACGGCCTTGACGACTGCCCCCGGCCGCACTTTCATCATGCCCTCGACGATGACGCGGTCTCCAGCCGACAGCCCGGAGGACACGAGCCATTTATCCCCCATGGCGCGATTGAGGGTCAGCGTCTGCTGCTGGACCTTGCCGTCCTTATCCACTACCAGGGCGAAGGGGTCTCCCTTGGGAGTGCGGCTCACTCCTTGTTGCGGAACCAGGATAGCTTTTTCGGCGATACCCTCCTGCACTGCGGCCCGCACGAACATGCCCGGCAGAAGCAGGTGATTAGGGTTAGGAACCACGATTCGCAAGGTAAAGGAGCCGGTTGACTGGTCGATCGTGACATCCCGGAATTGCAGGGTGCCTGGGGCCGGGCACAAGTTGCCGTCCTCCAGGAGGATACAGACTTGCCTGCCGTTTTTGCTGTTGGCGCTGAGGCGGCCGGCTTCCATATTGCGTTTCAACCGCAGCAATTCAGCTGACGATTGGGTTACATCCACATAAATCGGATTGAGTTGCTGGATGGTGGCCAGCGACATAGGTTGATACGCGGTCACCAGGGCGCCGTCGGTGACGTTGGACTTGCCGATGCGCCCGGAGATGGGAGCGGTGACTTTGGTATACCCTAAATTGATTTTTGCCGCTTCCACCTGCGCTTTCCAATATTCGATCTCTGCCTTGGCCTGTCCCATGGCCGCAACCGCGTCGTCATGGTCCTGTTTGCTGACCGCCTTATCCGCCAGCAATTCCTTGTAGCGTTCGGCCTTCAACCTGATCGACGGCAGATTGGCTTGGGCCTTGCCCAGGGAAGCCTTGGCGGAGGCAAGCGCCACCTGAAAGGGCGCGGGATCAATCTGGTAAAGGAGTTGCCCGGCTTTGACGTCGGAACCCTCTTTAAACAAGCGCTTCTTGATAATGCCGTTGACCTGGGGGCGGATTTCCGCCACCAGGTAAGGAGAAGTGCGGCCCGGCAACTCGGTGGTCAGTTCCACCTGTTGCGGCTCAATAGTCACAGTGGCCACTTCCGGGGCCGGGGGGGGCCCGGCTTGCTGCCCCTGTCCGCTGCCACAGCCGCCGAGCAGAATCATCAGCGCCAGCAAAGCTCCGGTCCGTCTAAGCGGTTCATGACCGTTCCGGTTCAGTTGCATCAGAAATCTCCCTAATATCTTAATGAGCGTATTCATTTTGCAAACCAGGGACAAAAACACGGCTCAATCAGTCCTTTGAAGAAAATATCCAGGATGACATCCGGGTCTTCCGGGTAAGGATGGCGTTCGGGCGCGTCGAGCCAGAGCAGCAGCGAGGCATCGATGGCGCTGTCGAGAGCCACTGCCAGGTAATAGGGCGCGGCAATTTTCTTGAAACGCCGGTTTTTAATCCCGCTGTCAAAGATCAAGGCAATTCTTTCCAGGAAGTTGTAATATCGTTTGCGCAACTCCTCATCTAAGCCGGCCTTAATGTTGAAGCTCGCCCCCCTGCTCTCCGCCAGAAACAGGCGCACGAAGGGGAGGTTGCGGCGAAACCGTTCGGTTTTGGTCCGGACGTAATTGCGCAGTTTTTCTACTTCGTCCTCCGGCTGTTCAATGGCTTGCAGGATAGCGTCTTCGAAACTGTCGCATTGCTCCAGAACCAGGGCCTTGTAGAGGTCCTCCTTGTTCTGGAAGAATTTGTAGAGAGTGCCTATGGCGAACTCGGCCTTCTCGGCGATCTCGGCCATGGACACATTATGGTAGCCCTTCTGCGAGAAGAGATCGAGCGCGGCCGCCAACATCTCCTGACGTTGCCGCAATTTCTCCCTCTCTCGCCGTGGAAGCTTCTGGCCTTCCATCATTTGTCTCCTGGCCATGAATATCAATTCATTAAATGACATAATATTCATAATATGGAATATTGCGGCATATTGTCAAGAAAATTCAGAAAGGATTAGCAGCTGCGGAAAGGGGATTTTGGGGAGCGAATCCCCGCCCATAGTTAGGAGAGAACAAGTGCTGGATGATCTTCCGATTTCATGCATAAGTCCCGGATTATAAAAGGCCATCACATCCCTCCGGCTGCCTTTTACTCCAGGTTGGCAAATCTTGGTTCAGGGGGTCTGATAGTCGGCACAAGCAGCAAGCCCAAGAGTCAGAATCAAAAGCACCATGATCGAAACCCATGGTTTCATAGCTCCTTCCAAAGGACTTGAAATAATTATAATAACTGTTATGACATTAACTTTATTGACAAAAAAATAATTTAGGGCATTGGCCGATGGCTGACTGCTGAAAGCCGATAGCTATCTCTAACATTTCTTGCCGCCCCTCCTCTCCACAAACTGGTTTGTACGGAAGCGAAACTCTGATGAGTCGAAGCAGATTAATTATTTAATTTGTTAATCTTGAAATAAAAACTATCCAATATTCGCATAGATTTTATTTAGCAGGCTTTCCAAGGTTTCGATTTCCCGCGCTAATAAGCCGTTCATCGTTCTTTCTTGCAGTTGCAGTTTGACGGGCAGAATCTCTTCCGCCAACCTTCTTCCCTCTTCGGTTAGGAATACAGCATACTTTCTGCGGTCGGTTGACTGGCGCAGAATTAATCTTTTTCTCTCCAGGACATCCAGCATCCGGCTAATATTGGGCTTATCCTTGAAGAGGACATCGCCGATCTCCTTTTGAGAAAGTCCCTCCTTTTCCCGGAGAAGGAGCAGAATCCCATACTGCTCCGGGGTAATATCAAATCCCCGCTCCTTCAGGGTCCGTTTCAAGGCTCCCCTCATCGCCAGGGCGGTGCGGTAAATGATAAAACCGGTGGATTTTTCGATAGCGTAGCTGTTGGTCATGATGAAGCCCTTATCTGTGAGTTGATATACGAACTGATAAAAATAATCAAGGGAAATTGGGCTCTCTCTCCTAATAACTTCTTAAAATAAGAGGCTATAATAATTTCTCCATGAAAAAATTATCATATATACAATTAACTTGACAACTATTATTTTTTGATATATTTGTGGACAAAATTAGTCTGCATTAAAAAATTGGTTTTGCCCCTGAATTTAAGGCATTGGCAATTGTGACCGGCTCCGGGGACGAATGGCGCACCGCTCGAAAACCACAAGCCGGGAGTAGAAGATGAGCCTGGACGATTGGCTGACGGTCATGGGAATGCCGGGGCTCTGGTTTCTGGTCTTGTTACTCATGGAAGCAGCGGTCCGGCTGTTGATGTGCCTCTGCCACAGGACTTGATCTCCACAAGACTTCCGGGCCCTAGGGGAGAACCGCTTCCGGACCAAGGAAGGTCCACGCCTGCAAGGGTTTTAGGCTTCGGGGAGCCATCCGATGGACACTAAAGAGCAGGGCCGCAGGAGAATACCGAAGACCGTTAGCTTCACGTTAACAAACACTGATCGTAGGTACCATAGAATGGAAGGTCGATCATGCCGAAAAAAGTTGAGGGACTTGTCTGTGTGGCCCCCTAAATGGGGTTGTCGGAGCATGGGGCCGCTCCGGGAAGGGGTGCTACGAAATGTTGAAGTCCTTCCTGGTACTGAGTACTTAATAATCGATGTGCAATGTATGCGCAAAACCCACATCGGGGTAATTCTAACCGGAGATGAAATCCTTCATGCCCTGTTCCAAAAGCTTAAAGAGAATATCGGGAGACCGTTAGCAGAGATAGCAGAGTTAGAAATTAATGTTTGAGCCTTCCTCCGGAAGGTGCAACACGGATTTTCGGTCATTTTCATCGGTTAGTCCGGTTGCTTGCCCCGGCGAACCCCGGGTTCCGGTAAAAAAACTCCACGGGCTGAAGCAAAGGAGTTCACCTTGAGCGGTTTGCTGAAAAAGACCCTGATTCTCGCGTTAACCTTAAACCTGCTGGTAGGGGTTGGCGGAGCCTGGGCGGGGGCCCCCACCGAGATTGTCAGGCAGGTCATCGAAAGGGCCCTGGAAGCCCTCAACGATCCCTCCTCCCAGAAAGAGGCACGGCGCCAGAAGGTCAAGGTCATCGTCGACCCATACTTCGATTATCAGGAAATGGCCAAGCGCTCCCTGGGGCCCACCTGGAGCAAACTGAGCGCCGGCCAACGCCATGATTTTGTGGAGCTTTTCGCTCAATTGCTGGAGGCCTCCTACTCCGATAAGATCGAAAAGTACGCCCAGCGGGTGAAAATTGACTATACCGGCGAGATCAAAGACGTCGATTATGCCGAAGTGCGCACCGTGGTGGTGCGGGCCAATGACCGGATTCCCTTGAATTACCGCCTTATCAATGAAGCCGGGAGCTGGAAGGTTTACGACGTGGTGATCGAGGGCGTTAGCCTGGTAAGCAACTATCGGTCCCAGTTCAGCCGAATTATCCATGAGTCCTCCTACGCCGAACTGGTGCGGCGCCTCAAGATCAAAGTGTCAGAATTAATGCGGGCCGGATGATAGACATGTTTTGAGCAGAACGAGATACCGTAATTCAAAAAAACCTGCCTGATTTCCCGGGTCAAAATCCAATTTCCCCCAAAGGACTTTATTTTTGTCCAGGTTTCATCAACTCGGTTCAAGCCTGGTCAAGGCGCTATTCCGCAACGCCTGGCTCGTCATTGTCTTCGGCCTGTTGCTGACGGCTATCTCCGTTTATTATGCCCTGAACCATTTGTCGATGCGGACCAGCCGGAACGACCTGGTGGGCGCCGACCTTCGCATCATGCGGCTGAGCGAAGAAATTGATCGGCAATTCGGCTCCCGGGATAACCTGGCCGTAGTGGTGGAGAATACCGACTCAAAGCGGTCCATCCAGTTTGTAGAATCCTTGGCCGCGGAGTTGAGGCAATATCCGCGGCAATTTCAGGAGCTTTTTTACCGGTTCGACCTGGAAAAGTTCAAGCATTGGGCCTTGCTTTATCTGGAGCAGAAACAGCTGGTCGAACTCCAGGGTAAATTCTCCGAGCATCACAAAGAATTGCGGGCCCTGTCTGCTGATCCCCGAGTTAACCGGTTTTTTCAGGTGGTTAACGAAGAGCTGACCAGGGCCATGCTGGGGCACCTCTTTACCGGGTTTTTAAAAGAAGAGCAGGAAAAAGAGAAGATTCCCGATCTTGGGCTGCTACAAGCCACTCTGAAGCAACTGGAAATAAGCCTGAGAGGGGGTGACTCCTTCACCTCGCCCCTGAAAAGCATAATCCCCGGAGAGATAACCGATCTGGGCCAGGAAGGGTACTTCTTCACGGAGAATGACAAGTACCTGCTGCTTCTGGTGACCACCAAGCAAGAAGACTACACCGCGACCGCCGAAGACTTGAAACTGCTGCGGCAGGTCCTGGATCGGGTTAAAGCCCGGTTTCCAGGCATCCGGGCCGGAGTGACCGGCCCCGGAGCCTTGCAAGCGGATGAAATGTCCAGGGCCATGGCTGATGTCGAACTCGCCTCCTGGATTTCCCTCCTCGGCCAAATGGGGTTAATGGTCGTCTTTTTCCGCAGCCTGAAAAGAACCCTGGTCCAAGGCGCAGTGCTGTTTATGGGGTTATGCTGGACCTTCGGCGCCGCCGCCCTGGCGGTGGGGCACCTGAACCTGCTCTCCATCGTCTTTGGGCCTCTGTTGCTGGGAATTACCGTGGATTTCGGCATCCACTGGTATGTCCGCCTGGAAGAAGAACAGGGGCAGCAGCCGCGCTGCACAAAAGGCAACCTGGCCTGCACCATCAAACAGGCCTCTCCGGGAATCCTCTATGCCGCCCTGACCGCGGTGGTCTCGGTTTGCCCTTTGATATTTACCGGGTTTAGAGGGTTGGAAGAACTGGG
>JAQTXE010000153.1 GCA_028688935.1 Syntrophales bacterium
TTCCTGGACCAGTGTTGGGTCTCAGGAATAACTTAGAAAATAATGACTCTTAAAACTCCCCCTCCCCACGGAGGGAGGGGGTTGGGGGGAGGGGGGCGACTTGGACAGGTAGCTGCAATCAGCCCAAAATACGCCACCCCCACCCTAACCCTCCCCCCTCAAGGGGGAGGGAATTTAAAGCCCTTATTTATGGAAAGTATTCCTCGGACACAACATTAGTTCCGGTAGCCATCAATCCCCTTTTTTCCAAAAAAACCATGGTTAGCTTTTCTGAAAGCTGTTCCATTCTAACTCTTTGATATCCTAATTTCTTATATAAATACAAGTTACGCTCGCTCCGGTGTCCGGTAAATAGTTCATACCGCTGGGCCTGGGGGAAACATCCTTCGATGGCTCCCATTAATTGCCGGCCCAACCCCCTGTTTTGATAATCAGGATGGACGATCAACCGGCCGATGTAACAGGTGTCCTCCTGCAAAAAAGCCCGCACCGAGCCCACGATTTGCCCCGCGGCCATGGCCTTGAGAAAAAGCTGATTTTGCAATTCAGCCTCCATCTCCGGCAGAGTTTGGGTCAGGGGAGGGACGCTATAGTCCTGGTAGATGGCCGCCTCGCTTTGATAAGCCAGCTTTTGCAGGTCCAGGATCTCTTGGGCATCCTCAATGGTGGCCGGGGTAATGGGCAGACTGAACTCCATGAAATCGCCTGTATGCCAGCACAGGCTGGAAAGCCTGTGCTACCTGCTTATGGGATTAGGGGAGGGGATAAGGGTCCCGCGGCCCTTAGCTTCCCCCAAATCTCATCTCATCCCTCCTCCTCCAAGGCCGCGTAGGCCGCCTGAGTCATGGTCTCCAGGGGCGCTTCTCGACCGGTCCAGAGTTCAAACTGGGCCGTGGCCTGGTGGATGAGCATCTGCAAACCGTCGATGATGCGGGCGCCGTGGGCCTGGGCTTCCCGGAGGAGCCGGGTCAACAACGGCCGGTAAACGATGTCCATCACCAGGGAAAAGCGGCTCAACAGATTGGGTTCGATGGGCAGACCGTGCAGGTCCGGGGCCATGCCCACGGGGGTGGCGTTAATTAGGATGGAGGCCGGGCATTGCCCTAAGGCATCCATGGGGATGGCCTCTACTCCCATATCCTTAGCCAGGTTCTTGGCCCTAGACGCGTCTATGTCGGTGATGGTGACCTTACCCCCGTGTTCCAGGATGCCGAAGGCAATGGCCCGGGCCGCGCCCCCGGCCCCCAGGAGGAGAATATGTTCCCCGGCAATGCCGGTTTGGGCTTTTAACGCGGTGACTGCGCCCAGCCAGTCGGTGTTGTAGCCAACGAGGCGTCCATCACGATTGACCACGGTATTCACCGCGGCCATGCGGGCCGCCTGGGGGTCCAGTTCCTCAATCAGGGGAATGATTTCTTCCTTGAAAGGAATGGTGACGCTGGCCCCGCCGAGGGCCAGGCCCCGAATCCCGGCCACCGCCTGGGCGAGATCGGTCACCGGGAAGGGCACGTACACCGCGTTGATCCCCAATTCCTGGAACGCGGCGTTGTGCATGGCCGGGCTTAGGGAGTGAGCCACCGGGCGGCCCAGGATGCCGTAGATTTTGGTGTGGCCGTTAATCATAAGGGTAGCTTTCCACTTTCAGCGGTCAGCTTTCAGCTTTTAAAGGATAAAAGCATTATTTGGGTAGCCGCAGGCTTTAGCCTGCGCTTCTTGCAAGCAATCTGGGCAATAAGGCGCAGGCTAAAGCCTGCGTCTACCAGGGAAAAATGATGTCCAGCCTTCTGTAGCTGCCAACGATGGCGGGCACGGAGGCCCGTCCTACCCGATAATTTCCACATAAAAATGAAAATCTTTAAGCTGACCGCTGATAGCTGAAAGCTGATAGCTTCTTCACTTCATCAACTTCCACAACCGCCTGATCTCATTCACCGTCATCTGCCCCGGTGCGGAGGCCCCTTTCTTACTGAAGGGTGCGAAGGTCAGGTAGCTCCCTAAAAAAGGCGCCACCACCCGGGACCATTTGCCCGCAGGCCCCATGCAAAAGGCGATGATCTCCCGGCCCGCGGCCCGGGCCTGGGGGATCAGGGAGAGGACCCGGAGATTATCCGCCGGTTCCCGGGCTTGGGTGACGATCTTCACTATATCCCCCTTGCCGGTCAGCATTTCTTGCAACACGGCTTCCAGTTTTGGCGTCTCCGGAGTGCTGGTGAAATCGTGCCAGGAGAGGATGATGCGGCTAGCGCCCCGGCGCTCCCAGATTTCCTGCCGCCAGGCCGCGTCCGCGGCCAGTTCCAGGTCCAGGCAATCCACCCCGTAACCCAGAGCTTCTTCCAAGACCAAGCGACGTTCCCCTTCGCTCCCCTGCCATTTCCCCCCTTCGCTCTCCAGGCGGTTGGTGGCGATGACCTTGCCGGGCCGGGTGCCAAAGAGGCGCTTAAGGTTCAGTTCCTCCAGATAATCCAGGCGCAGTTCTGTCCAGAAGCCCCGCCGGGCCGCTCGCAGATAAAGGTTTCTGGCCCGGCGGACGTTGGCCTCCACCACCGGCACGCAAATGCGGAGCGGTTTTCCGTTTTCCGTTTTCCGTTTTCCGTTATCAGGCATTGGTGAGTTCTGTATCAGGCAGAATTAAACAGGTTTTTGTTGTTGCCGCAGCATTAACTTGCGGCTCTGTTGGTATATCCCGCTTAACGCGTTATCAAGGCCATTATGTTGTTGCGAAACTAAGGTTCCAAATGTCCTTTACGGAAAACAGAAAACGGAAAACGGTCCTCAACTGGGATTCTCCACGCCCGCGGCCCGGGGAAAGGAGCCCAGGAGTTGGAAATGGGCGCTCAAGTGTTCAATTTCTTCCAAAGCCGCACGCACCTGGGTTTCTTCCTGGTGGCCGTCCATATCCACGAAAAAGAGATAGCGCCAGACCTCGTTCTTGGCCGGCCGGGAAACGATGCGGGTCATGTTGATGGACCGGTCGGCGATGGGCTGCAGGGTTTTATAGAGCGCGCCCGGGATATTGTCCACCGCAAAGATGATGGAAGTCTTGTCCTTGCCGGTGGGGCCGGGGAAATCCGGGCCGATGACAAAAAAGTGGGTGACGTTTCCGGGTATATCTTCAATGCGCCGCTCCACCACCCGCAAATCATAGAGGGAAGCGGCCGCGGCGCTGGCAATGGCCGCGGCGTTGGGATTTTTGGCGGCCTTTTGGGCGGCCACGCCGGTGGAGGCCACTTCGATGTTGGGGACTTCCGGGAGATGTCCGGCCAGCCAGCGGCGGCACTGGCCGTAAGCCTGGGGATGGGAGTAGATCACCTCGATATCCTGGCGCTGTCCGGATTTGGACACCAGGTCGTGGGAGACCTCCAGAAAAATCTCCCCGCAAATGTGCAACTTGGTCTCCACAAAGTGGTCCAGGGTGTCGTTGACCACCCCTTCAGTAGAGTTCTCGATGGGGACCACCCCGTAGCCGTAGTTGCCCTTCTCCACTTCGGTAAAGACTTCATGGATGCTCAACAGGGGCCCGAAGCGGGTGGAGCTGCCGAACTTTTTCAGGGCCGCCAGATGGGAGAAAGTGGCTTCAGGCCCCAAGAAAGCCACACTCAGAGGGCTCTGAATCTGCCGGGAGGCGGAGATGATCTCCCGGAAGATGTTTTTCAGGGCCGCATGGCTCAAAGGGCCGGGATTGAGGCGCACCAGGTTGGCGATGACTGCCTCTTCCCGCTGGAAATCCAGGGTGCGCTGCCCTTGCTGGTTCTTGATATGGCCGATGGTCTGGGCCAGGTTCTGGCGGCGGTTGAGGAGCGTCAGCAGCTCCTGGTCCAGGGCGGTGATCTGTTGGCGCAGTTCCTCTTTCTCGGTCATGTCTCATTTCTCCAGGATGGTTTCCTGGATCTTATGGCCGAAGTGGCGTCCGGACTCTTCCAGGGCCACCTGGACCTCATCCCCAGGTTGCAGGGTGACGATGGATACCGCTTCGCCATTGGGCCGGGTGAGGCGAATGGTCTCCGCGTTTTGCAGGATGGCGGTGATCTCTTGGCCCCCTGCTTGGGCGGCCACCAGCATCAGGGGGCGGCGTTCCACCTTCACCCGGCCCACCACCGCGGGCCAGGTCCGGCCCAGGTGGTTAACAATCAGCACTTCGTCCCCCGCGGCCAGCTCCCCCAAATACCTGGTCTTGCCGCCCACCACCCGGATATAGGCGTGCACCGGCCCGGCGTTGACCCTAAAAGGGCGGGGCGCCACGTAAGGGTTCTCTAGGGATTCGGCGTGCACCAGAAAGAGCCCCCCCGAGGAATTGCCCACCAGCATGCCTTCCCCCAGCCCCATGTTGGCGCAGGTGTCTACGCAGACCCGGTCCCCCATCCCTAAGGCCTTGAGGCCGGTGATGCGGGCGGTGGTCAGCTCCACCGGGGGGGAGGCGTCTTTGACCAGGCGGGCGATCTGTTTAATCACCCCGGGGTCCCGGCTAGTGACCACCAGGCCGTCCACTCCTTTTTCCAGCACGCCCAGGAAGGTGCGGGCCGCGTCCTGATCCGCGGTTTCCACCCACAAGTTGCCGCCCTGGGCCACCAGGTTTTCCAAGGGGATGACGGTCCAGTCCGGGGTGGACACCACCACCGGACCTTCACGGCTGAGGCGGATAACCTCGGCTTCCTGGTCCATACCGGTGATGGCCACTTCCTTCACATCCTTCCCCGGCACCAGGTCCCCATCCGGCGCTACCACCTGGATGAGTCCTAAGGATTTCACCTCCTGGACCCGGCCCTCCGGCACCCAAACCGCGTCTGCGCCGGACTCCAGGGCGGCGGTGACCAACTCCTTATCCCAGGGGTCCACTTTGACCCATAGCTGTTTCATTTTTTTTCCCTTCGGAAAAAAGCTGACAGCGATCAGCGATCAGCTTTCAGCTTATTATTAAGAGGTGGCGCAGGCTAAAGCCTGCGGCTACCAACCGAAAACCGAAAACTGAAAATCGAAAACCGTCTTTTAAACCGCTTGCAGGAACGACAACGCCTCATCCACGCTGCTGTTTTCATGCACCAACAGGCTGATGGCGCCCACCATGCGGCTGGGGTCCCGGTGCTGGAAGACGTTGCGGCCGATGGAGACCCCGGCGCCCCCGGCTTCGATGGCCCCTTTCACCATCTCCAGGATATCCCGGTCGGAACTCATCTTCGGCCCCCCGGCGATGACCACCGGCACCGTACAACCCCGCACCACCCGGCGGAAGGATTCCACCGAGCCGGTGTAGGAAACCTTGATGATGTCCGCGCCCAGTTCCGCGCCCAGACGGGCCACGTGGGCAATAACCGTCGCGTCGTATTCGTCTTTAATCTTCTCCCCCCGGGGGTACATCATGGCCACCAGGGGCATGCCCCATTCCCGGCACTCCCGGGCCACCCGGCCCAGGTCGGCCAGCATTTCCCTTTCCGAGCCGTTGCCGATATTGACGTGGATGGAAATGCCGTCCGCACCGATCTTGATGGCCTCTTCCACCGTGCACACCAGGGTCTTGGCGTTGGGGTAGGGGGACAGGGCCGTGGACCCGGACAGATGGATGATGAGCCCCACGTCCTTGCCCCGGCGGCGGTGGCCGCCTTCCACCAGGCCTTTATGAATGATAATGGCGTTGGCCCCGCCGGATGCCACCTGGTTGACGGTGGTCTTCATGTCAATGAGACCCTCTATGGGACCCACGGTCACCCCGTGGTCCATGGGCACGATTACCGCCCGGCCGGTTTCCCGGTTGAGGATGCGCTCCAAGCGAATGGATTTGCCGATCATTGCTCCTCTCCTTGCGTGGCGGACCCTTGTTGGGGTCCGGGAGGCGAACCCGGCGAGAAAATAAAAAAAGCCGTGGTCGCCTCGCCTGCGCCACGGCTTTTAAAAGATTTTCTGGGTTGTTTTTAGGGTCTTTTAAAAGTCGAGGCGCACTCCGGCCCGGTAAAATAATAGTAGCTAAAATAATAATACCGGGGCCAGCCGACCTGCGTCATTTTGTCTCCTCGACTCTCTCCACATCAATTAAAATATCCGCCCCTCTATGTCAAGGAAAAAATTATGCTATATTATCAAATTGTTTGTAGCGGAGGACCTGGGCGGTAGGGGCGGGTTTTAAACCCGCCCCTACACCCCCTCCCTCGCCCACCATCAGCGCTTGCAGGAGACACCATGCCCCGCGTCGACGATTACAAGGCGGCCATCGCCCTGGCCGTGGCCGAACTTAAAAAAATCAACCCCCAGCGTCTTTCGGGTTTAAGCCGCTGCGAATATTTTTACGAAGATACCCGGGAGTGGCTCATCGTCCCCTTTTTCGGGCAAGGCCGCATGGTTTCCTGGCCGGAGGTGAGCGTCACCCCCGCCCAGGGAGAAGGGGATATCTCCCTCACCGAGCAGATACTCATCCTCCACTACCTGCTGAACGCCACCGGCGAACCTTTAGGCGGCCGGGAGATCGACTTCCGCAACGTGCCGGAGGGCGGTTTTTACTGGTCCGCGTTCGTCTCCCGGGCCAAAAAACCCTTGCTGGAGACCTTCGGCCAGGACCTGGACCTCTACCGGGAAGTGGCCGCCACCCTGGGCGGCACGCCCCGGGACCTGGGGGACGCCTCCGCCACCTTCATGGCCTTTCCCCTGGTGCCCGTGACCCATGTCCTGTGGCACGGGGACGAAGAATTCCCCCCGGAGGCCAATATCCTCTTCGACGACACCATCTCCCAGCACCTCTCCACCGAAGACATCGCCGCCCTGGCCGGCTCCTCCGTCTACCGCCTCATGGGCGCCGCCTACAAAATGCGCAAAAGCCATTGAGTTGGGCAAATGATTTGTGGGGGAAGGGGCCAGGGAGATGATCTCCGCTAACAATCCTTCCCCCACACCCCCCTCCCCAACCCGCATAATTTTAAGGGCGGACCCAAATATCCGCCCCCAATGCATTCCTATTCTGCATTTCTTCTCTAGGGCGAACCTAATTTAAAGAAATTTTGATAAATATATAGCAGATATTGAAACCAAATAAAGGACCTCGATATAAATAATAAATTTAAGATTCGGAAACTTTATTCTATAAGGTCTTTCATATGAAAACACTTGACCATTGGGAAGATAGCCTTACAGTCACACCCAGCACAATCGAATGTGTAGAGATGCGTCTCAAGGGCAACTATGACTTCGAGCCGCCTATCTTCTTCGGACCGGGACACATCGACATTAGAAATTCGACTACCATCGACTTCACGATGTTCGCAAATTCTACCGATCCTAAAGACGCTATCCGAAGCCTTGCCGATGCTCGTGAGAACCCATACAAGGCTATCAATCAGTTTCGCCTTTTTGTGACCGATTATCAAGGCAACGAATGGGCATGTGGTTGGACCATACCGGAACTTAAGGGAGCTCCAAAAATTGGTTGGCCTTTGACTGGGAAACTTAACTCCATGGTTACAAGAGTTTCAGGGTCTTGGGTATCAACAGACTCCAGCGTTGAGCTTGTTTTTAATCCAAAGATTTATCTCCCCTTGGATAAAGAGATGCTAACTGTTACTTCGATTGATGGCAATGAGATCCATTGGAAACGTAGTGCCGCTGAGCAAACAATCGAGGTGCTCGATTCGGAGATCAAGTTCTTCTATAAGCCTTACACTGAGTCGTTGTGGTTAACAGCAAAAACATCGAGCAAGCTAACACATCCGTATTTAGAAAACTGGCTTAGCGAACCTCTAAGGATTCTACTCGGACAACTCGTCTTTCCACGCCTTGTTGCTCGCAACTTAGGTGATGGAACTGCGCATGTCTGGTTACGCCCATCACCTGGTCTTTTCAGAAACACGGGTATAGCTTCCCTTGTCGGAGGAGACCCTTACGGTGCACGAGCAGAATTTTGGGAGCTATATTCAAAATTGCTTATATTAATTTCGGAGGCCAGAGACGAGAAAGGCACTCCAAACTTCGAGTCAAACCCAATCACACGTTTCTATGAAGAGATAATCCAGGCGACTCGAGGATCGAGGTGGGTCTTATGCTTAACCCTCGCGAGTGTGGTAGAAGGGCTTGCTAAAATGCTAATGCAGCCTGCAGAAAAAAAATCTGATTTTCCAAAAGAGGAAATTGAGAGAATCAAAAAAACCGTTGCAGAATGGAAAGGGCATGAGAGACTCCGAAGTCGCATATTGGGTGAAATTGAGCGTGCCAGCGAGAGAAGCATTAGTAGCTATCTGCGAGATCTCGTTCATCGCGGCGTTTTGAAACAAAGCAATGAGCGTGCATGGTCATCAATACGCCATAATGTTATGCATGGGAACCTAGTCATTCCGTGGGCGACAGAAGAAGAAGATAAACGCGTTCTTGATCTTGCCGATCTTGTTCACCGTCTTACCCGTGAACTAATTCGGGAAAAATAGAAACCTTGCTTGATAAAATATACCTTGCCACTAGCAAAATCTTGGGGTCCCACAATTATCAATGTCTCAGTAGCTTTCCCCTAAAGGTTAATCGATTGATAAAATTAAATTTATTTGCTTTTGGCTTTGCCTTGCTGGCAAACCTCCGGTCTGGTCAGGCGTTAACGTCTTCCCAGCGGCGGGCGAAGTGGAGGAAGGCGTACATGGCGATGGTGGCGAGAAAGCCGGCAATGGCAAACAGCGTCCAGACCCCGCCGGGATCGTACTTGTCCCACAAGAGCTGGGTCACCTGGGCCGGAGTCTGGTGCAGCATCTGGGTCAGCTTGGCAAAGGCCTGGGAACGGTGGGGCAGGTCCTGGACTTGAAGCACTTCGGACATGTAGCGCAGGGCCAGATTCGCTTTTTCCCCGGAGCGTCCATAGATCTGCCCCCCCAGGAAAGAGCCGTAACCCCAGCCCAGGGCATAAGGGATACTGGAGTAGCCCATGTACAGGGCCTTTTTGTCCGGCGGGGCGATCACGGCCAGGTACTCCCGCATCTTGGGGGAACAGAGCATCTCCCCGGCGGTGAAACAGACGATGCCCCCCAGGCAGACGAAGATGGACATGCTGGAGCCCACCACGTAAAGACCCAGGCTGACAAAGATAAAACCGAAAAATATGGAAGTGAGCCGGCGCATTATCCGGTTGAAATACCAGGACAGCGGAGCCACCAGAAGGATGACCAGGAGGGGGTTGAGGTTGATCACCCATTCCTGGGCGATCTGCGGGCCCCGGGAGAGATGGCTGGAGAGCATGAAGGCCGGCAGGTGCCGGGCCAGGGTGGAGCTGTCGATCCAGTCCACGATGAAGTTGGGCATCATGTCCCAGAGCTGTTCGAAGACCCCCCAAAAGACGGAAATGATGATAATGAAGGCGAGGAGCCGGGGGTTGAGGATTTCTTTGGACGTGGTCTTCAGCACCTCCCAAATGCCGGTGGATTTATCCACCCCCGTCTCCACGTCCTGGTAGGTGAAGAGCCAAAAGAGGTTGAGGCTCACCAGGACGGCGCAGCCGTAAAAGACCATGGGCCAGGAGTAGCCGTAAAGAAAGTGCGCCAGGGGCGGGCCCAGGAAGGCGCCCACGTTGATCACCATATAGAAGAAACCCCAGCCCACCCCGGAGGTTTTGTCCGTGAGGGCCCTGACAAAGGTGCCCTGGATGGGGGGTTTGAAGATGGCGGTGCCCGCGGCCAAAAAGAGGCAGCCGGAGAAGAAGGGCCAAAAGTCGCGCTGGGTGGCCATCAGGAGGTAGCCGATAACTTTGAAGCCTATGGCCACGAC
>JAQTXE010000154.1 GCA_028688935.1 Syntrophales bacterium
GCCTCCAGGGCCAAGGCCTCCGCCACCTTAAACGGCCCCACTGCCAGGCGGCGCAGGGCCGCCAGGTGGGCGCCGCAGCCCAGGGCCTGGCCCAGGTCCGCGGCCAGGGTGCGGATATAGGTGCCCGGCGAGCACCGCACCTGGAGCCTCACCCGGGGTAGGTCCACCTCCAGGACCTCCAGGCTGTAAATTGTCACCTTCCGGGGCTTAACTTCCACTGTCTCGCCCCGCCGGGCTAATTGGTAGAGCCTCTTCCCCTGGTGCCGCAGGGCCGAATACATGGGGGGAACCTGTTCAATCTCCCCGACGAACCCGGCCGCGGCTTCATAAACCTGTGCCGGTGCGGGCAGTTCCTCGCTCCGGGCCACCACCTGGCCGGTCAAGTCCTGGGTGTCGGTCTCTTCCCCCAACTTCACCTGCGCCCGGTAAGTCTTGGGCTCCGGCATCAGGAAGGGCACCAGCTTGGTGGCCTCCCCGATACACAGGAGGAGCAGCCCGGTGGCAAAGGGGTCCAAAGTGCCCCCGTGGCCCGCTTTGCGCACCTTCAGAGCCTTCCTGACCCGGCGCACCACCTCAAAGGAGCTGGGACCCGCGGGTTTGTCAATGAGCAGGATGCCGGAGAGCATTATCAACACAAAGGTCTGGGCAATTGGTAACGAATAGTTAAACGTGCACCTTGTCCGCTTGGAGGCTGGTCAATTATAATATCGCCAGGTTGCATACATTGATTCATCACATTACAACAATCAGGCATTCTATGATTTGGCCCTGGATAATAACCCAGTCTCCTATGCAAACCTCCTGAGTTTATGTCTACATAAGATGGAATATTTATAACGGCTTTTTCATATGAGAGAATTTTTAAAAAGTCATTAAATATATTGTTCAATTCCGTTCTGAAACCTTGTGCTGTTGGCGGTGGCATTGTGTCATCCTCATCTATAAGATATTCTTAAGAATGTGTTAGATATAACGTTTCTTTCAATATCGGCTCCCGCAGCCGCGGTTTAATACCATCTTGAATCACTAAATCAACCTTGCATCCAAATAACTCTTCTAAAAATCTCTTTAAGTTCATGTAGGCATCAAAGGTTTTCTTCTCGAATTCCACCACAAAGTCCAGATCACTGGTATTAGTAGCCTCACCCCGCACCGCGGAGCCGAACAGACCCAGGCGGGTTACCCCGAATCCTTTGATCTTTTCCCGGTTTTCTTCGATGGTCTTCAATATTTCCTGAGAATTTCTAATCATGCCAGTCATTCCTGCGCCTGCGATTTACCCTCAAATCATCAAAAGTTCCCGGAAGTTGCTTACCAAACTTTGAACCTTGAACCTGAGACCTCTAGGGAAGTCCGTCTTCTTGTCATCCTAAGTGCAGCGAAGGATCTCGTATTTTAGCGTCCGCGATTCCCAAACCAGGGTTATCATCGCCACGGCCCTGAAAAGGCGCCCTGCCAAATACGAGATTCTTCACTCCGCTCACTCCGTTCAGAATGACAGCTCTTGGTTCTCTGTCCAATACTCGGCATGACCTTGAAACTCGAACTTTGAACCTTGAACTCCTACTGCCCTGCAGGTTCATGGCCGTCGGTGATAATCTTATGCGCCTGGGCCCCGGGCGCCAGCTCCAGCCGCCAGAGATCGGCGGTCACCTTGCCGCTGGCTTTCCAGCGCTCCTGGGGCCATCTTTCAAAAACAATGGCCCGGCCCTGGTCCACCCAGGTGGGTTTGCTGCCCTCGGCGACCTCCATCTTTTTACCCGTAGCCAGGTCCACCAGATAAATGGTATCCACCTGGTCTTCGGAGGTGGCCGGGGAATAACACAAAATCTTCTGGCCGTCCCGGGTAAACTGGGGCCGCCAATAGGGAGTGTAATCCTCGCGGTTTTGGGGAAAGCTGAAGACCTTCTCTCCCTTAAGGTTGATCACCACGAAGCCCCCGGAGACGTCGCTGCCGCTTTCCTGGTAGGCGAGGAGCTTACCGTCCGGGGAAAAAGCCGGGTTGCTGTACCTATACCCTGCATCCAACATGGTGTTGGGGCTGCTGATAATCTGCCGCACGGCGATGCCCTTCACATCCGCCACACTCACCGACATGGTGGCGAAACTCTGTTCCCCGCCCTCCTCCTTTTTCACCTGCAAGCCGGCCAGACCCACGAAGACCAGGCTCTTGCCGCCGGCGGAGAACGCCGGATGCTCCCCGCCCTGGAGGCCTAAAGGCAGAAACAGCCGGGCCCGGCCGCCGCCGCTGGACATCAAGAATATCCGGCCATAGCCGCTCTTCGCCTCACTTCCGGAGACATAGGCCAGCCAGCGGCCATCCGGGGACAGGGCCGGTTGCCGGTCCTGGGTGGCGTGGGTCAACCTCCGGGCCCGGGAGCCGTCGCTGTGGGCCAGCCAGATGCTGCCTCCCCGTACGAAGGCCAGTTTGCCGGGTGCGTCTCCGGCAAAACTAGACGATCCAGCCGCAACCAACACGGTAACAAAAACCAGGCAGACAAGCTTATTGATTATGCCCATAGCTTCAGGAGGCTTATGCCTATAACAAGTCTAAATCCATATAGATATCGGTTGGCAATACCCACCTTGCACTTAATGATACTCTTGCGTGAAGTCTTCTATGGTTTTGAACTTGAGAACCTGTTTCCGCATCTCCGCCAGCATTTTCAGGTCTTCAACATCTTCCAGCCGTTCCAGCATCTCCTGGTAAGTGTCGATATCCAAAATTACCGCAGCAGGTTTGCCTTCCCGCAAGATAATCTCTGGTGCTTTTTTTCTGACTTTGGGTGCCATATGACCTCCCGCTAAAATCCCTCGGTTGGACTTAGTCCACTATTTGACGGCACCTAGCCATCTCCTGCACCTGGCTACCCTTTCGGCTCCTTCCCGGACTCCGGGACTTCCAGGGAGTGCAGCAACTCATCCAGCCGGGCAGCCCGCTCCAGTCCCGCATCCGGCAGGAAGAAGAACTCGGGCATGATCCTCAGGATATGCTCCCGGGCCAGTTCCTGCTTGATGAAACCCAGGGCCTTTTTCAAGGCCGCCTGCACTTGGATTGCATCCGCGCCTTCCCGGAGCAGGTAGAAGACCCGGGCCTGTTTCAGATCCGGACTCATTTCCACCCCGGTGACGGTCAGGTCCTGGAGCCGGGGATCATGGCTCTTATGCAGGAGAATCAGGGCGATCTGCTCCTTAAGCAGTTCCGCCACCCGAGTCACCCTTTTGCCGCCTCCGGCCCGCATCGTTAATACCGTTTTTCGTTTTTGGTTTTTCGTTAAAATAAATAATAACTTATCCACTCAACTCGCACGGGCTGGAAAACCTGTGCCACCGCCATTTCCCAACTTTGAACTTTGAACCTTGAACTTTAAACATTTCTTGCGCCTTGCTTTGCGCCTTTGCGTCTTTGCGTGACACTTCACTTTTTCAGGACAGCTTCACTTCTCCAGGTGCACCAGTTCCAGCTGGGAGTCGATGATCTCCGCCAGGTGCTGGTTTTCCATGAAATGCATCACCTGGTCCACCAGTTGGCTTAAGAGTCTTTCGTCATTGCCCGCCACTGCCAGGCCCAGTTCGGCGCGCTGCCATTTATCATGGCTGTCCACCTCGGCGATGGACACGGCAAAACGGTGGCGCACTTTCTCTATCAGGCTCCGCACCACCTGGCGCTTCCCCTTCAAGGAGTTGTTCCCATGAATATGCAAAGTGATGCGGGCCGCGGCCACGATCATTTATTTCTCCCTCAGGCTTTAGAGCGCCTGGGGCCATTTACGGTTGCTCTTCTTTCTCTTCCCGGCTTGATGATGGGGCCTCCAGTACGGCCTTCACTTTTTCCTGGGTATAAGCCTCGATGATGTCCCCTTCCTGGAATTCGTTGAACCGATCCAGGCCGATGCCGCATTCATAGCCGGCCAGGACTTCCTTGACGTCGTCTTTAAAGCGCTTCAGGGAATTGATCTTGGCCCCTTCGACGACGGCCTTATCTTTGCGCAGCACCCGGGCCAGGGAGTTCCGTTCCACCTTGCCGTCCAGGATCATGCAGCCGGCGATGGTGCCCACCTTGGTGATGGAAAAGACCTGGCGCACCTCGGCCCGGCCCTGGACTTTTTCTTCCACCACCGGTTCTAGCAGCCCTTCCAAAGCCGCGTGGATGTCTTCCAGGAGCTTGTAGATGATATCGTAGTAGCGCACGTCCACCTGCTCCTGTTCGGCCAGGGCCATGGCCTTGGGATTGCTCCGGACGTTGAAGCCCACGACGATGGCGTCGGAAGCCGAAGCCAGCATGATGTCGCTTTCGGTGATCTCTCCCAGACCCTGGTGGATCAGGGAGACCTTGATCTCTTTGCTTCCCAGTTCGGACAGCGATTGGGCCAGGGCCTCGATGGAGCCGGCCACGTCGGCCTTGAGCACCATCTTCAGCTCCTTGGCGGCTCCTTCCTGGATACGCTGGTAGAGCTTCTCCAGGCTGACCCGGCTGATGCGGGCCAAAGCCGCTTCCCGCTGCTTCTGCTGCCGCATCATGGCGATCTGCTTGGCCTTGCGCTCGTCTTCCAACACCAGGAACTCATCCCCGGCCTCGGGTACACCGTTGAAACCCTGTACCTCCGCGGGCATCCCCGGATAGACCTCTTCCACCTTCTCGCCCTGATCGTTGAGCAGGGCTCGCACCCGGCCGAATTGAGGGCCGCACACGAAGTAGTCCCCGGCCTTGAGGAGACCGCTTTGCACCAGCACGGTGCCCACCGGCCCCCGCCCTTTATCCAGGCGGGATTCAATGATCCGTCCCTGGGCCGGGCCTTCCCGGGGAGCCTTGAGGTCCAGGACTTCCGCCTGGAGCATAATCTTCTCCAGCAAATCAGGGATGCCGGTCCCTTTCTTGGCCGACACCTCGGCAAAGAGGACGTCTCCGCCCCATTCCTCCGACACCACCCCTTCGTTGGACAGCTCCCGCTTGACCCGCTCCGGATTGGCATTGGGCTTGTCGATCTTGTTGACGGCCACCACCAGGGGCACTTCGGCCGCCTTGGCGTGGTTGATGGCCTCCCGGGTCTGTTCCATGACCCCGTCATCCGCGGCCACTACCAGCACCACCAGGTCGGTGACCTGCGCGCCCCGGGCCCGCATGGAGGTAAAAGCCTCGTGACCCGGGGTATCCAAGAAGACTATGTCGCCATGGCCGTCCGGAAGTTCCACGTGATAAGCGCCGATATGCTGGGTGATGCCCCCGGCTTCGGCGGCGGTGATGCGGCTCTGACGGATGGCGTCCAGCAGCGAGGTTTTCCCGTGGTCCACGTGGCCCATGATGGTGACCACCGGGGCCCGGGGTTTGGCTTCGCCCATTTCCCGGGGTTCGATGGCCAACAGGTCCTCTTCTATCATGGTAGCCCGTTCCACCTCGAACCCGAACTCCGAGGCCACGAGCGCCGCGGAGTCGTAATCAATGGGGTAATTGATATTGGCCATCACCCCCATCTGTAAAAGCTGCTTAATAATTTCCTTGGATTTGATGCCCATACGTTTGGCCAATTCGCCCACCGTGATGGATTCACCCACCTTGATGCGGCGTTTGATGGCCTTGGGGACGGTGAGTTCGCCCTTGGTGACCTTTTTAATGGCCTTGCGCATTCCCTTTCTACGGCCCGGGTGGCGGGCCTCCCCTTCGGCCAGGCCGTAAAGATCGGCCCGTTCCCGGACTTCCCGTTTTTTCACGGGCTTGGCCCGGGCGGCCTCAGTGGTCTCCGCGCGCTTGGTCTTCTTTTTGGCTTTGCCCTTTTTCTCCTCTTCAGTGGGGGGCTTAGCCACCGGCCCCAGCTTGGCTCCGGAGGGAGGGCCGGCGGCCGCTTCCCTTTGAACCGCGGCTGGCGGGGGCGCAGCCGCAGCCGGTGCCGGTGCCGGTACCGGTTCTGTGGGCAGACTGATAATCCGGGCGGGAACCTCTTTTTTTCTGGCCTTGCCCCGTTGTCGCTTTAACGCGGTTCCGGAGTCCGCGGCGGGGGTCGCGGCCTTGGCGGGGGATGCCGCTTTGGCTTCCTCCTTGGGGGGCGCTGCCTCCCCTACCTCTGGAACCGCCGCCGGCGGGGCTTCCGCGGCGGGAGGCGGCGCCGGCTTTTCCGGCAAGGCCTCCTTGGGTGGCAGAGCCACCACCCGGGCCACGGCCGGTTTGGCCTTGCGCGCCTTGGGAGCCTTTTCTGGAGGAGGAGACGGCGGCTCCGGCTCTTCCGGAGCTTCTGCGGGCAAGGGCGTGGCCACCGGCGCTACCCGGCGGCGGCGCTTGATATTATCTCCCACCCGTTTTTCCTCCATCTGCGGTTCCGCCTGGCTCATGACCTGGCGCACCCTGCCGGCGACGGCGTCATCCAGGGAACTGAGGTAATTGTCCACCTGCAGTCCCATCTCATCCTTGAGGCGCTGCATGAGCACCTTGACGTCCACCTTCAATTCTTTGGCCAGATTTAAGATCCTGGTTTTTGCCATATACTGATCTAACCCCCGCAACTTATTTCCCGGCTGATGGATAAATTCCACCATTTATTCTTTAACTTCCGACTGTTCATCAGGCTTGTCTTCTACTTTGGCTTCCGCCGCGGCTGGCGTTGCCGCGCCGGCTTCTTCTTCACCGGACGGGGCGGCCATCATCTCCTGGGCCGCGGTAATGAGGCCCGCCGCTTTCTTTTCCGTGAGTCCGGTGCTCTGAATCAACTCCTCTAAGTTGGTCTCCGCCACTTCCCGGGCCGAAGTAAAACCGGCTTCATGCAGAAGGTTGGCGGTGATCTCCCCTACCCCCGGGATACTGAGCAAAGAGAGATAACCTTCCTTCAAGGACTTGGAATATTTGGATTCGCTCTTGACGTCGATCTTCCAACCCACCAGCCTGGAGGCCAGGCGCACGTTCTGGCCCCGCTTGCCGATGGCTAAAGACAACTGGTCGTCCGGTACGATGACTTCCATGCTCTGACCGCTCTTATTTAAGATGATGCGGCTCACCTGAGCCGGGGCCAGGGCGTTGGTGGCAAACTTGGCCGGGTCCGGGTTCCAGGGGATGATGTCGATCTTCTCCCCCCGGAGTTCCTGGACGATGTTCTGGACCCGGGAGCCTTTGAGGCCCACACAGGCGCCCACCGGGTCTACGTCCGAATCCCGGGAGGTCACCGCGATCTTGGAGCGGCTCCCCGGTTCCCGGGCGCACCCCAGAACCTGCACGATACTCTCGGAAATCTCCGGCACCTCCGAGTCGAACAGCGCCACCAAAAACTGGGGGTGGGTCCGGGAGAGAATGATCTGGGGACCCCGGGTCTGGCGCTTCACCTCCAGAACGTAAGCCCGGATGCGCTCACCCTTGTGGTACATTTCCCGGGGGGCCTGCTCCGACGGCGGCAGCAGGGCCTCGGTGCGGCCCAGATTAACGATGATCCCTTCCGGGTCCAGGCGCTGGACAATGCCGTTGATGATCTCCCCTTTGCGGTCTTTGTAGTCGTCATAGACCAGGTCCCGCTCCGCGTCCTTCATGCGCTGCATGATCACCTGCTTGGCGGATTGCGCGGCAATGCGCCCGAACGCCGAGGCGTCCATCTTAAAGCCCAGGCTGTCCCCCATCTCGCATTCCGGGTCCTCTTTACGGGCCTCCTCCAAAGTTATCTCCCGATGGGGATCGGTCACCACGGGCACCACTTCCTTGAACTGGAAGACCTCGATTTCTCCGGTCTCATCCTTGTAACTCACTTCGATGTCCATGCGGGGCCCGTATTTCTTCTTGGCCGCGGAGCGGATGGCGTCCTTGATGGCCCCGATGAGCAATTCTTTGTCAATGCCTTTGTCCCGGCTTACCTGGTCGATAATCCGCCGTAATTCCAAATTCATGAGAGATCCTTGTCCCCCTTGAGGTTATTTTTCAGGTCCAGATCCAGCCGCGCTTTGGCGACCTCCGGCAGGGGCAGGCGATAAACGGCCTCCCCTTCCTGGAGGCAGACCGCGTCATCCTCCAGCCCCTGGAGAATTCCCCGGAAAACCTGTTTTCCTTCCAGGGCGCTATGGGTGGTGATGCGCACCAACCTGCCGATATAGCGCTGATAGTCCCTTAGGCTTTTCAGCTCCCGGGTCAGCCCCGGAGAGGAGACCTCCAGGTGGTAGGACTCAGGGATCAGGTCGTAGACGTCCAACAGGCCCCCCACCAAGCGGCTGACCCGGGCGATGTCATCCAGGGTGATCCCTCCCCCGGGCCGGTCCACAAACAGGCGCAGCACACTCCGCCCCCGCCGGGACCTGCTGAACTCCAGGTCCACCAACTCCGCGCCCTGGGCCTCCAACAGCGGCTGGATCAGCTCCTCTAACTTTTCCTTAATTTCTGCAGTAGTTGCCATTAAATACGGTTTTCTGTTTTCTGTTTTCTGTTAAAAACTTGCCAATTAGGTTGTCATTCTGAACGGAGCGCAGCTTCGTTACGAATCTGGTGGCACAGGCTTTCCAGCCTGTGCGGCTTGGCGCCCTCACTTTTACACCCGGCAGCCGCAACCTTTATCCTTAAGAATCCGCACCTGCTCCGCAGGGGTATCCTTGTATTCCTTTTGCTCCGCCAGCCCCACGGCCTCGGCTGCGGGGAGCGGCGTCTGATGCCGGTAGCCCCGGCGTCCCATCTCCGCCACCAAGGCCTCGTGGCGCTGATACAGCGCTTTAAGCTTCCCCCGCCACCGCACCGTCTCCGGATGCCGGGCAAAACCTTTCTTCTCTTTGGTCAGAATCACCCACAGGGCATGCAACTCCCGGTGCTCCCCCAACAAATGCTGGCGGCAGAGTAATTCCGGGGAAAGGTCCCAAATACGCAAAATGCTTTTCCTACTACCTGTATGCATCCCGGCGGTGCCTGATCTGAGTGATTCTGACTATTTTTTGGTTGTCATCAATCTCGTAAACCAACCTATAGTGACCCAGTCTAATCCGGTAGAGCCGTTCATGTCCCTGAAGCTTACGTACTCCAGCAGGACGCGGTCTATCCCCAAGAGCTTCAACCACGCGGGCAATGCGTCCTTTCAAGTCTGGAGACAAGGAGCGAAATTCCTTGGCAGCGGAAGTCCTAAATGTAATATGGAATTCACCCAGTCTTGCTTTCCTCTGCCGCCATTTCGGCCTTTAAAACTTCCCAATCTACCGTGGGTTCGTCTTCCCGGGAGCGGGCCACCAGGACATCATAAAAATCCTCCCAGACCTCGCCCCATTCCGCCAGGTCAATGAGCACCGCCTTCTTCTTACCGGCATCGTCCACCACAAATTGTATGCCTTTCATTTGCCTGGGCCTCACGCAATCCTTAAACATCACTAAACAGCTTACTGCACAAAAAAAAGCGGGCCGCGGCCCACTTCCGGGAAAATCCAAGACTAATGTTTAATCTCGGGGCACCCCAGAGAGTCAACTACTTAACTCCGCCCGTCAAAGCAAGCCGGATTCTCGCCCCTAACTCAAGTCCGGCCCCCTCGATGGGGGAAGCGGGTCGCCCGGTGGCTGGGCCTTCAGGGTTCGGCCTTTCTTCAGGCCCCCCTTCTCGCCCCCTCGCCCCCCGGGCTGGAGCGGGCAACGGGATTCGAACCCGCGACACCAAGCTTGGGAAGCTTGTACTCTACCAGCTGAGCTATGCCCGCTCAATCTATCATTTCAGCCCGTTCGTTGTAAGAAACATAATATAGATGATCTTGGCAGTCAAGAGAT
>JAQTXE010000155.1 GCA_028688935.1 Syntrophales bacterium
CGGATAAGGGACTTATCCTCACCCGTCTTTCCGCCTTCTGGTTCTGGCGCCTGGCGGATGTGGTCCCCAACCATCTCCTTTCTCTCAACGTGGAGGATTTTCCCGCCCCCTGCCAATCCCACCGGGCCCTGTTGGCCGGCCGCGCCATGCTGGTGCAAAAGACCCGGCCCCTGCCGGTGGAGTGCATCGTCCGGGGGTATCTGGCCGGCTCCGGCTGGGCGGAATATCAGGCAAGCGGCAGCATCGGCGGCCTGGCTTTGCCTCCGGGACTGGTGGAGTCGGCCCGCCTGCCCCGGCCCGTCTTTACCCCCTCCACCAAAGCGGAGTTGGGGGAACACGACGAAAATATCTCTTTTGACACCATGGCCGGGAAAATCGGCCCGGAACTGGCAGCCAAAGTAAAGGAGGCCAGCCTCACTCTCTACCTCCGGGCCCAGGCCTGGGCCGAGCCCCGGGGGATTATCCTGGCGGACACCAAGTTCGAATTCGGCCTGGTGGAGGGGAAATTGCTGCTCATCGACGAAGTCCTGACCCCGGACTCCTCCCGGTTCTGGCCACAGGAGGACTACCGGCCCGGCGGCCCCCAAAAGAGCTACGACAAGCAATACTTAAGGGATTACCTGGAATCGTTAGGCTGGAACAAGAAACCGCCGCCGCCGCCCTTGCCGCCGGACGTCATCGCCAACACCCGGGCGCGCTACGTCCAGGCTTTGAAGGTCCTAACGGGGGAGGAGTTACAGTAGAAAGGCGTTAAGCGAGATAAGATTATGGGCTTTTCGCTAGCAGCTCTCAGCCTTAAGCAAAGATCAAGTGATCGAGCAACATTCCTGAATCACCCCGGACTAGATTTATTGCTATGACAGGTTTTCTTAAGCAATGATGGTGAAGTTTAACCAGACAACCTCTACCTCCCACCTGCTTTCTTTTCAGGTTTGGCGTACCGGCCCCCGCCAAGGCTTTATTCGTATAATCATACCATAACAGTAATTGATTTATTTTTAAGAGAAGTTAAATACCTGTCAAACAAACCTCTATTACCGCCTAGTTTTGTTAATTTACCGTCTAATGATATTGCCTGAGGTTATAATGGGAAAAGGTCCATAATATACAAAAGTATCTAAATTATAGGGCTGTGGTGCTCCTAAAGTTTAGGAAAAACTTTCTTTTTCAAAAAAATTTATGTTATTCTACCGCCCCAGAGAGGATTATGCTAGAATAACAGACCCTTTTGAGTATTTTCTATGGTTTCCAGAGGTCTCAAACAGCATTATTTACTAAGTTGGCTAAAATTAACGCCGGCAGCGTGAGAATACTTCACGGGATGATAACTGTTAAAACTAACCCATCTGAGTTATCGTCTTTTCAAGGTTTTGTATGTTTATCGACTAGTTAAGGTTTAGATCTATGAAGAAGAAAGCTTTTCTCGGAATCTCCTTGGTGATCTTTTTTCTGTCGGCCGGGGGACAGGCTCGATCAGCAGCACCCGGTACCCAAAAGTGGGCCTTTACCATGGGCGGGTATGTGGGGTTTTCTTCCCCGGCCCTGGGCAGCGACGGTACCGTCTATCTGGGATCGTGGGATCGCAAGATCTATGCGGTCAACTCAAACGGCACGCAAAAGTGGGCCTTTACTACTGGTGGGATTGTAGAATCTTCCCCGGCAATTGGCCCTGACGGCACCATCTACGCCGGGTCCTACGATAAAAAACTCTATGCGCTTAACCCTGACGGCACTTTAAAGTGGGCCTTTACTACGTTAGCCCCGGTGGAATCCTCTCCCGCTATTGGCCAGGACGGTACCATCTTTGTAGGGTCGGATGACGGCACGCTCTATGCGATCAACCCCAACGGCACCCAAAAGTGGGCCTTTAGCACCGGGTATAGCTATCTTTCCTCCCCGGCTGTAGCCCTCGATGGCACCGTCTATGCCGGTTCCCTTGATGGCAATTTATATGCCGTAAATGCGAACGGCACCCAGAAATGGGCTTTCCACACCGGAGGAGCAGTGAACTCTTCTCCGGCTATCGGCCCTAACGGCACCATCTATGTGGGTTCAGACGACGGCACGCTCTATGCGGTCAACCCGGACGGCACCCGAAAGTGGGCCTTTAGCACGGGGGGGACGGTGGTCTCTTCCCCGGCCATTGACCCGGATGGCCTCATTTATGTGGGATCGAGTTATGGGCAACTCTATGCCCTCAACCCGGACGGCACGCAAAAATGGGCCTATGAAACGAACGCCGCGGTGGCATCTTCCCCAGCCCTGGACGCCGGTGGCACTATCTATGTGGGGTCAAATGACGGCCATCTCTATGCTCTCAACCCGGACGGCACCCAGAAATGGGCCTTTGATACGGAAGGTCCAATGATCTCTTCCCCGGTGATTGGTCCCGGGGGCATCATCTATGTGGGGTCAGGGGATAAAAAACTATATGCCGTTTATAGCGGTTCTCTGGAAGTGGCGAAATACAACTGGCCCATGTTCCGCCACGATCCGAACCATAGTGGCAGATTTGAGATTATCATCAAGAACTGGGCTTTTACCACCGGCGGCGGGATATTATCTTCCCCGGCCCTGGCCGGCGACGGCACCATCTACGTGGGGTCCAATGACGGTAAGCTCCATGCGCTTAACTCCGACGGCACTAAAAAGTGGGCCTTTGCCACCGGCTCCGCAGTGGTTTCCTCCCCCGCCATCGGCCCTGGCGGCACCATCTATGTGGGGTCCGATGACGGCAAGATTTATGCGCTCAACCCCAACGGCACCCAAAAGTGGGCCTTTACCACGTGGGGTCAGGTAGGCTCTTCCCCTGCCGTGGGAATCGACGGTACTATCTATGTGGGTTCCGGGGATTATTATCTCCACGCCATTAAAGCCGACGGCACTCTTAAGTGGGCCTTTGACATGGGTGGATGGATACGAGTTTCTTCCCCCGCCATCGGACCCGACGGGACCATCTATCTGGGGTCCTTTAATAAGAATCTCTATGCCATCAACCCTGACGGTACTTTTAAGTGGGCCTTTACCACGGGAGGAGTGGTGGATTCTTCTCCTGCCATCGGCCCGGACGGCACCATCTATGTGGGATCGTATGATAAAAAGCTCTATGCCATCAACCCGAGGAACGGCACCCAGAAGTGGGCTTTTTCCACGGCCTCCCTGGTGGAATCTTCCCCGGCCATTGGCCCGGACGGCACCATCTATGTAGGTTCGGATGACGGCACGCTCTATGCGCTCAACCCCGACGGCTCCCAAAAGTGGGCCTTCAGCACCTGGAATAGTTATGTGTCCTCCCCGGCCATCGGCGCCGACGGCACCATCTATGCCGGCTCCGTTGACGGCAACTTCTATGCCGTTAATGCGGACGGCACCCTGAAATGGGCTTACACCACCGGAGGACAGGTGAACTCTTCCCCGGCTATCGGCTCCAACGGCACCATCTATGTGGGATCAAGTGATGGAAAGCTCTATGCCCTTGCTGGTTCCAGCGGCTTAGCCCAATCCTTTTGGCCCATGTTCCGTCATGATCTGCGCCATGCCGGAAAAGTGGGTACCTGCCGGACCCTGCCGGGGATGCTTAATCTCCTTTTGGGGGATTAGGCCCAAAGCCTGGCGCGGCCGGGGCATTTTTGCTCTCTCTGATGCCACCTTCCTGGGTAAACCGCGTATCAAGCTGAGATGAACTAAAACACACCATGCCAATGGTGATGAATAACCGCGGCGGCCATTTCATCGAGACCGGCTTGGGTGAGAGCAGTTTTTTTCGCCCAGCCGGGATAAAGACGCGCCATCACGTCTTTTTTCGGCCAGGTAGGCGCCGCCGGCGTGGGAGACGCGGCCCTGGCCCAGCAGCCTCTCCAGATGCTTGGTGAGCATCTGCCTTTCGATGTGGTGGTAGATAAAAGGCGGGTCTTTGGGTTTGCCGTAGAAAAAGTGGCCATCTGCCAGTTGCTTCACGGTTTTCGGGGTCTTAAGCATTTTCAGGAGACGGTCATCCCGCTGCGCGATGCTTTGCCGGTAAGCGGTTAACGCCTCCTGAAACTCGTCGGCCTGGTAAACCCCCTGTTCATGGGCGGTGATATAAGTCCGGGTCTGAAAACCGGCCAGGCGCTCCAGGGTGGCCTCGAAATCCTTCAGGGAAGAGGTCTGACCCCCATACCAGGGCCCAAAGGGGGTAAGGTCCACATCGGCCAGGAAGAGAACTTCCTGTCCGGGAAAGTAAAAGCAGCTGTGCCCCGGGGTATGTCCCGGCGCGGCCACGATCTCCAGGGTGATCCCCCCCTGCCTAAAGCGCTGGCCGGGCTCAAAGGGAACCAGGTTTTCCAGGGGGCGGAAATTAAAATCCCGGACCATGATCTCCCCCCAGTAGTCCCGGGCCTGGGGGTCATCCAGGCCCATCAGGGTAAACGCGGCCTCCAATGACCTGAAGGCCTCCGCTTCCGGCGCGGGCACATAAAACCGGGCCTCAGGGAAAAGATAGTTATATTTCTGGTGGTCTTCATGGTAGTGGCTGATAAAGACCGCGGTGACCCGGCGGGTCCGGGCCAGATGGCGAAGGTAGTCTTTATCGCCCGCGGGGTCCACCACCCAGGTCTCTTCCCCCTCGATGACCAGGGAGTGGCAGTAGGGGTAGCGCCCCCCTTTCCGGCCCGGGATGAACTTGATGGGGCCGTAGGCCCGAACCTCCGGGGGAGCCGCCGCAGGGGTGAGGGGCTGGTGCGTCACCGTAACTTTCTTTTTCAGGGTGTCTTACCCCTTATCTTCTTCCTGGATCATGTACAGGAGTTCGTAACGGCTGGCCAGTTCGTCCTTGGCGGCCTGGGCCGTTTCCGGGGTCAGGTTCTTGACCCGGAGATAAACCTCACGGAAACCTTCCTGGGCGGTGGCATAAGAAGTAAGCAGGCTGACGAAACGGGCTCCCTTGTTCCGGAGCAGGTCCACTACTTCCTTGATGAGCCCGGGCGTGTCTTTAAGGCGCAGGGCATACTGCACCCCGCCTTGACTGATACCGGCGATGTGCATGAAGGCCCGGAAGACATCGGTCTGGGTCAGGATCCCCAGGAGTTTGCCGTCGGCGTCCACCACCGGCAGGCCGGAGATGGTGTGCTCCAACATTAGCTGGGCCGCGTGCTCCACCGTATCGTCCGGGGCTACCGCCAGGGGATTTTGGCTCATGATTTCCTTGATCTGCAGCTCCGCCAACAAATAGTAGAGTTCATGCACGTCCAGGGTGGTGGCCTTGGAGGGCGAAGCCTCTTTCAGGTCCCGGTCGGTGACCATACCCACCAGCTTGCCCTGACGGATCACCGGCAGCCGCCGGAAGCGCCGCTCTTTCATGAGATGGATGGCCTTCATCATGGAAGTTTCATCGGTAATAGTGACAGGGTCCTTGGTCATCCAGTCTTTTACCAGCATTTTATGCCTCCAATCAGTAGTCAGTAGCCAGTAGCCAGTAATCAGTAATCAAGGATCAGTGGTTAGAGGTCAGTGATCAGTTTTCAGCGAAATACTCGGGAATACTGACCACTGGCTACTGACTACTGGCCACTATTATATGCGAGGTTCTTCCCCTTTGAAAAGCCTTTCCAGATTTTCCCGGTGGCAAATCAGGACCAGACCCGAGAGGAATCCGGCCAGGAGCAGGTAAGCCTTGGAAGCGGCAAACAGGCCCATGACCACCGGCAGCAGCCAGGCGCAGATGAGAGCGCTTAAAGAAAAAATGCGGGTTTGGGCCAACGCCAGAATATAAACCAGGACCAGGGTCAACGCGGCCCAGGGACTAAGGGCCGCCACCACCCCAAAAGCGGTGGCCACCCCTTTGCCGCCTTTGAACTTCAGGTATAAGGGGAAGACGTGGCCCAGCACTGCGGCTCCTCCCACCACCGCCACCGCGGCGTCCCGCCAGGCTCCCTGGGGACCCGGCGAAAAAAGGGCTAGAAGCACCGGCAGGGCTCCCTTCAGGGCGTCCCCCAAAAAAGTTAAGGCCCCGCCTTTCAGGCCCAGGAGGCGGTAAAGGTTGGCGGCCCCCAGGTTGCCGCTCCCCATACTCCGGGGGTCCGGCCCTCCCAGCCAGCGGCTCACCACCAGGCCGAAGGGAATGGACCCCAAAAGATAAGCCAAAAAAGTCAGCCCCAGAAAATAAGCCATAAACTCTTCCCCGCTTCAATCGCGACAAGCGTTTTTTACGGATAACTTATTATAATTAAAGATATTTATCAATCAGAACGTTTTTAAAGAAATTAACCTAACTAGCCGATAAGAGAGCAGGACAAGGTCTGAATCAGGGGGGGGACAACCTGATAGAGGAAATATGAAAGAGGAACCTAACATAAAGGTAGTAACAGGCCAGGGAGCCTCGGGGACCCAAGCCCGCAGGCTCAAAAAACTTACGACCCCGCCGCCGCTGGAAGTAATGTCCCTGATCTCCCTGGAGAACCAGGAGGCATCCCGGCTGGACCTTCACTCTTTCGAGGAAGCCCAAGGGCTCCTGGAAAAATTACTATTTCAAGTGGAGGAAGTCAAAGGGGCCCTGGAGGAAGTTCATCAGCTCCAGGAGCGTTGCCTGGTCCGCCTCTGGTAACCGGCAACCGAGCCTCCGCAATCTTCCCCTTTTAACCCTCTCACCAGGCCTGGCGCCCCGCCTTCGCTTTCGGATTATCTCCCCTTCAGCATGTCGGTCTTACAATGCTCCGGCGCGATTTCCCTCTCCACCCGGGAAAGGCCAACGTCCGGCATCCCCCGCATCTGCCCCATAGCGTTACGGGAGCAGGCCTCTGCGGCCTCCGGATTCCTGCCCCGGAAGCCGGTTGTTACCCGAACATCAGCGCCTCCGGTTTAAAGATCAATAAAAAGCCCAGGAGGAGCATGAGGGCGCCGCCGATCAGGTGGGAAAATCTTTTATATTTGGTAGACATGCCCGTGACCTGGAAGGTAATCATAGCCACGAAAAAGACGACTAAATCGTCCAGCATAAAGATCAAGATATAAAGAACAATGAAAGCATAGTACTGCCACGTGGCTAAAGGGGTCAGGCTGAGGATTTGCAGATAAACCACCGGGAAACCGGCGGAGCAGACCAACTCCACCACGTTGACGGCGAAGGCCAACAGCACGATGCCCCCCAGGGCCAGCCAAACACTTTCTTTCTTAATGAAATCATAAAGCTTGCAAATGATTCTATGCCTGCGCCCCCCGCTGCTGACCTTGCAGATCCCGGCCGGGTTGGTGAAATATTCCATGAGATTATAAAAGCCCGCGCCTAGAGCCACCAGGGCGATGCCCAGCCGGACCCAGAACAGGAACCCCAGAAACAGGAAGAGATTGAGCCAGGCGACCATAATGAGAAAATAGACCAGGGCCGAAGCGGCCACAAAGGTGATCCCCAGGATCCATCTTCTTTTATTGTCTTCCATGCCCAGCAGGAAGCCCAGGAGGAGGATGAGCACCCACATAGCGCAGGGGTTGAAGCCGTCTAAGGCGCCGATGAGCACGGTCAACAGGCCCAAAGACAGGGCTTTGGTCTCCAACTCCCCCAGGAGGGGCACTTTGAGGCGCTCAGGTATTACTTTTTTCTCCGGCGTTCCCGGGAGACCGTCCCCGGCCCCGCCCGACTCCTGCACCATATCCGGGCCGGGGTTTTTCAGGTTGGTGCGAACGGCGGCCTCCAACGCAGTCCCGGAAGTCTCCTCGGACTGCCAGCCCACCAGGAAATCCCGGCCCACCACCGTAAAAGGCACCCCGCTCACCTCCACCTGGAGCCGGCCGGCCACCCGCTGGAGCAACTCTAGATTTTCCCGGTGGCCGGTGACTTCAAATCTATGAATCCTTAAACCCGGATATTTCTTCTTTATTTTTTCCAGGAAGGCTTTTTCCTTAAGGCAGTGGGGGCAGCCCTGGCCCCAGAAGAAGTAGAGGTTCACCGGGGGCGTAAGGCCCGGAGTGTCACCGGCGGCAAAGGCAGGGAAGGCCCAAAGGCAGATTAGCAGCAGCCAGATTGCGGTTAAGCTGCGTTTCCCGGGCCTGGCTTGGGGCAGCAGGGGCATGGTCTCATTGTTCCCAAAGAATCTGCCCGCAATCATGTAAATCGTAACCGCCCAGGGCCTGGGCTGCGTCCTGGAATGCGGCGGAACGGATCACGGTCAGGAGGGTCTGGAAACGGGGGTCGGCGAAGGTGCTCTCCGGCACCACCAGGTCATAACGTTCCGGCAGGAGGGGAATGAAGTCCAGCCCCAGGGCCCGGGCCGCGGCCAGGATGCCCAGGCCCGCGTCCGCGGTGCCGGACAGCACGTTCACCGCCACCGCCATGTGGGTATATTCCTCCCGTTCATAACCCTGGATGGCCCTGGCCTCCAAGTCTTCTTCCTGGAGCAGGTAGTCCAGCAAGACCCGGGTGCCCGCGCCCCGCTGCCGGTTGATGAAGCTTACCCCGGGGCGGGTCAGGTCGGCAATGGTATGGATATTTTGGGGATTACCGGGCAGCACCATTAAACCTTGCTGGCGCCAGGCCAGATTGATGAGCTTTAAGGGTATCTCCGGCAGATAGCGTTGGATGTAGGGAATGTTATACGTCTTGGTCTCCGGGTCAAAGAGGTGGCTGCCGCCCAGGTGGGAGCGCCCCTGGCGCAGGGCCATCAAGCCTCCCAGGCTGCCCACGTGGCCGGAAGAGAGGCGCAGCCGGGGGTCCTGGCGGCGGAGCAGGGTGCCCAGGAGGTCCAGGGTATTATCGTGGCTCCCCAGGACCACCAGGGTGCCGTCGATGTCCTCCGGGGAGACCAGCAACTCCGCGGTCACCGGCCGGTCTTCCTCCAGGCCCTCGCTCAACGACGGCACCACCAGCAGGCCGTCAGCCCGGACCAGAGAGGTGATGACCCCCGCCCCCCGGGGCAAGGGGGTGGCAATGACCTTGTCCCCCACCCGGCCCAGGGTCGCCCGGATAAACTCGGTGAGCCCGGGTTTGGAAGGCAGATTCTGCGCGGGATACACCGTAAGAGTGGGACGGGGAACCGGAGACAGACCGGCCATCCCGGAGAGCAGAGGGGCCACGAACTCTTCGAAGGAGAGCACCGCGGATACCGGATAGCCGGGATTGCCGATCACCGGTTTGCCGCCCACTACTCCCAGCAGGGTGGGTTTGCCGGGCATCATGGAGACCCCGTGGACCAGCACCTCCCCCAGCGCGGCCACGGCCCGGTAAGTGTAATCCTCGGTGCCCGCGGAAGAACCGGCGTTGATGAGCACCACATCCCCGGCGGCCACCGCCTCTTTTAAGGCCCGGCTCAAGGCTTCGGGATCATCCGGGACAATGGGCCAGACCTCGGGGATACCCCCGGCCTCGGCCACCATTCCGGCCAGAATCACGGAGTTGAACTCCGGCAGGTGTTCCGGAGGAAGCTGCTCGGTGAGCTGGTCCACCGGCGTCAGCTCCGAGCCCGTGGGGATGATGAACACCCGGGGGAGGCGGCGCACCAGCACCCGGGCCACCCCCGCGGCCAGCAGGGCCCCCTGGTCCCAAGGAGTGATGCGGCAGCCCTCCGGCAGGACCATCTCCCCGGCCACCAGGTCTTCACCCACCCGCCGCACGTGCTGCCAGGGAAAAGTGGGGGCCTCCACGATTATGGGGTCCGCCTCCGGGTCCGGAATCTGCTCCACCAT
>JAQTXE010000156.1 GCA_028688935.1 Syntrophales bacterium
GGCGGTGAATTCCCGGGTCACCTGATGGCGGATGCCGCTGCCCAGATCGTCTCGGGCCGGCGGCAGGCTGACGCCGGTGGCCTTAAGACGGGCCCGGAACTGGCAGGCCTCCAGATGATCGTTAAAGAGCAGGGCCCCGTCCGATTTGGACAAGCCGGTGAGGTGGCGCAGCCAGCGTTCCTGGAGGGGTACAGGCTGCGCCAGGCGCACCTGATTTTCAATGGGAGTATCGGCAGCCTCCAGTTGCGCCCCGCTCAGGCCCAGGAGGATGATGCTGCCGATACCGGCGTGGCGTACCAGGGTCAGCAGGGATTTGAGCCTGGCGATTTCCGGGGACCGAGTACCCGGGCAGACTTCTTTTACCTGGCGTTCCAATTCCTGCCAGAAGATGTCCTGAAACAGAGGGATCTGGAGATGGCCGTGGCGATATTCCAGGACGGACAAGGGAATGCGGGGGTTTTGCCGGCCCTTGAGGGCAAACCAGAAGCTGATGCGGCCCCGGTAAGAGACCGTGGCCAGTGGCAGCGCCGCACGCCAGGATCTGGTGGTGGCCAGTTGTTGATGGGTCCCCTTGGTGAGTTGCAAAAGACCGATGATCCGCTGCCGGTAGAGGGCCAGAAAGGTGTTGCGGCCATCGGCGTTGAGGAGAAATTGTTTGATGGACTGTTCCCCTTCGTCCAGAGAGGCATAATGATCTTCCTGGTAGAGCAGCAGGTTGGGGTAGCCCCTCTGGTAGTATTCCAGGGGTTGCACCCCGGCGAGAAAGACAAACCCGGTGGTCAGCCGCTCACCTTCGATGGAATAATAGAGCAACCTTTTAAAGAGGCGCCAGCCCCGGATAATGGCTTCTTCCCGACTGCTGCCGGGAAATTCGCAGCGCCGCAAATCCGCGGCGGTGTGGAGCATGGAGCCGATATAAGGATTGTCTTGGGCGTCCAGCTTGATGGTGGCGCAGGGGGCCCATTCCAGGCTTTGCAGATAGCCGGCCACCACTTGTTCTTCCAAGGAATAAGGGGTAAAAGCCACCAGGTCGTGAGGGCCGCCGGGGGCCAGGGACAATTGGTGGAGGAGCAAACGTCCGAAGAGGATGCTGAGAAAGCGGATGTGGAAGGGGGAGAGGAGGAAGGTGGGCTGGGGAGTGCGCAGCCAGAGGTCCACTGCCGCGTCCCCTATTTCCAGACGGAGCAAATGGGACAATCCTTCCACGTCCCTAAGAGAGAGATTGGGATAGATGGTGCCCCGGATCTCCAGGGGCTGGCGCTGGAAATAGTCGGCAAAACAGGGGAAGAGATCCACCCCTTTGGCTTCCAGGGGGACGGCGTCCCGGGGATGCTCCCCCCCGGCCACCACTTCGCAAGTGGTGATGTCATTGATCAGGCGCAAAACCTCTCCGGTGGTCAACAGGGAGTGGAGCCGTTCTGCAAAAGGCGACGGCGTCAGGGATGGAGTTCTGGCCATGATGCTCCTAAGGCTGAAAATAGTGCTGGCCGGGCGGGAGGCAGTTGGAGTAAGCCCAAAACAGTAAGAAAAGAAGGGCTCGACAGCTCCTGTTTTCTTAAGCCCGCCACTAACTGCGCACTCAGTCCTTCTTCAGTTACCTATTAATATATATGCAAATTTTTGCAGGTAAAGAGGGTAAGGTCAAAGGGAGCGCAGGTTTCGGCAAAACGCAGCCAGGTCCCGGCTCTCAAGGCGGATACGGCCGGCGATTTCGGGCCAGTTGAGAGTAATGAGTTCCCCATCCCGGAGCAGCCAGCGCCCGGCCACCATCACGTGTCGTACGTCCGCGGCCCGGGCGGCATAGACCAGGTGGGAATAGGGGTCAAACAGCGGAGTGAGGTGGGCCTGGTTCAGGTCCAGCACTAGCAGATCCGCGTCCTTGCCGGGGGTGAGGGTGACGGTTTTGTCCGCCAGGCCCAGGACCCCGGCCCCCTCCCGGGTGGCCAGAGCCACCGTCTGGGCCGCGGGCAAAACCGTGGGGTCGCGCTGCCAGACCTTGTGCAGCCGGGCCGCCAGACTCATCTCCCCCATGAGGTCCAGGTCGTTGTTGGACGCGGCCCCGTCGGTCCCCAGACCCACTCTCACCCCCAGGGCCAACAGTTCCGGGATGGGAGCCACCCCCGCGGCCAGCTTCAGGTTGGACTCCGGACAGTGGCTGACCTTGACCCCCCTTCGGGCCAGGAGTTCCAGATCTTCCGGGGGCAGCCAGACCCCGTGCACCGCCACCGTCAGTTCATCCAGCAACCCCAGGCGGTCCAGGTGGACCCCGGGAGTTAAGCCCTGTTGTTGCTGCAATTCCTCCACTTCCTGCCGGGTCTCCGCTAGGTGGATGAACCACGGCAAACCCCGGCGGCGCGTTATGGCCTTGGCCTGTTGCAGGGTCTCCGGGCCGCAGGTATAGGGGGCATGGCAAAAGATGGTGGAAGTGATGAGGTCCGGGTCGAAGTCAGCCCCTGACTCCACAAACGCGGCGGCCACCTTTAGGTTATCCCGGGGATCGGGGATGCCCGGGGCCGGGAAGTCCACCACCCCCTGGGCCGTCACCGTCCGCAACCCGGCCTGGGCCAGGGCCCGGCGGCATTCGCTCTCATAGAAATAGCTGTCGGCCACGGTGGTGGTGCCGCCTTTGATCATCTCCGCCGCGGCCAAAAGCGTTCCCCAATAAACCCGGTTAGCGTCGAGCCAGCCCGCTTCCGCGGGAAAGATAAAGTCCTGGAGCCAGGGCTGTAAGGGGAGATCGTCAGCCAGGCCCCGGAACCAGACCATGGCCGCATGCGCATGGGTGTTGACTAGCCCCGGCATTACCAAGGCGCCTTGGGCGTCCAGGAGGTGGCGGGCGGGGGGCGGGGGTGGGAAGGGAAGACCGGGAGATGTGGGGCAGGCGCCCTCGCCTGCCAAGGAACAGCCGGGAGCGGTTGTTCCACGTTCTTCCACCCCTTCCTGGGAGGCCAATTGCCCCACCCCGGCGATCTGGCGGCCCTTAACGGCCACATAACCCTGGGGTATAGGCGCGGACCCGGGCTCCAGGGTCAGAACCAGGGCGTTGTGGATGAGCCAGTCAACTTCCATAATTTGCTGGGGGCAGGATTTAGGGTGGCGAACAGTGACCAGTAATCAGCTAGAGCAACTGATCACTGATTACTGGTTACTTGCTTTCCAGGCTTCTCCGCAGCCACCGCTCCCTTACTGATATCCACCGGCGCGCCGCTCTGTTCTTCCACGGCCTGGAGGAACTTGGTCCAATTGATCTGCCCTTCCAGGCCCTTGCTATGGAGGCGTTTTAAAGCGTAGCGCAGCATATTGGGAACCTTGAAATAGATGTCTTCGTGGACCTCGATAAACACACGGCCACGAAGGAAACCGAACTTTACCGGTTCATAGATAACGTCCACGGTGGTGCCCACGGGGGTCATATCGAACAATTTTTCAATGTCTTCGGGATAGTGGCGGATACAGCCGTGGCTCACCAGGCGGCCCACCCCCATGGGCGCGTGGGTGCCGTGGAGGCCGTAGTGGGACAGGCCCAGCCAGCGGTGGCCCACGGGATTCTCATCCCCCGGTGGCATGTAGGACATGCCGTATTTAGCCCGGAGTTTTTCGGGGATGCGCCAGCCGGGGTTCTTGGATTTACTCTGGACCTGGAAGTGTTTACCGATGGGGGACTTGTAGTCCAGGACCCCGAGGCCCAGGGGAAAAGTGTAGACTTCGTTTTTGCCCGGGAAAAAACGGTAACCCCGCAGTTCGGCAACGTTGATCAGGTAACCGGGATAATGGGAGCGCTCGGGGATTATCCAGCGGGTGGGGATGCCGATGATGGTGTCCCAGGGGAGATAGAAGTGGTCCAAACTCCGATGGTAGCGGGCCAGCTCCCAAAACCCCAGGTCGTATTGCCGGGCGATCTTATAGAGGTTTTCATAGCGCACGATGAGGTGCCTTTGGGGCTCCCCCACCACGGTGACGGCTTCCGGGTCGATCCCGGGCCCCTTAGGCAGGCGGTAGTGGAAGGGGCCCGCGGCCCAGGCGAAGGAGGCGGCGGACAGGAAACAACTTATCAGGAAAAGCTTGAGAATTCTTAGATGTATTGACATCCCAGCCATTTTATATGAAAAAGAGAGGGAGAGAAAGGGAAAAGGGCAATTAGAGGGTGACTCCTCAGAGCTGCGTAAATGATTACCTGAAAAAGCCAACGCGCTACCGCCCCCCCTCACCTCCGCCCTCTCCCCCCGCCGGGGAGAGAGGGAGTTGATGGTTATCCCAGGCTTTGCTTTGAACCTTGAATCTTTCTTGAATTTGAACTTCAAGGCAGTTGCTCATGAGCCTGGGGTCCACCCATAAATTATAAATTATTTTGCGTCTTACTTTGCGCCTTTGCGTCTTTGCGTGAGGCCGATCTTTTCAAGGCAGAATCAAGATGATCCTGGACGCGCATACCCATATCTTCCCCGAGGAAATCTGTAGGCGGCGGGAGGATTTTTTTGCGGATGAGCCGGCCTTCCGCCTGCTGTACGAGTCCCCCAAGTCCAAAATGGCGGGGCCGGAGGAGATGCTCAAGGCCCTGGAAGAACAAGGGGTGGAGGCCGCGGTGATCCTGGGCTTCCCCTGGCGCCAGGAGCGCCTCTGGCGGCGGCACCACGAAGTGATCCTGGAGGCCCAACGCCGCTGGCCCCAACGGCTCATGGGTTTTTGCGCGGTTCACCCGGCCGAGCCCGGCGCGGCCCGGGAAGTGGAACGCTGCCTGGCCGAGGGGTTTAGGGGCGTAGGGGAACTGGCTTGGTATTTGGAGGATTTGGGGGAAGACCTGGGGATGTACCTTGCCCCCATCGCCGAACTCTGCCAGCATTACCGGGTGCCCCTGATGCTGCATATCAACGATCCGGTGGGCCATGACTATCCGGGGAAGGGGACCATCTCCCTGGCCGCGGTCTATCGGCTTCTCCGGGATTTTCCGCAAGTTGACTGGATTCTGGCCCACTGGGGGGGCGGCCTCCCCTTCTACGGCCTGATGAAAAAAGAAGCCCCGGAGGTCTTTAACCGGGTCTATTTCGACACCGCAGCCTCCCCCTACCTCTACCGCCCGGCCATCTACCGCCTGGCCGCGGAGATGGTGGGCCTGGAGAAAGTCCTTTACGGCAGCGATTATCCTTTGCTACCGGCATCCCGATACTTAAAAGATATGGAGCAAGCCAACCTGCCGGAGGACTGGCGGGAGATGATTTTGGGGAAGAATTTGGCGGGGTTGTTGAAGATTTAGCTGTTAGCTGTCAGCGGTCAGCTTTCAGCTAAAGGATTTTTTCTGTCATTCTGAGGGAGTGGAGCGACCGAAGAATCTCGAAAGGCGAGATCCTTCACTCCGCTTTGCTTCGTTCAGGATGACAACTTGAAAGCATTTCGCAGAAGTTTGAAATTAATTCCCCTCGTTCCCAAGTTAAACTTGGGAACGCAGGTATTCGCTAAGCTTAGCTTAGCGGGTAAGGCATTCCCAAGCGGAGCTTGGGAACGAGAAAAATAATGTTTAAGTCTAAATAAAACAATGCTTAGAAAAAAGATAATTGCTTGCTTTGGGGTTATACTTCTTTTTTTAGGGGCATCTATTTATTTGCTTCTGCGTCCTACCTCTCTATTAATGTTTCATTGGGCCGACAAATTTGGATTAATGACAACAATAGACCTTCTCCGCTTCCATTATCGATTAATCAATAGCTTTAATCCACCTTTAATTGTTTATTCCATGCCATTCGCTCTTTGGGTTCTTTCCTATCTCTTAATTACGAGGATTGTTTGGTGGGGATCACCGTGTCGGTTACGTTACATGTGGTTCTGGTGTGTTCCGCTTATTTCCGTGATTGCCGAGGTCTTACAAAAATTCGAGATTGTGCCCGGCACATTTGACATAATTGATCTAATAACTCTTTTAATCGTTACTACTATAGGTTTAGGGATTAAACTTACTAATGCTGTCAGGAGGACATTATGAACAAAAATATTAAAAGACATTTAGTATCCTTTATCATCCTTTCAATTTTTATTCTACTAGCGATAGGCAGTATTGATACGGATAAGGATAGGAAGAAGGTTGAATTACAGTCACCCAGTTATATAATATCGGCACACGAGCTTTATAAGCATTATAAAAATAACGAGGTAGCGGCGGATGAAAAATTTAAGGGACGTGTTGTTGTCGTTTCTGGGAGAATACGGAATATAGGTAAAGATATCATGGACCAACCTTATATAGTTATAGGCGGACAAGGTTTCCTTGATGGTGTACAATGCACGTTTACAAAAGATCAGAAATATCTTGTTGCACAGCTATCAAAGGGACAATATGTAAAAGTAAAGGGTGAAGTTTCGGGCAAGATGGGCAACGTATTGGTTAATAAATGTACGATGCAATAAGCATCAATTTTTAGAATTTCGGTGCACAGTGCGCGCTAAATTACCCTTCTTTTATAAATAAGCTGAAAGCTGACCGCTGATAGCTGATAGCATCTCGAAAAGGAATTCCATGGAGCGAACATCGGATGTTCTGGTACTGGGCTCGGGGCTGGCGGGCTTGGGTTACGCCCTGAAGGTGGCGGAGTTCGCCACCGTGAATCTGGTGACCAAGCGGGGTTTGCAGGAGACCTCCACCAGCAAGGCCCAGGGGGGCATTGCCGCGGTCCTGGGGGCGGATGACCGCTTTGAATATCACATCCAGGACACCCTCACCGTGGGGGAGGGCCTGTCCCATCCGGATATCGTCGGGCTGGTGGTGCGCCAGGGACCGGAGCGCATCGCCGAGTTGGTGAACCTGGGGGCCCATTTCGACGTGGGCGCGGACAACGGCTTTGATCTGGGCCGGGAAGGGGGCCATTCCCACCGGCGCATCATCCACGCCCATGACATGACCGGCGCGGAAGTGGAGCGCATCCTGGCGGAAAAGGTGCTGGCCCACCCCAATATCCAGGTCTTTGAAAATCACATGGGGGTCAACCTCATCACCGAAGAGCGGGTGGTGCGCCGGGGCCGGTCCGTAGTCAACCGGGAGGCCAACTGCCTGGGGGCCTATATCCTCAATTGCCACACCGGCGAGGTGGACACCTTCACCGCGCCCATCACCCTGCTGGCCACCGGCGGCGCGGGCAAGGTCTATCTTTACACCAGCAACCCGGACGTCGCCACCGGCGACGGCGTAGCCATGGCTTTCCGGGCCGGGGCCGCCATCGGCAACATGGAATTCGTGCAGTTCCACCCCACCTGCCTCTTTCATCCGGAAGCCAAGAACTTTCTCATCTCCGAGGCCCTCCGGGGGGAGGGCGCCATCCTGAAAGCCCGTTCGGGCGAAGCCTTCATGGAGAAATACCACTCTTTGAAGGACTTGGCGCCCCGGGACACCGTGGCCCGGGCCATCGACCTGGAGCTGAAGAAGAGCGGCGAAGAATGCGTTTATCTGGACATCAGCCACCGGGCCCCGGACTTTGTCAGCCAACGCTTCCCCAACATCTACCAACAATGCCTGGAATTCGGCATCGACATCACCAAGGAACCCATCCCGGTGGTGCCCGCGGCCCATTACATGTGCGGCGGGGTGGTGACGGACGCCTTCGGGCGCACTTCCATTTCCCACCTCTATGCCGTAGGCGAAGTGTCCATGACTGGGCTGCACGGGGCCAACCGCCTGGCCTCCAATTCCCTGTTGGAAGCCCTGGTCTTTTCCCACCAAGCGGCCCTGGCGGCCAAAGAAGAACTACCCGGCTTGCAGGCCGCGGCCGTGGGGGGAGTGCCGGAGTGGAACCCCTACGGGGCCACGGACAGCGAAGAAGCGGTGGTGGTCACCCACAACTGGGATGAAATCCGCCGCTGCATGTGGAACTATGTGGGTATTGTGCGCACGGACCGGCGTCTGCTCCGGGCCCAACACCGGATTGATATGATCCAGCAAGAGATTCAGGAATATTACTGGAATTTTTTGATTACCAGCGATCTTCTGGAATTGCGCAACATCGCCACCGTGGCCGATCTCATCATCCGCATGGCCCTGCGCCGCAAAGAGAGCCGGGGGCTCCACTACAATCTGGATTACCCCCAACGGGACGACCAGTGTTTCCATCAGGACACCATCATCTCCGGGGAAGGCTGGCAAAATGGCGGCTGAAACAATCCTGTTAGCCGACGATGATCCCTCGATTTTAGGCGCGCTTACCGAGTTCCTGGAGGGGCAGGGTTACGCCGTGCACGCCGTCACGGACGGCAGACAGGCCCTGGCCGCGCTGGACGCGGAAGAATTCACCCTGGCCCTGCTGGACCTGAAACTGCCGGGCCTCTCCGGACTGGAACTGCTCTCCCATATCAAGGATTATTCCCCGGAGACCGAGGTCATTCTCTTCACCGGCCACGCCGGACTGGAGAGCGCGGTGCAGGCTCTGCGGTTGGGAGCCTACGACTATCTGCTGAAATCGGACCTCATTCTGGCTGACCTCCAGGCCGTGATCAACCGGGCCCTGGAACGCCGCCGCCTGGCCCAGACCAACCGCCTCCTCCTGGAGAATTTGAGCCAGGCCCAGGAAGAACTGGCCCAACGCCGGGCCGCGGAACTCACCCAGATCCGGCGTATCGGCGAGACCCTGGCAGGCCCTTTGACCGGGCCCCAGATTATCCAGGGCATGTTCAGTCTCATCCTGGAGAGTCTGCCCCTGGCAGTGCTGGGGCTGGAGCTCAGGGGAGGCGGGGAGGAACTGCCCCCGGATGCCTACCGCCGTCATCCGGGGGTGGACGAAGATACCTTTGAAGCTTTTATCTCGTGGCTGAAAAGCCGCCTCCATGACTGGCTGCCTTACTGGAGGGGCACCGCCACCCAGGAACCGGGTAACCGGCAGGGCCCGCTGCCAGCCATGCTCGAAGCTCCGGTCCAGGCCGGGGAGGTCACGGGTCTGGTGGCTGCGGGGCGGGAAACCCCCTTCACCCCGGAAGAAAGCGAGCTTTTCCACATTTTCGTGCTCCAGGGAGGGGCTGCCTTTAAGAATTTGATACTCTATGAGCAGGTGCGCAGCATGGCCATTCGCGATGGCCTCACCGGTTTGTATAACTATCGCTACTTCTGGGAAGTGCTGCACCGGGAAGTGGAACTGGCCCGCCGCTACCAACACCCCTTATCTTTACTTTTTCTGGACATCGATGATTTCAAAAAAGTGAACGATACCTTGGGGCACCCGGTGGGAGATTTGGTCCTGAAGGCCCTGGGGAATTATCTCCAGGCCGCGGTGCGCCAGGCCGACCTGGTCTGCCGCTACGGCGGGGAAGAGTTTGTCGTCCTGCTGGCGGAGACGGAAGCCCAACAGGCCAAGATTTCCGCGGAACGATTGCGCGCAGGGATTTCCCACATCCCGGTGGACCTGCCGGAGCGGCAACTGTACTTCACGGTCAGCATCGGCGTGGCGGAACTGGGGCCGGGAATGGACGGGGAGACCCTGGTGAAAGCCGCGGACGCCGCCCTCTACCAGGCCAAACAAACCGGAAAAAACCGGGTGTGCGGGCCGGAGTAGTGAAGAATTTTGGGGGAGGGGGCTAAGGGCCGGTGGGCCCAAGCCGAACTGCCTGGGCCGAAAAATCAGGGAATATAATCCA
>JAQTXE010000157.1 GCA_028688935.1 Syntrophales bacterium
GTCATTTTTAAAGGCGTGGACGTGGAGAAGTATAAACCTACTCCCAACCTTGCTGTTTTGGCGAGATACGGGATCGACCCGAAGATCCCCTATATCCTCTTTGTGGGCCGGATCACCCACCAGAAGGGCATCATGCACCTGCTGAGGGCCGCGGCCCACCTGGAAACCGGCGTCCAGGTGGTGCTCTGCGCCACCGACCCGGATACGGAGGAATTGGGCCGGGAGGTGGAGCGGCGCATCGAGGAGTTAAGAAATAGAAACGGTCTCAAGATTATCCATGTCTCCCGGTTTGTGCCCGTGGACGATATCATCCCCCTCTACAGCCAGGCCGCCATTTTTGTCTGCCCTTCCATTTATGAACCCTTCGGCATCATCAACCTGGAAGCCATGGCCTGCGGCACCCCGGTGGTGGCCACCGCGGTGGGCGGCATCAAGGAGGTGGTGGTGCCCGAAGAAACCGGGCTCTTGGTGCCCCTGGAGCACCACTGCCCCGGGGAGCACGAACCCCAGGCCGCAGCCGCCCTGGCCCTGAACCTGGCCGCGGCCATGCAAACGCTGCTCTCCAATCCGGAAAAAAGGCGGATTATGGGCGAAAAAGCCCGGAAAAGGGTGGAGGAGATTTTCAGTTGGCGGCAGGTGGCCCGGCAAACCTTGGATTTTTACGAGGAAATCATATCACTTTAAAAAAGACTATCCCTAACGGCGGCAGGGTGAGGTTCAGGGAGTGGAAGCGACCATGGAAAGGCAGGGGCGCGGCATCCATCCCCCCCAAATTGCCCTGGCCGCTGCCCCCGTACTCCTGGCTGTCGCTGTTCAGGATCTCTTGCCAGAAGCCGCCGGCCGGGACCCCCACCCGATAGTTGTGGTGCACCACGGGCGTAAAGTTGGCCACCGCCAGGATCATTTCCTCGGGGTTTACCCCCCGGCGGAGAAAAGAGATGACGCTGTGGTCCAGGTCGTTGCAGTCGATCCACTCAAACCCGGCGGGGTTGAAATCATGTTGGTACAGCGCGGGCTCCCGGCGGTAGACGCGGTTTAGGTCCTCCACCCACCGGAGCATGCCCTGGTGGGCCGGATACTGCAACAGGTGCCAATCCAGGCTCGCCTCATGGTACCACTCCGACCACTGGGCGATCTCCCCTCCCATGAAGAGCAGCTTCTTGCCCTGCTGGCTGTACATATAGCCCAGGAGCAGCCGCAAGTTGGCGAACTTCTGCCAGTCGTCCCCCGGCATTTTTTGCAGCAAAGAACCCTTGCCGTGCACCACTTCGTCGTGGGACAGGGGCAGGATGAAATTCTCCTGGGAAGCATAGAGCATGCGGAAGGTCAAAGTGTTATGGGCATATTTCCGGAACAGGGGGTCATTGGCCAGATATTTTAAGGTGTCGTGCATCCAGCCCATGTCCCACTTCATGCCGAAGCCCAGGCCGCCCACGTAAATGGGCCGGGAGACCATGGACCAGGCAGTGGACTCCTCGGCGATGGTCTGGACGTCGGGGTATTCCTGATAGACCACCTCGTTGAACTTGCGCAGGAAATAGACGGCCTCCAGATTCTCCTTGCCTCCATAGATATTGGGCAGCCATTCCCCCTCCCGGCGGGAATAATCCAGATAGAGCATGGAAGCCACCGCGTCCAGCCGCAGGCCGTCAATGTGGTATTTCCCCAGCCAGTAGAGGGCGCTGCTGATAAGAAAATTGCGCACTTCGGCGCGGCCGTAGTTGAAGATGAAGCTGTGCCAATCGGGATGGAAGCCCTGGCGGGGATCGGCATGTTCATAGAGGTGCGTGCCGTCAAAAAAGCCGGGCCCGTGTTCATCCGCGGGAAAATGGGAGGGCACCCAGTCCAGGATGACGCCGATGCCGTGTTGGTGCAGGTAGTCCACCAGGAACATGAAATCCTGGGGGGTGCCGTAACGGCTGGTGGGCGCGAAAAAACCGGTGGTCTGGTAGCCCCAGGAACCGTAAAAAGGGTGCTCCATGACCGGCAGGAACTCCACGTGGGTGAAGCCGGTTTGCTGCAGGTATTCAGCCAGTTGGGGAGCCAGCTCCCGGTAGTTGAGCGAGCGGTTGTCCTCTTCCGGCACCCGCCGCCAGGAGCCCAGGTGCAACTCGTAAATAGAGATGGGCGCGTCCAGGGAGTTGCGCTGGTAACGCTTAGCCATCCACTCCTGATCGTTCCAGGTGTAATCCAGGTCCCAGACGATGGAGGCGGTGCGGGGCGGCCCTTCGAAGTAAAATCCGAAGGAGTCCGCCTTATCCACCCGGTAACCCCGGTGCTTGGAGCGGATGTGGTATTTATAACAGGCGCCCCGGGCCACTCCCGGGATGAATCCCTCCCAGATGCCCGACTGGCCCTTGGGGCTTAAAGGGTGGGAGGATTTGCTCCAGCGGTTGAAGTCGCCCATCACCGCCACTTGCTTGGCGTCGGGGGCCCAGACCGCGAAATAGGCCCCCGCCTCGCCCTCAGCCTCCAGCAGGTGGGCTCCCAACTTCTCATAAAGCCGGAAATGGTTGCCTTCGTTAAAAAGATAGATGTCATCTTCGCTTAATAAGGAAATATCGTAGCGTACTGGATCAGACATGGTGCTCCTATTTTTCTCCGGGAAAAGGCCGGAGTATCAAGCTGGTATCGTGACAACTAATACTAACTGGTCATCAAAGAAATGCTTTCCGTAGGGGTGAACCTTGTGTTCGCCCTGGAGCCATGGGGCGAACACAAGGTTCGCCCCTACAGTTTTATACTCCTTTGACTGCGACCCGGTAAAAAATCCCCCTAAATCCCCCTTTAATAAAGGGGGACTTTGCAACTCCCCCCTTTTCTAAAGGGGGGATGGGGGGGTTTTCCATCCCTTGGGGCAAGATAAATCTTGCATCACAGGGGTCTATTCAACAACCCCCAGAAGTTGCAGGATACCCTGGAGAGGGATATTCACCCATTCGGGACGGTTATTGAGTTCATAACCCAGTTCGTAGATCGCCTTTTCCAGGCACAAGGAACTGAGAAGAATCTGCAGTTCCCCGGCATCCTGGGGTAAAAAATCCGCGGCTCCGGCCAGGTCCAGATAAGTCTTGAGGTACACCGCGGATACCCAAAGATGCCAGAAGTGCGCCCATTTTTCCACCGCGGGAATATCTTCCGGACGCACGGCTTGGGAATAAATGGCATGGTACGCGGCATAGTGGAAAGAACGCAGCATCCCGGCCACGTCCCTCAGGGCCGAACGTTTGAGCCTTCTTTCGGTTAGAGACCGGGCCGGTTCCCCTTCAAAGTCGATGATAATAAAGTCTTTGCCCGTGAAGAGGACCTGGCCCAGGTGGAAATCGCCGTGCACCCGGATGCGCATGGCCTTGATCTTTTTGCCTATCAAGGCCCGGAAGCGGTTGAACACCTCTTCCTCCATATCCAGGACCTTCCTGGCCTGAGCCCGTCCCTTCGCCGTCAGGTGTTTGAGGCGCTGGCGCAGGAGCTGGAAAATGCGGGCGGTGAGATTGCGCATGGACTGGTAAATGGAACGCTGGTACAGGGTGGAGAAGGGCTCCGGCGCGAATAGAGGATCGCCTAAATTGGAGGCCAGGGCCAGGTGGAGTTCCGCGGTGCGTTCCCCCAAGAGCCGGGCCGACTCCAGGTAGGGGCCGATCATATCCAGGGCCAGGGCGGGGACTTCCAGCTTGGTCAGTTCCACCAGAGGTTTTTGGGGCAGGAGGTCCGGCCCCAGTTCCGCCTGGGTGGCCAGGGCCGCCTCAAAGAAGTTGCCCAAGACGTCCAGAGTGTATTTCCAGGCATCCCCCTGGTTGGGAACAAAGCCGTGGAGGATGCCCAGGGTGATGGGCTGCCCCTGGAGGGGGCGGTACTCCAAAGATCCCGCCACGGGGGGGTTATAAGCAAAGGAACTCTTCTCCGTCAGGAAGAGGCCTATTTCCAGGTCCAGGTTCATCCCCTCCTCCGCCCGGCGCATCAACTTCAAAATGAGCCAGTCACCGAAGACGATGGAGGTATTGCTCTGCTCGGCCTTCATGATGCTGGAGGACAGCGGCGGTTTCATCAAGCGCTGAATCTGGCGGAATACCTGGGTGGGTTTGGCTAACAGCTCGCCACCATTCGCCTTGAAGTGGCGGCGGCGGGCCATGGCTTCCAAAAGGGCTTGATGGAAGTTGTTATCCCCCACCGCCTCAAAGAGAACGCCTTCCTGGGCCTGGCCCCGGAGGTGGGCCACCACTTCCTGGGGAGACTCCGCCTCCACCTGGGCCGCGCGTTCGCCAAAGGCTGCGGCCAGAGGTAAGACATAGGTTTCCGGCTCCCCTTCCACATAGCTCACCCGGACCAGAGTGAAATAGGCCACCGACTGGCCGTAGGGGAAAGGAAGCACCTCGGTGATGGTGGCGGCTTTGATATTACGGGCCTTGCCCCCGAACCAACGGCATCTGGTGAGATACGGGGGGATCAAGGCCGCCAAATCCTGCCGGTTTTTCCTCCGGAAAAGCTCCTCCGCCGGACCGCTTACCGTATAAGTGGGAATCCGGGCTTCCCGGGGGGTGAGCTGTATTTCTGCGGGTGGCGGCTCTTCCAGAGAAAACCAGTAGGTGGAGTGGGGCCCCATGGTCAGAAAGTATGGCTGTTCGCCGATGGCCGGGAAAGGAATCTGGGAGATCAGCTCCCGGGGCACCAGACCCTGATGGGCGGAAAGATCCAGTTCCGCGTACTGGACGAACCGGGAGAGATTATTTACCACCAACATGCATTCTTCTTGATGGCAGCGCAAGAAGGCCAGGATCTTGTTATTTTCCGGGTAGAGGAACTCAATGCCCCCCCGGCTCAGGGCCTGGTGCTGCTTTCTTAAGGCAATGAGGCGCTTCATCCACCACAGCAGGGAATGGGGATTATTCTGCTGGGCCTCCACATTGATGGCCTCATAATGGTACTCCGGGTCGATATTCACCGGGAGATAAAGGCGTTGGGAGTTGGCCCGGGAAAAACCGGCGTTGCGGTCGGCGCTCCACTGCATGGGCGTGCGCACCCCGTCCCGGTCGCCCAGAAAGATATTGTCTCCCATGCCGATTTCATCGCCGTAATAGAGGACCGGAGTGCCGGGCATGGCAAAAAGGAGGGACTTCATCAGTTCGATACGCCGCCGGTGATTGCCTAATAGGGGCGCCAGACGGCGGCGGATACCCAGATTGATGCGGGCCTGGGGGTCCTGGGAATAGACCCGGTACATGTAGTCCCGCTCCTCGTCGGTGACCATCTCCAGGGTGAGTTCGTCGTGATTCCTTAAGAAGAGAGCCCACTGGCAATTGGCGGGAATCTGGGGGGTCTGCTGGAGGATGTCGATGATGGGAAAGCGGTCCTCCATGCGCAGGGCCATGAACATCCGGGGCATGAGGGGGAAATGAAAGGCCATGTGGCATTCGTCGCCCTGGCCGAAGTAGGCCGCGGCATCCTCCGGCCACTGGTTGGCCTCCGCCAGGAGCATGCGGTTTTTAAATCTGGCGTCCACGTGCGCCCGAAGCTCTTTTAAAAATTCGTGAGTCTCCGGCAGGTTCTCGCAGTTGGTGCCCTCCCGCTCATAAAGATAGGGCACGGCATCCAGGCGTAAGCCGTCCACCCCCAGGCTCAGCCAGAAATTGAGGACCCGGAGTATCTCCCTGCGAACCTCCGGGCTGTCGAAGTTGAGGTCCGGCTGATGGGAGTAAAAGCGATGCCAGTAATAGGCCCGGGCCACCGGGTCCCAGGCCCAGTTGGAGGTCTCGAAATCCTGGAAGATGATGCGGGTTTCCGGATATTTCTTGGGGGTGTCGCTCCAGACGTAATACTGGCGGTGGCGGCTCCCCGCCGCGGCCCGTCGGGCCCGCTGGAACCAGGGGTGCTGGTTGGAAGTATGGTTGATCACCAACTCGGTGATGACCTTCAGGCCCCTATACTTGGCCTCCCTTAAAAAGGTCTTGAATTCCCGCAGATTCCCATAATTCTCGTGGATGCCCCGATAGTCGGCGATATCGTAGCCATCATCCCTTAAGGGCGAAGGGTAAAAGGGCAAGAGCCAGATGGCGGTTATACCTAAGTCCTGGAGGTAATCCAGCTTCTCGGTGAGTCCCTGGAAATCCCCGATCCCGTCCGTGTAGCTGTCGTAAAAGGAACGGACGTGGAGTTCGTAGATGATGGCATCCTGATACCACAAAGGGTCATCAGCCACTTGACTTGAGTACTTGTTTTTGCTCATGTTCGTTAATGCTCGTTAAAAAAGTTCCTGGTTCAAAGTTCAAGATTCAAAGTTGAGACCTCTGCGAAAATGCCTTTTTTGTCATCCTGAGCGGAGCGAAGGATCTCGCATTTAGCGCCCGGAATTTCCTATCTGGCTGTAAGCATCGGCATGGCCTGGAAAAACTGGGCTGCCAAAGATGAGATCCTTCACTCCGCTACGCTCCGTTCAGAATGACAGAAGAGGGCCTTTCGCGGAAGTCTCAAGCTCCAGTTTCTTAGGATCGTCTCTATAAATAATAATCAAAATCCCGTTCCGTGCGCACCCGGCGGCGCACCCGGAAGATGTAAGCCGGGGCCACCTTGGGGTCCAGTTCCACATAGTTTCTGGGGCCGTGCCAGAGAAACCGGGATTCCCCCAAGAGATCGTGCACCTGGTAGGGTTGGCCGGAGTCCAGGCCCAGTTCCCCCAGCGGCAACTCCAGCCAGCCCCCCTGGGTGTGGTGGGGGTCCAGGTTCACCACCACCAGGATGTTATTGGCCAGGTCTCCGGAAAATTTGCTGTAGCAGATGAGCTGCTCATTGTCCACGGGATAGAAGTGTAAGTTCCAATCCTGCTGCAACGCCGGATTCTCCCGGCGGATGCGGTTCACCCGGGCGATGAAGTCTTTCAGGCTGTCAGGCCTTTCGAGATCCCAGTGCCTGATCTCATATTTTTCGGAGTCCAGATATTCTTCGCTGCCGGGCTCCCGGGGGCGGGTCTCCCAGAGTTCGAAGGCCGGGCCGTAGATGCCGTAACTGGCCCCCAGGGTGGCGGCCAGCACCAGTCGGATCATGAACGCCGGGCGGCCGCCGAACTGTAAGTACTCCGTCAAGATGTCCGGCGTATTGGGCCAGAGGTTGGGCCGGAAATACTCCCGCACTTCGGTGCGGGTGAGTTCCGTGAGATATTGCGCCAGATCCCACTTGGTGTGGCGCCAGGCAAAGTAGTTGTAAGATTGGGAAAAACCCAATTTAGCCAAACGGTACATCACCTTGGGCCGGGTAAAGGCCTCGGCCAGAAAAAAGACCTCGGGATAATCCTTTTTGATGTCGCTGATCAGCCATTCCCAGAAATGAAAGGGCTTGGTGTGGGGGTTATCCACCCTAAAGATGCGCACCCCCTGCTCGATCCAGAAAAGGACGATGCTCTTGAATTCCTCCCAGAGTTCCTGCCAATCCTCGGTTTCAAAGTCAAAGGGATAGATGTCTTCGTACTTTTTTGGGGGGTTTTCCGCATACTGCACGGTGTTGTCCGGACGCCAGCGGAACCAGCCGGGGTGCTCCTTAACGTAGGGGTGATCCGGCGACCCCTGGTAGGCCAGGTCCAGGGCCACCTCGATATTTTTCTCCCGTGCTTTCTCCACTAAACGACAAAAATCCTCCAGGGTGCCCAAATCCGGGTGCACCGCCTTATGGCCGCCCTCTGCGGCGCCGATGGCCCAAGGAGAACCCACGTCGTCAGGTTCAGCCACGGGGTTGTTGTTTTTGCCCTTGCGGTTGGTGCGGCCGATGGGGTGGACGGGCGGCAGATAGAGCACGTCGAAACCCATGCCGGCGATATACGGCAAACGGGCCTCCACGTCTTTAAAAGTGCCGTGGCGTCCGGGCTCGGTGGCAGCGGAGCGGGGAAACATTTCATACCAGGTGCTGTAGCGGGCCTTCACCGGATCCACCACCACGGTAAGATTTTTGTCATAGATGGAGATGAAGCGCTGGTCCGGGTAACGGCTCATGAGTTCGGTTAAGGCCGGGTCTTGGGCCGTGGCGAGCTTTTCCTCCAGTGATCCCTCGCCCCGCAGAATCTTGGCTTTATCGCCAAGTTTTTTGGCCGCGGCCTTAGGGGCGCGGGCCTGGGCTTCTTCCATGAAACCGGCCCCCACCAGCATCTCAATAGCCACGTCCTGGCCCGCGTCCACCCTTTTGGCCAGATCCCGCTGCCAGGTGCGGAAGCGGTCCACCCAGGCGGCGATGGCGTAGCGCCAACGGCCCAAGTCCGTCACCTGGAACTCTCCCTGCCAGCGGTCATTGACCAGGGGCGTCAAGGGCGCTCTCTGCCAGTCCAGGTCTTGCTCCCGGCGGTAAAGGAGTTGCGCGGCAATGACTTCATGGCCGTCGGTGACGATATCCGCCTCGACTGTGACCTTCTCCCCCACCGTGCGCTTGATGGGAAAGCGGCCGCCGTCGACTGCCGGTTTCACCCCTTCAATGACCACCCTCTTCCGGGCCTTGCCGGTTTCCCAAGTCTCCGCTTGACGCCGGGGCAAAATGGGCCTCCTCTCTGCTGCAAAAGATAATTAGTTTTCGAGATTTTACAATGACAAAACCAATAAGGAACTACGGAGAAGAAAACTCAGCCCCGGCTGAGCACATTGACGTTAAGAAGTTGGGTAATTTTATCCCAAAGGAAAGGAAAAATCAAATCAGCGTCCGGCAGGTGAATGTTACGAAAGTTAAATAGGGGCAGACCCTATTTATCTCATTAAGGTCTGCCCCTAGTTTTTCCGGAGGTTATTGATTAGGATTCGGCACCACGCAGTAGCCGGATTCGCTGCCCTGGTAGCAGGGCTGGTAGTAGCTGCCCCCGTCGTAATAATAGGTCTGGTTGTTGACGTACACGGGTTGGGCGTTGGCGGATAAGGAGCCCACCAACGTCCCCACCGCCAAACCGGTCACCGCGCCGGCGGCCACGCCGCCCCAGCCGGGACCATAATAGGGTCCCCAGCCGCCGCCGCCATAGACGTTGACGTTCCTATTGTAATAGTAGTTGTTGTGATACGGCGGCGGGGGGTGCGGACCCGGCGGCCCGGGGTGCGGTCCCGGGGGGCCGGGATGAGGGCCCGGAGGTCCAGGATGCGGGCCCGGAGGACCCGGGTGGGGGCCAGGGCCAGGACCGGGATGGGGGCCGGGGCCTGGTGCCGGACCGGGATGCCAGCCGCCTGCGTGCATGGGCTCCGGCCGGAAGCTGCCCCCGCCAAAGCCGCCGCCATGGTAACCACTCCCGCCATGAAAACCGCCGCCACCGTGGAAACCGCCACCGCCGCCATGGAAGCCGCCGCCGCCCCGGGCTTGCGCCTCCTGGGTGAGGACGGGAAAACCCGCCATTAAGAAGGCCAACAAGAATACCGCCAGCAGGCGAGGATAATGTGCGAGCCTCATGACTTCCCTCCCTTCTTCTTCTGCTTCCCCTGCTTGGGCGCCGGAATGGCCTCCTTCTTTACCGGAATAAACTTGATCTTCTGGGCCCCGGCCGGCGGCGTAAAGGTAAACAGATGGGACGCAAATCGGGGGGAGAAATTCCACTCAGAGAG
>JAQTXE010000002.1:0-32738 GCA_028688935.1 Syntrophales bacterium
CGGCGGCCCAGACTCTTAAAGAGGCCGGCCGGGAATGGGCGATGCCTGCTTACTCCCAATGCTCCTAAGGGGCGCCGGTCTTGCCGGCGCTCAAAGCGGAGATTAAGGCCGGAGCCCCGGCAAAGGAATCCAGATGATAATTTGCCTGCAATTCCGGGTTACGGTAGGCCACCAGAGGCACGCCGGCATTCCTGGCGAATTCTTCATCCACCCGGGAGTCGCCGATATAAATGGCTTCTTGGGGCTCCAGGCCGAAGTGGTTGAGAATACGCCAGAAGGACTCCGGGTCCGGTTTCGGGCGGCTCACATCCAGCGCGGAAATCACCAGGTCGAAGTGCTCCTCCAGACGGTGATACTTTAGCACCGCCCGGGTGGTGGTGGACCGGTTGGTGGCCAGGGCGCTGACGAAATTGGGGCGCAAAAACTCCAGGAACTCCCGCAAATAGGGCTCCTCCACCATCATGGGAATAAAGGGATGGTAATCCAGGGTGCGGGCGAACTGCCGGACCGCGTCCAGGTCGGGATAGTCCCGGAAGAGATATTCCAGGGAGGCAAACACTGTGTGGCTGTGGACGTACTCCACGGCTATAGGGGTTAAAGGCGGCAGGCCGAATTGCTGCAATATGGCATTGTAGAAAGCAATATTGGCCGCACGCGAGTCAAACAACACCCCGTCGCAATCGAAAGCTATCAATTTCAGCAAATTATTAATCCTGGTGACGCGACGTGATTATTAGAGTTAAGCCCGAGGGTCGGAGTTAGGCCGCTACGCGTCTTACGACCTTTAAATTACTGTCCTTTCGCGGTCTTGTCAATAAGGAATCCCAACGGGAGTGGTCTGGCCGGGAGGAAAAAACGTGTGTCAGGCCCGAAGTTGCGGTCAGGAGAGGTGGCGGCGAATTTCCTCGGGAATCCGGAGCAGGGACAGGGTCTTATGTACGGCGCCTTTTTTGATGGCTTCCTTGGGCATCCCGAAGACCACGCAAGAGGCTTCATCCTGGGCCAGGGTATAAGCGCCCTGTTCTTTCATGGCCACCATACCGTCCGCGCCGTCGGCCCCCATACCGGTGAGGATGACGCCGATGGCGTTGGCCCCCGCACTTTGAGCCGCGGAATTGAAGAGCACGTCCACGCTGGGGCGTTGGTGGTGCACCAGGGGGCCGTCTTTCACCTGCACATAGTAGCGGGCGCCGCTGCGGCGCAGCAGCATATGGTAAGCCCCGGGAGCGATGAGGGCCCTGCCGGTCAAGACCGTGTCCCCGTCCTGGGCTTCCTTGACTTCCATGGGACACATCTGGTCAAGGCGGGAGGCGAAGGCGGTAGTGAATTTTGGCGGCATATGCTGCACAATTACTATGCCCGGGCTGTTCGGGGGCATGCGCATCAGGACCTCTTTGATGGCCTCAGTGCCGCCGGTGGAAGCGCCGATGGCGATGATCTTTTGGGAAGTCTGCTTCAAAGGCGCGATGTGGTCGGTGGGCGGCCCGGAGTTGTTACCTTTATCGACGCTCTTGAGATACTTGATCTGGGCCGCGGCCCGAATCTTTTCTATGAGATGGATGCCTAAGTCGCCCACGGTATAGGCGCTCCCCGGTTTGGCCAGAACCTCCACCGCTCCTAAATCCATGGCCTCCAGGGCCATCTGGCTGCCCTTGGGAGTCAGGGAAGAGACGATGATCACCGGCAGCGGGAAGTAATGCATCAATTTTTTCAAAAAGGTGAGGCCGTCCATGCGGGGCATTTCGATATCCAAAGTCACCACGTCCGGGCGGGTTTGGACGATCTTGTCCCTGGCGATATATGGATCGGGAGCGACGCCCACCACTTCCAGATCTGGCTCCTTGGAGATCAGATCCGTGAAGATCTTACGGACAATGGCGGAATCGTCCACCACCAGAACTTTGGTTTTGCCCATGAGCTATCAACCCTTTTTCACAAATAATTCCATAAGTTCATCATCCACGTCAAATCGCAGCCGGTTAACCGGCGCTTTTTTCTTCTCTTCCTCCACCGCCAGCCACTGGGCTTCGGGGGTTTGCAATTTAAAGGCCCCTGAGGCCTTCATCTTACTGAGAAAAGCCCCGGCCATCATGTTAGTGGTCTCTTTGAGGATATCTTCCATTTCCGGCTGGGAGATTTCCTCTTCATCGGTCCCGAGAAAGTTGGCGGCCATTTTCCGGGCCAGGCTCTGGGGCACCTGCAAGCCGATGCAAATGGATTGGGGACCGGCGATGGTCACCCAGGAGCGGAGAAAAGGCCCCCGGGCCGGCAGCACTTCCCCCTCTTCCAGACTTTCAGGGAAGAGGTAGAACATGGTCTCCAGGACTTCAAAAGTCGCAGCCTTCAGATTCGATAGCATCCGGTGTTTGAGCCTCCCCCAGAATACCGGTCAGTTTTTTCCTGATGGTTTCCGGGCGAAAGGGTTTCTGGATATAATCCTGAACCCCGAGATTCAAGAAGGGGTTGATCACCTCCGGCCGGGACTCCGTGGTAATCAGGACCACGGGAATATTGCGCCACAGTTTGTGATCCTTTAAGGTTTCCACCAGGGCGGCGCCGTCCATGCCCGGCATATGGATGTCCGACAGGATGATGTCCACCCAGTTGTGCTCCAGGATGCCCAAGGCTTCCTGACCGTTGGCCCCTTCGAAGTATTCGCCGATGTCAAAGCCGGAAATCACCAGCACCTTGCGGATCAGGGCCCGCATGGTAGCTGAGTCATCCACGATTAGCACATTGTACGCCATCTTGATTTCCCATCAGACCGAAGAAGACCTGGGCTTCATCCCAGGCGCTGCCAAATTGCAGCAGGATTTTCTGTAAATTCTTTTCCCGTAGATGAAAGTGCCGCAAAACTTCAGGATAGCCGGTATAAGCCAGGCCGTCGGCGCCCAGATCCTGGCCGAACATCATGGTCAGGATATCGCCCAGATAAACCAGCAAGGTCAAGTCGTCGGTATAAGCCTCGGGTTTATCCAGATGATGATAGGTGATGGCCAGACGCAGCCGGTCCGGGAAATCCCACATCCGGGCCATCTCTCCCCCCATTTCGGCGTGGTCCACTCCCAGGATGATCTTTTCCGCGGCCTGGAAGGGGACTCCCTCTTTTTCCACCACTTCCATGATTTCATGGAACTTCTGCTCCACAAAGAGACTTAAGACCACCTTGCCGATATCGTGCATCAGGCCGGCGGTGAATCCCGTGGCCTGGTCGGGCAGGGAAATTTCCCGGGACAGGAGGTCTACCATCAGCGCGCAGCTCACGGAATGCCGCCATAACCCCTGGCGTTCGGTAAAATAACCGGGGGTGGGCGCGGAAAAGAGGCGGGTGGCGCCACTGGCGATAATGATTTTCAAAAGCTCCTGGGTCCCCAGCAGCAGCAGGGCCTGATGCAGCGAGTGAATCTCTCTTCTCAAACCGAAGTAGGCGGAATTGCTAATGCGTAGGATGTTGGCGGTAACGGCTGGATCAAACTTCACCACCTCTACTAATTCCTGAATGCTCACTTCCGGTTTATTGAGCAGGAGCAAGGCCCTTTGGGCTACCATGGGAAAAGGCGGCAAATTTTTTAAAGATCGCAGAACTTGTGGCACTAAACTCATGGTTTTTGCTCCCTTATAAATCTTTAATTACTTGGTTCTGGCCGATGATCTTTACCCACACCCTGCCCGTGGCGATCTCCAGGTACATGGTCCTGGCCTTAACTCCGCCCACGTCCTCATTGTCGATCAGGACGTTGTTCTTTAAGAAAATCTTGCGCAAGGCCGCGTAATTACGGCGGCCGATGTTAAAATGTTCCGGTCCTCCCAAGACCTGGCTGCCTCCGGCCACCTTCACCACCATGCGGTGCTTCACCGCTCCCAGTTTGTAACATTCCCGGAATAGCTGGGGGATGCCGGTGTCCGCAAACATAAAGGGGTTTTGCCGTCCCTTTTCTTCATCCAGCGAGGATTCCGGCAACATATAGTGGAGGATACCCCCCACCCTGACTTTAGGATCATAAACCGCCACCCCGATACAGGAGCCCAGAGCGTGGGTTACCACCAACTGCTGTGGTTGGCTGCTGATCTTCATATCAGCCACCCCTACCACGATCTGCATCTTCCGGGCCTCTATTTCCGATATATGGTCGGCTTGACGTACGCAAATTGATGGTTGACGTTGCACAGGCTCTCCGAATGCCCGATAAATAAATAACCGCCCGGCTTAAGGCATTGATGAAATTTTTTGATCAACTCTGTCTGGGTGGCTTTTTCGAAATAGATCATGACGTTGCGGCAGAAGATGACGTCAAACTCATCTTTGAAAGGGAAGGGATCCATCAGGTTGAAACGGAAGAATTCCACCAGTTGTTTCACTTCAGGTTTAACCCTGACAAAGCCTTCCCACTGATTAACTCCCTTTTGAAAAAACCGCCGCCGCCATTCCTGGGATAGAGGTTCCACCCGGGACATTGGGTAAATTCCACGCTGGGCCTGATTCAGCACCTGGGTATTGATATCCGAGGCGTGGATCTTGACCCCGGACAATTCCTTGGCTGGGATGGCGTTTAGCAATACCATGGCCATGGTATAGGGCTCCTCGCCGCTGGAGCAGCCGGCGCTCCACAAGCGCCACTGGGGCGTCCCTGTACACTTTTGCCGTAAAGCCGGTAACAACTCCTGGCCCAGAAACTCGAAGTGTTTGGGCTCCCTCCAGAAGGCCGTCATGTTGGTGGAGATGGCATCCAGGAGATTGACGAGTTCCAGCCCGGAAGAATCCTCAAGCACCTGCCGGTAATATTCCTTGAAGCTGGTAAGCTTTCTGGTCCTGAGGAACTTGGTCAAGCGGGACCGCACCAGTTCCTTTTTCTGGGCAGGCAGGTGAATGCCGGCATGGTCGTAAACCAACTGGCTCAGCTGGGTGAATTCGGCATCGGAGAGTTCCGGCATCGTCGTGGTGATACCGGGTACGCACGCCGACTTCTCCGTCCCTGCATAGCTACGCTTTTCCCTGGCAAAATTGACCAATGCTTCTCTCCGGAAGATTTAACTCGCCAAGCCCTCGAGCCCGGCCATCTCTTCACCGGTCAACACTTTATCGATATCCAGCAGGATCTTGATGGTTCCCTTGGCCTTGGCGATGCCCAGGATGTATTGGGTTTTGAGCCGGGTGCCAAAGGAGGGGGGAGGTTCAATGTCATCCCCATTGATGTTCAAGACCTCGGAGACCGAATCCACCACGACCCCCATCTGCACCGACCCCACCTGGCTGTGTACTTCCACCACGATGATACAGGTGCGTTCCCCATATTCAGCTTCTTCCAGCCCAAACTTGAGCCTGAGGTCGATGACCGGGATAACCCGGCCCCGAAGATTGATGACCCCTTTGACGTATTCCGGGGTTTGGGGGACCGCGGTGATATCCATCATGCCGATGATTTCCCTCACTTTTAAAATTTCCAGGCCATAATCCTCCGCAGCCAGGGTAAAGGTGAGGTATTTCCCTTCCTTTTCCTGAAGGGTATTGGTCTCTTGTTGTAGTTGCCTCGCCGCCTGGGACATTGCTATGATCCTCCTGAATTATCAGTCTTCTGTCTGAGTAAAATGTATTTTTCGGGGCCCACCCGCTGACATTACCGGAGTGGGCCTTCGCTTCTTTCCCTAAAGCATTATCGGCGGTATGGTTAAAATTCCTTAAAGTGTTCTTCACCCAAAGGGATCACTTGCTCCGGGGAGACTTCCTGGCCTTGGGGAAGATGTAAGGTTTTGGGCTGCGGGGCCAGCTTCCGGCCGTGGGATGGCTTTGCCAGACCTTGTCCCTGCACGTGCGCCAATTTCTTGCCATTGGCCCCCGGCCTGGCAGTCACCGCCTCCTGCCTGGAGCCGTTCACATTGCCACCCACCAAATCTTCCAAATATCTCATGGTAGACTGCAAGTTACGGCTCTGGGATGAGAGTTGCTGGCTGGTGGCCGCGGCTTCTTCAGCGCTGGCCGCAGTACTTTGCACCACCTGGTCCATATGGGACACGGACTGGGAAATCTGTTCCAGTCCATGGGCTTGCTCCTGGCTGGCCGCGGCAATCTCGTCCACCAACTGGGCCACTTTCTGGGCCCCATGGCTCAGTTCCTGGAATGCAGCCTCCGCCTGTTTCACCAGGCCCGCGCCTTCGTCAATGCGGCTCACCGTCCCTTCGATCAATTCAGAAGTGGTCTTGGCGGCCGTAGCGGCTCTCTGGGCCAGGGACCGGACCTCTTCCGCCACCACCGCAAAGCCTTTCCCCGCTTCGCCGGCCCGGGCCGCCTCCACTGCCGCGTTTAGAGACAACAAATTGGTCTGGAAAGAGATTTCATCAATAGTCTTGATAATCTTGGCGATCTCGGAGCCCGCCTGGGAAACCGCGTCCATGGCCTTCTGGGTGGCTGCCATGGTATCATTGGCTTTGGTTACCACCTGGGTGGTCTCCCGCATCATCTGGTTGGCCTCCCTGGCATTATCGGCGTTTTGCCTGGTCATGGCCGTCAACTCCTCCAGGGAGGCGGAGGTCTCCTCCAGACTGGCGGCCTGCTCCGAAGAACCCTGGGCCAGGTTCTGGGAGGTGGCGGCCACTTCTGAAGAAGCGGTCAGCACTTCATCCGAGGCCTGCTGCATCTGCAGGGTTACGCCTCCCAGGCGTCCCAAGCTGCGCATGGGGAAATAGAGGATGCAGGCCAGAAGAAGAAGGACCGGCACGATTACTATGAGCAAGGCATTACGCGTGGACGCGGCCTGTTCCGCCACATCATTCACGTAGATGCCGGTGCCCAGGATCCACCCCCAGGGAGTAAAGGCCTTGACGAAGGAAAGCTTAGGGACTATGCGGTTCTTATCGTCTTTCCACTGCCAATAATAGTCCACAAACCCTTCGCCCTTTTCCCTGCAGACCCTGGCAAACTCCACGAACAAGGCTTTACCCTGTTTGTCTTTGTAGGTGCTCAGGTCCTGGCCGTCCAATTTTGTGACCATGGGATGCATGATCATCTTGGGGCCAAAATCATTGATCCATAGATAGTCTTTGCCCTCCGGGCCATAACGCATGCCCTTGATGATCTTCAGAGCGCCTTCCTTGGCTTTCTCTGGAGTGAGAGTGCCGTTTTTTTCCAGGGCATAGAAGTTTTCCAGGACTCCAAATGCAGTCCGCACCACTTCCTGGACCTGGGTCTGCTTTTCCTTGAAGACCGCCTTTTTGGCGGACGGCAGTATCCATAGGAAGATCAGGCCCATGAATACCAGGAATACCGCGGTGAACTGCCCTAAAATTTTATAACGGATATGAATGCGCATTACCCTGCCCTCCGGTTAATTTTGAATGAGATGGGAGATGAAAGAGTTCACCATCTCAATTTTTTCTTGGGTTTTCTAATCTCAATCTCTCCCAGCAGAATGGCCTTTTCCGCCTAACACCCCCTGGAGAGGGCAGTTTCCGGTTAGTTGCACTTTGTCTGCCGTCATTTTCCTGGTCAGTCCTAATTTGTCTAGAAGCCCTGGCTCTTCTCAGGGGGAATATTTCCTTCCGGCGCTCCCACCAGTGATTGCTGGTGTTCCAAAAGATGTTTCCCTTTACCGTTGAAGGCGATGGTTTGGCGCAACGAGGCCAGCCTCCCCCCGGGGAGGTGTTTACCGTTGCGTGCCGGCCTCATGCCGTTGACGCCTCCGGCCACCATGGACATGAGTTCGTCCACAATGCCCTTCATCTGATGGGATTGGGCGGTGAGTTCCTGGGAGGCGCTGGCGCTTTCTTCGGCGTTGGCCGCGTTCTGCTGCACTACCAGGTCCATGTCGCCCACGGCCCGGTTGATCTGTTCGATCTCCCGGGCCTGTTCCTTACTGGCCTCGGAAATCTCCCCCACCAGGCTGTTGACCTTCTTGGCGGATTCGCCCATATCGTAGAATTTGGTCAGGGTCTCTTGGATCTGGAGGTTACCCGTCTCAATATGCTTGGCAGTCTCACCGATGAGGTCATCGGTGCTCTTGGCCGCGTCCGCGGCCCGCATCGCCAGGTTCCGCACCTCGTCGGCCACCACCGCGAAACCCGCGCCCGCCTGTCCGGCCCGGGCCGCTTCCACCGCGGCATTTAAGGCCAGCAGATTGGTCTGGAAGGCGATCTCATCAATACTCTTGATGATTTTCTTGATGCTGTCCCCGGATTGGGCAATGGTCTCAATGGACGCTTTGGCGGCCCGGATGGATTTGTGCACGTCCCTGGTCTTTTCATTGGTCAGGATCACCAGGCGATTACACTCTTCGGCATTGTCCGTATTCTGTTTGACCGTGGAGGCAATCAGATTCATGGAGGCCGCGGTCTCTTCCAGAGAGGCCGCCTGTTGCGAGGCTCCCTGGGCCAGGGATTGGCTGGAAGAAGAGACCTGATTGGAGGCTTCGGCCACCTGTTCTGCGGCCCCTTCCAGTTGCAGGGTGACTCCTTGCAGAGTTCCGGTTATGCCTTTGGACATGAGAAAGGCGATGATCAGTCCCATGATCAAGGATGCCAGGCCAAGGACCATGATGTTGCGCCGGGTAGTGCTGCTGGCGGCTGCAAAAGCTTCTCCGGTTAAGGAGTGCTCCTTCACCACCTGCCGGGCTTGGTTGAGCAGAGACTGGATTTTTTCCAGGTTGGCCTTAATCTTGGCTTCATAAATGCTTTGCGGCTTATCTGACTTACTGACCTCCAGGGCAGCTTGATGCAGGAGGCGGTGGGGCTCCTCTATTCCTTGGAGCACCGGCGCCAGGTCCGGTATCCACCTTTCCGCGTCTTTGCGGCCTGAGCCATAGAGCCAAAGGCCGAAACCGCATTTATGGTCATCCGTTTCCAAGTCCAACTTGGAGGTTTTGCCGGCGGCCACACCGGCTAAAAGCTTGGTGGTCCACAAAAGATGGTCAACTTCCTTCTGGGCCAGCAACGTATCCAGCTTGTTGGCCTGCATCATTACCTCGGCATTATGGGCTAGCCGGCCGATACCCGCGAAACTCACCAAGCCGATGGTGGCCAGTAGCAACAAGGTCAGGCCCGAACCCATCGCAACTTTTTTGCCAATTGATAAGTTTCTCCAATTCATATCCACCTCTCTAATCGGGCGCGGCCCTTCTTCGACCCAATCAGCCCTTCTATGGCGGCTTCCTTGCTGCAACCACCGGTTAAGGCCGTCCTTTTAAGCCCCCTCTGGCAATCAGTCCCGCTTTTCTTATTTCCTTGTTTTTGGCTATCTCCTTCTGGACAGTCAAAGCTTTCAGGGTTAACGGCCCCACCCTCAAAGTCTTGCCTGGCCCCCTATCTACTATCCGTCTTGGCTTCTCGATACCTCTTTGGCTAAATCCACCTTCAAGCCTGTCCCAAAGAGAACAGACCGGCCAGGTCCAGGATCAGTCCCACCCGTCCATCACCCAGGATGGTGCCCCCGGCCAGACCTTTGATATTCTGCAAAGATCCTCCTAAAGATTTGATCACCACTTCCTGTTTGCCCAAAATGTCATCCACCAGGAGTCCTCTTTGCTTGCCTTCATGCTCTACCACCATGACCAGGGCCTGGGTGGGATGGATATCCCCGTTGCCGGCCCTGAAAAGCCGGTGCAGTCGCAGCAAGGGAATGAGCTGGCTGCGGACCTTGATAAGCTCCCCCTGGCCCTGGACCGTAAAATAATCGGAGGTTGCGGGGCGCAAGGTCTCCCGCACGGCCACGGCCGGCAGGATATAACGCTCCTTTCCCACTTTAACCACCAAACCGTCGATTATTGCCAGGGTCAAAGGCATGCGGATGCTGAAGCGGCTGCCCAACTGTGGCCGGGAGTGGATCTCGACCTTGCCCTGCAGCCTTTCAATGGTCAGACGCACCACGTCCATGCCCACGCCCCGGCCGGAGATATCGGTGATCTTTTCCGCGGTGCTGAATCCGGGCTCGAAAATGAGGTTATCAATCTGGGAAGGGGTGAGCTGTTCCCCGGGTTGGACCAAACCCTTCTCCTGGGCTTTGGCCAGGATGCGTTCCCGGTCCAGGCCGCGGCCATCTTCTTCGATGTCGATGACCACGTTGCCCCCCTTATGATAGGCCCGCAACCACAAATTACCTGTGGGAGGTTTGCCCTGGGCCTCCCTTTCCTTGGGAGTCTCCAGGCCGTGATCCACGGCGTTGCGCACCAGATGCACCAGGGGATCGTAGATGGCCTCCACCATGTTGCGGTCGATCTCGGTTTCTTCCCCCTCGATGAACAATTCCACCTGTTTCTTGGATTTGCGGGAAAGGTCCCGCACCAGGCGCACCATCTTCCGCAGGGTCTGGCCTATGGGGATCATGCGCATGGACATGGAGATCATCTGCAGTTCCGAGGTGATACGGGACATCTGGGCCAGGTCCCGCTCCAGCTTGGGGTCGGAGATTCCCTGGAGATTCGGGTTTTGCCTCACCTGGCTCTGGGCGATTACCAGCTCTCCCATCAGGTTCACCAGATTGTCCACCTTGGCCAGGTCGATCTTGATGGTGGGGGGCAATTGGGCGTCAGCCGCCGCTTTCCCCTCCGCCCCCGCCGGGCTGGCCGCGGCTTCGCCGCCCTTCTCCTCGATCAACTGATCCACCAGGGCCTTGGCCACCTTTTTGGGGGCCACCTTGCCTTCTTTGACCAGGATTTCTCCCAGGGGCGGGGCCCCGGCTTCTGCCTTTTGCTGTTCCAGGGCCTCGCTCAAGTCGGAACTGCTCAGTTCCCCCTGGGAAATCAGGATTTCTCCCAACTGGCGCTTGGGGACCTGTACCCCGGCCTCATCCTGATTTTGCAGTTGCTTGACCTGGTCCTTTATATGCTGTAGTTCGAACTGCCGGGGAGGCCGCTGTTCAGACAGGGCTTCCTGGAGGTCGTCCAACATCTCTTTAAGGGCATCCACCCCCGTCAGGGTGAGATCGATGATAGCCGCATTGATACTCAGACGGCCGCTCCTGGCTTCATCCAGAAGAGATTCTACTTCATGGCTTAAGTCCTGTATTTGAGGGAGATTTAAAAAGCCCGCCACTCCCTTGATGGTATGAAAAGGGCGGAAAACGGCATTGATGGCCGTCAAATCCGTGGGAGCTTGCTCCAGATGGACCAGGCCGCTTTCGATCCCCTCCAGGTGCTCCCGGGCTTCAGCGATGAAATTGGCGGTCAGCTCCTGATCTTCCCAAACGAATTCTTTCGGGGCGCCGGCCACTTCCGGCTCTGCCTCCGCCTCCTCCTCTGATACGGCAGAACCTTCACCAGTGTCTCCCAATCCCAACTCTTGGGAGAAACGGCAGTAGCTTCTCCAAGCCTCGGTGTCCGTGGAGAATTTACGGTCCCGGGCCCAGGCCAGTAGCAGACTGACGCCTTGACCTAATAGTTCCTGGGCCTTGGCTGCTGGGCCAATCTCTTGCAGGATCAGCTTGTTACCTACCTCTTCCAACTGCTGAAACAATGACACCGCCTCCGCGGTGGTCTCCGCATCCAGCAGTTTCTGGAGGCTTTCCAAGTGATTCAGAAAATCTCCCAGGCCCGGGAGGTCCCCTTCCTCCAGCATGACCACTTTGAGAGCCAAACCCTCTAAGCCTGCGATGATTTTCTGATTATCCGGGGTTTTCTTTGTCAACTATCGCCTCCTGAAACACCTTTAAGCAGGCGGCGCCGAGATAATGCCGGCAAGCTGCTTATTCCCTATGTCTCTATGACCTTCAACAGGAACTCCAATATTTACCGGGCCGCCATCTCAGCCGGCCAGTTTCTTAAAAATCTGCTCCAGCTTTTCCTGCAATACTTCCGCGGTGAACGGTTTCACCACGTAATTATTCACTCCGGCTTTTACCGCGGCCACCACGTTCTCTTTGAGCCCCTCGGCAGTGACCATCAACACCGGCAGATTTGCGGTTTTAGGATCTTTGCGAATCCTTTCCAACAGTTCCAACCCGGTCATGTTAGGCATATTCCAGTCCGTCACCACCAGGCCGATATTTTCATTCTTCAAGACCTGCAAGGCCGCCTGGCCGTCTTCCGCCTCCACTATGTCGTCGAAACCTATCTGCTTGAGAATGTTGCGGACAATCTTGCGCATGGTGGCAAAGTCATCCGCCACCAGGACTTTCATGCCATAATCGATATTCTTCTCCATGTTGGTCGCCCTAATCTCCTCTTAGGAAGACTAAACTCCATCTGCTCCGCCATTCCTCACCATCCTGGTGAGAGATGGGGGCAGTTTGGGTAACATCATGATATTACTTGTATAATTGTATTATGCTCCTAAGGATGAAACACCGGTGTCTCTGGCAAACCCCACCGGAATTCGCCCTTTCTCACCAGACTTTTCGACTTCTCTAGAGGATATCTTTAACGAAAACTTAATATTCTTCTCCTTTTCTTCCCTTGCTTTTCCCGGGTATTTTCCGCAAAATCCGGGCTATGGAGACCGCTATTGCCACTGCGCGCCTACTGGCTTTAAGGGGGGGCTGGACCCCGGAACAGGATGCCCTGTTGGTGGCCGGACCTGAAAACCGCCGTTATCTCAGTGGGTTTACCGCTCGTGATGAAATTCTCACCGAAAGCAGCGGCATGCTTCTGGTTACCAGGGAAAAGGCCTTTCTCCTCACCGATTTCCGCTATCTGGAATGGGCCCGGCAGGAAGCCTTAGGCCTGGAAGTAGTGATGTATTCCCATTCTCTGGGAGCGACCCTGGCTGGACTCCTGCAGGATGCCGGGGTGCGGGTCCTGGGGTTCGAGGAAACTTACCTGACTTACCGGCAGTACCAACGCTTCAGCCAGGCGGTGGCGGAAGCCGGCCTCAGCGTGGACTGGCAGCCGGTTTCCGGCATGGTGGAGGCCCTGCGGGAGACCAAAGCCCCGGAGGAGGTGGCTGCCATCCGCCGGGCCCTGGCCCTGACGGAAGAAGCCCTCCAGGAGGTGGCCCGGTCCCTGGCTCCGGGCCAGACGGAGGGGGAGGTGGCCTGGAAGATCGAGAGGCTTCTCCGGGAAAAAGGCGCCGAAGGCCTGGCTTTTCCTCCCATTGTCGCGGGAGGCCCCAACAGCGCCCGCCCCCACCATCAGCCCGGGGATTACCGGCTCCAGGAAGGGGAACCCATCATCATCGACATGGGCGCCCGGGTGGCCGGCTATTGCGCCGATCTGACCCGCACTTTTGTCCTGGGACCCCCGGATGAGCACTTCCGGAAGATTTACACCCTGGTGCGCCAGGCCCAGGATAAGGCGGAACAGGAATTGCGGGCGGGCCTGGACAGCCGGGACGGAGACGCCCTGGCCCGGGAAGTGATCGCGGCCGCGGGTTATGGTGAGGCCTTCGGCCACTCTTTAGGGCACGGCGTGGGCCTAGCGGTGCACGAAGCCCCCAGCCTCAGCCCCCATAAAGACCGGGCCACCACTCTATTGGCGGGCAGCATCGTCACCGTGGAACCCGGCATCTACCTCACCGGCTGGGGCGGCGTGCGCCTGGAAGACATGGCCCTGCTCCATGAAGACCGGGCGGAGGTGCTGACTGAAATTGGGTTTTATGAGTGGTGATTATGCGGCCATATGTATGATTGTGAAGCCGTCTTCAAGCTCGATTGCCCCGAAGGCCCAACGGAATTACGAGAAAACTACAATTTTCCGGCGAAAGAGCTTTCAAAGATCAAGGCGGCTTTGACGGAAAGAACGGCGCACTTATGCGCCGGATGGAGCAGGATTCATGAATCGCCCTAAAAACGAAATCGCAGCGGCAAACAAACGGGCCGCGGCGCTGATGGCCAAAACACCGACCGCGGTAGCGGCGCGTTATGACCGCTGCATCGGCCGCCTGGTAATCGATCTGAGCACAGGTTTGTCCATCGCGTTTAAACCGCATGACGCGGAAGGGCTCGAAAATGCTAAGCCGGAGCAGCTTGCCAAAATCGAGATTTCACCGTCAGGCTTCGGCCTTCACTTCCCGGACCTTGAGCTGATCTCTACCTTCCCGGCCTTCTGGAAGGTTTTCTTGGCTCCCGGAAGTGGATGGCTTCGCAGTTGGGCAAGACAGGAGGACGGTCAACCTCGGCGGCTAAAACCGCCGCGTCCCGGTCAAACGGCAAGAGGGGAGGGAGACCGAAAAAGAAACCTCACGTCCCCGACGCGGCCTAAAGATCGAGGATAAATGTTCATCTGGGGGGAGGGCAAGGCCCCTTAATTCCTGGCTCCTCCCAAATTTTACTTTTTAGCCAGGTGGATATAAGTGCACATGGCTTTGGCCACCAGGCGTTCGCCCTGGCGCACCTCCACCTCCCCTAAAGAGATGGTGCGGCCCCGTTTAGTGATGCGGGCCGCGGCCTCCACTTCCCCCTCTTTCACCGCGGCCAGGAAGTTGATCTTCATCTCCACGGTGTTGATGGTCTCCCCTTCTTTAACCAGGCTATAAAGCGCGAAGGCCACGGCTTCGTCCGCCAGCGCGGCGATGGCTCCCCCCTGGAGGAGGCCGATGGAGTTGGCCAGCTCCCCCTTAAAAGGCAGGACAAACTGGGCGTAGCCCCGCCCCAGTTGGGGCGCCTGAATGCCCATGAATTTGATGAAAGGGTTGGCGGCCAGCCGGGCTCGAATATTTTTTTCCAACTCCGGGGGCAATGGTTCCACTGGGGTTTTCATAAAGGTCTCCACCATTAATTTTGGACCACCAGGATGCTAAAGAAAATGAAGAAATAATATACTGCCCGATGGCAAAGACACCTGGCAGTGCCTATTTTTTGGACTATCCCAGTCTCCTTTGTGTCTCTGTGATAAATTCTTTATAATTATATAATTGAATTCTCAATAGGAGATTATCCATGAAAATCGCCATCAGCGGCAAAGGCGGGGTGGGCAAGACCACCCTGGCGGCCTGTCTCATCAAATACTTTGCCAACCAGGGAAAAAAGGTCCTGGCCGTGGACGCGGACCCGGACGCCAACCTGGCCCTGGCCCTGGGCGTTAACGATCCGGAAAACATCACGCCTCTTAGCATGATGAAAGATCTGATCGCCGAACGCACGGACTCCACCCCCGGGAAAATGGGGGGGTTTTTTAAGATGAACCCCAAGGTGGATGACATTCCGGAAAAATACTCCCGCCAAATGGACGGGGTCAAGCTCATCGTCATGGGGGGCGTCAAGAAAGGGGGCAGCGGCTGCATCTGCCCGGAAAGCGTGATGCTCCGCACCCTGGTGACCCACCTGGTGCTCCTTAGGGATGAAGTGGTGGTCATGGACATGGAGGCCGGCATCGAGCATCTGGGCCGGGCCACCGCTAAAGGCGTGGACAAGCTCATCGTGGTGGTGGAGCCGGGACGCCGCAGCCTGGAGACGGCCCAACAGGTCCGGAAACTGGCCCAGGACCTGGGTCTGGAGAAGGTGGCGGTGGTGGCCAACAAGGTGCGCCAGCCCCAGGACCTGGAGTTCATCAAGGAACATCTCCAGGGTTTGCCCCTGTTGGGGTATCTCTCCTTTGACGAGAAAATCATCGATGCGGACTTGAAGGCCCGGCCGCCTTATGAGACCAACCCCGCCTTGCTGGAGAAGGCCAAAGAAATCGCCGTGCAGTTATAAAAAATAGGGAAAAAAGGGGAAAGGGGGAAAAGGGCAAGAAAGAAGAAGTCTTTCCGGACCTTCCCCTTTTTCCCTTTTACCCTTTTCGCCCTGCTGGTATAACAGCCTGCATGGAAAACGCCCCCAGCCCCTATCAACCCTCCTTCCGTCTTAAGCTCCTGGTCGTCGGCGTCCTCTATTTTGCCGAGGGGGTGCCCTATGGCTTTGTGGTTACCACCCTCTCTTTTTTCCTCCGGGGGCAAGGGGTGCCCCTGGAGCAAATCGGCATTTTAAGCCTCCTGGGCCTGGCCTGGAGTTTTAAAATCCTCTGGAGCCCTCTGGCCGACCGCTACGGCTCCCGGGCCGCCTGGCTGGTCCCCTCCCAGGTGATAATCGTCCTCTGCCTGGCGATCTTCTCTCTGCGCACCGGCCAGCCCATCGGCTGGGTCTTCTTTGTGCTGGTGGGGCTCATGTGCCTGGCTTCGGCCACCCAGGACCTGGCGGTGGACGCTTATACCATCGACCTCCTGGAGCCCAAAGAGCTGGGTCTGGCCAACGGCGTCCGTAACGGCGCCTATCGGGTGGGAGCCCTGTCCGCGGGCTCCGGCTTGCTGATTATCAGCGACTGGGTGGGTTGGCAGCCTGCCTTTGTGGCCTTAGGCGTGGTGATGACGGCCCTGGTCGTTACCGTTCTGGTCTTCCGGCCCTTTCACCTGCCCCGGCCGGGGGAGGCAGGACGTCATCCAGCCGGCGAAAAAGGCTTGGCCATGATTAAGGAGGCCTTCAAAATACTGAAGCGCCACCCCTATTTCCCGGCCATCATCGTCTTTGCTCTCACTTTCAAGGCCGGAGACGCGCTCATGGCCTCCATGGTTTCTCCCTTTTGGAAGGACCAGGGGTTCAGCGGCAGCGAATTCGGGGTGGTCTCCGGCATCCTGGGGGCCGGGGCCACCATCCTGGGGGGGGTTCTGGGGGGCTGGGCCACCAGCCGCTGGGGCATCGGCCGGGGGCTGTGGACCATGGGCCTCCTCCAGGCCGTCTCCAATCTGGGCTATTGGGCCGCGGCCCTGCCGGGCATGACCCGCTATGCGGTCTTTACCATTTCCCTGCCGTTTCTCTCCCATCCCGTGGCCGTCTATCCCATTTATCTGGCGTCCCAGGGGGAAAGTATTTCGTCGGGCATGGGCTCCGCGGCCTTCATGGCCTATCTCATGGCCTTGTGCGACAAACGCTTCAGCGCTATGCACTATGCCTTTTTCGCCATGCTCTTCAGCTTCGGGGCCCGGATCTTCGGCTACCTGGGGGGCTGGGGCGCGGCCTATTTCGGCTACGCCAACTTCTTCTTCCTCAGCTTCCTGGCCGCACTCCCCGCGTTCGCCCTGCTGCCGTGGATCCTGCCGGTAATTAATCGGATTGAGGGGAGAGAATAAAGACGGTTTTCGGTTCCCGGTTTCCGGTTTCCGGCACAAACAAAGTCAGGGATCATGAAAAGCCAACGCCCACAGCAAAAAACTCATTTTAATAGTTCGCTGGCGATTGCCTCCTCTATCCTGGAAAACTCATCTTATTTCTTTGGGAACTAATTTTGACCAACCGAAAACCGAAAACTGAAAACCGAAAACTGCGTATTCTACTCACCGGCCCTCCCCGATGCGGCAAGACCACGGTGGTGCAAAAAGTGGCGGCCCGTTTTCCGGGCCGGGCCGCAGGGTTTTACACCCGGGAAGTGCGGGAGAGGGGCGAACGGGTGGGCTTTGAGATCGTCACCCTGGACGGCCTGGTAGCGTGGCTCAGCCATGTGGATTTTCCCGGACCGTTGCGGGTGGGCAAATATGGCGTGGACCTGGAAGATTTTCACCGGCTGGCCCTGCCGGCCATGGCTTATCAGCCGGGGATTGACCTGATCATCGTGGATGAGATCGGCAAGATGGAGTGTTTATCGTCCCGCTTCGAGGAGGCCATGGAGCGGCTTTGGACCGCGCCCGCGCCTTTGCTGGTGACTGTGGCCGAGAAAGGGGGCGGCTATATCCGCAAAGTTAAAGAGAAGCCGGATAAAACGCTGATCCGCATCACTCCCGGCAACCGGGACGATCTGCCGGAGAGGATTTTGCAACTCCTTTTGAAATATTAACTATAGAAGCTAATCATCTCTCGTACCCGGGGTTCTGCCCTGAAAAGGTATGCCCCGGCGCAGGCTAAAGCCTGCGGCTACCTTTGACAACCCCGGAGAGGTCTTCCCACTCACTTTCCCCTGTCATCATTGCAATTTAGCCTCCCCAGGCATATAATTTCCTAAATGGACAAGGAAACCTGGATCGAAGTGCGCCTCCTGGTGCCATTAAGCATGCAGGAAGAAGCCGCCTGCTTCCTCACCGAATTCAGCGGCCGGGGGGTGATCTTGGAGGAAGAGGGTCCTTCTCAGGCCGGCGCCTTGATTCGGGCCTTTTTCCGGCCCGAGGACTTCGGGACCTGGCAACAGGAAGAACTTCAGGAATACCTGCGGCGTCTGGGGGGCCATGGTCTCTTCCCCCTGGGGCTGGAGATGCGCCAGGTGGCCGCGGAAGACTGGGCCGAGGCCTGGAAGTGCCATTTTAAGGCCCGGAAAGTCACCTCCTGTTTGGTAGTGCGCCCCCCCTGGGAGGAATACCAGGCCGCAGCGGGAGAACTGGTAATCACCATTTATCCGGCCATGGCCTTCGGCACCGGCCGCCATCCCTCCACCCTTCTTTGCCTTAAGGCCCTGGAGGAGGTCTGGTCCCGGGACCTGCCCCTGGACCCCAAACCCTGGCAGGTCCTGGACGTGGGCACCGGCTCCGGCATCCTGGCCCTGGCTGCGGCCCGCCTGGGAGCCGGGGTCCTGGCCATCGACGTGGACCCGGAGGCGGTGGCCGCGGCCCTGGAAAACGTGCGCCTCAACGCCCTGGAAGACCAGGTCTGGGTGGAGGCTACGCCCTTGTCGGCTCTCAGGCAACAGTTCGCCTTGATTCTGGCCAACCTCACGGGCCCGGACCTCCTGGAACTGGCGGAAGCCCTTACCGCCCGCCTGCTCACCGGCGGGGCCTTAATCATCTCCGGTTTCCTCGAAGAAGACCGGCCCCGGCTGGAGAGCCGCTTCCTCTCCCTGGGCTTGCAAGAAGCGGGATTCCTTACGGAGGAAGACTGGGGGGCCTTGATCCTGAGACGGCCTTGAAAAGAAGTGAGCAGTAAAAACAAGGTTTAGGTGACCATCATCTTTTTCCACGACACGTCCCCTTGAGAGATTCAAGGTTCAAGGTATGATTTGTGATTTATTAGTATTATTGATAAGTTAAACTATAGTCGCAGTCAAAAATTATTCAACCGTAGGGGCGAACCTTGTGTTCGCCCTAGAGCCACTGGGCGAACACAAGGTTCGCCCCTACAAAAAGTCCCTTTAATTAATAATTGGTATTAATGGTGAGCCGCGGTCTCCTGAAAAACTGCTCACTGCTTACCGCTTACATTAACAGGAGGGTTAACCATGCAGGATTTTCTAAAAAAAGCCTGGCTCTTCGGCGTGGGGATCTTCGATTTTACCAAGGAAAAAGCAGAGGCCCTGGTGTCCGAGATGGTCAAAAGGGGGGAGGTCAGCCAGCAGGAGAGCCCCCAGGCCGTGGAGCAGATTCTGGATAAAGCCCAGGAGATGCAGAAAGCCCTGTTCGAGAAAGTCAAAGAGATCATCGGCGGCATGAACCTGGCCCGGAACACGGACCTGGAAGCCCTGGAAAAGCGGGTGGCGGCCCTGGAGGAAGAGATTAAGGGCAAAGCCGGTTCCTAGGGGGACTTTGGCGCCCCCCCCGCCCGTGACCATGAAACCATCTCCTCCTGCATTCCAGCGCCGTTTTTTTGCGCCCCCGGCGGCTTTTCAAAAAGGTAAGGTCGTATTAGGCCCGGAAGAGACGCACCATTTGCACAAGGTTTTGCGACTGGGGCCGGGGGCTAAGGTCGAGGTCTATGACGGCCAGGGCCGCAATTTTGCCGCAGTAGTGCATAAAATAGAGGCCGGAGGCGCGCTCTTGCAAGTCCTGGAGGAACTGGCTCCCTGGGGCGAATCGCCCCTGGACCTCACCCTGGGGATCGGCCTGGCCAAGGGGGAGGCCCTGGACGCAGTGGTGCGCCAGGCCACGGAGATGGGAGTCAAGCTGATTATCCCTTTTACCTCGGAGCGTTCGGAGCAGGTCACCCCGGAACGCGCGGCCCGGCGCCTTTTGCGTTGGCAGCGCCTGACCCAGGAAAGTCTCAAGTCCTGCCGCCGCTCTTTAGTTCCCAGGATCGAGGAGCCCGTGGACTTTACCACGGCCCTCTCAGGGCCGGAGACGCTGAAGTTGCTTTTTTGGGAAGAGGAACTGGGAGGCGGACTCAAAGCCTTTCTCAGCCAACCCCGTCCTCAATCGGTGCGGGTGCTCATCGGCCCGGAAGGGGGCTTCTCCCCTAAGGAAGCGGCCCAGGCCCAAGACGCGGGCTTTGCCGTGGTAAGCCTGGGGCCCCGCCTGCTCAAAGTGCCCACCGCCGCCCTGGCCGCTTTGACCCTCATCCAGTACGCCTGGGGGGACCTGGCCTGATGCCGGACCTGCCTTACCGGGACTTGAATAGGTATTTACGCCAGCGTTTTGGCGAGCGGGTGCAAAAAATCACCCTGGACGCGGGGCTGACTTGTCCCAACCGGGATGGCCGGGTAGGGCAGGGGGGGTGTCTTTACTGCAACGCCCGGGGCTCGGGCACCGGCGCCTGGAGCCGGGGGCTAAACCTCAGCCAACAGCTGGAGGAAGGCCGGGACCGCCTGGGGCGGCGTTACGGAGCCCGGAAATTTATTGCCTATTTTCAAAGTTTCAGCAATACTTATGCGCCCCTGGAGCAATTGCAGGCCCTCTACCGGGAGGCCCTGGCCTGCCCGGGGGTGGTGGGCTTAAGCATCGGTACCCGGCCGGACTGCTTAAGCGATGCCGTCCTGGATCTGCTGGCGGACTTGCAACGGGATTACCTGGTCTGGTTGGAGCTGGGCCTCCAGTCCGCGCATGACGCCACCTTGAAGCGCCTCAACCGGGGGCATAACGTTGCTTGTTTCACGGACGCAGTAAATCGGGCCGCAGGCCGGGGGCTGGAGACCGTGGCCCACGTGATCCTGGGCCTGCCGGGGGAAGGTGCCGGCGAGATGGCGGCCACCGCGGCTTACCTGGGGGGACTGCCCTTGCAAGGGGTGAAGCTGCATCTGTTGTATGTCACCCCTGATTCGGCCCTGGCTTCTCTTTACCGGAGCGGGGATTACAGGTGTCTCACGGAAACGGCGTACGTAACCGCGGTGGTGGACTTCCTGGAGCTGCTGCCGCCGCAGATGGTCATTCACCGCCTCACCGGCGACCCCCATGCGGGGGAGATGCTGGCTCCGGAATGGTGCCTGGATAAAGCCCGGGTCCTTAATCTGATTAAACAGGAGTTTGCCCGCCGGGGCAGCCGCCAGGGATTCAAGGTTCAAGGTTCAAAGTTCGAAGTTATCTAAAGTGCGGCCAAGGCGCCAAAAGATGATGACGGGCGGGGACGCCCGTCCGACGGTCTTCCTAAGTTTTATTGCGAGGGCATGAAAGCGATTTCAGTCGCGCCTGAGCCTATGGCCCACCCATTGATGATAAAATCTTTTTGCGTCTTACTTTGCGCCTCTGCGTCTTTGCGTGAGGCCAATCTTTTTAAAGACAGAAAGTTTAAATGAACCAGGGAAAAATGGGAAATCAAGCTGATCTTTCCGAGGCCCGGGCCGAAAGGAAAATCTTGCCGCAGACCGAAGCTGCTCAGGATGCTAAATCCAGCCGCCTTTTTCTCTGGGGCGGCCTGGCCCTGGTGCTGTTAGTGTCGGGTCTGATTTGGGCCTTCAATGGCCGGGATTCCCTCTGGGGCGGCTTCTGTTATTACTACGGCATCATCACGGATAAGGAACATATTCAATCCCTCCTGAAAACAGCCGGACCTCTGGCCCCCCTGATCTTCATCGTGGTGCAGGCGTTACAGGTGGTGTTCGCCCCCATCCCCGGGGAGGCCACCGGTTTCATCGGCGGTTTTCTCTTCGGGGTGCCCCTGGGGATGCTCTATTCCACCATCGGCCTGACCCTGGGCTCGATCCTGGCTTTCTTGTTGGGCCGCTGGCTGGAAGTCCACTTCGTGGCCCGGGTGGTCTCCCCCGAGACCCTGAAACGTTTTGATTTTCTCATGGAGCGCCAGGGCGCGTTGGTGGCCTTTTTCCTTTTTGTCTTTCCCGGGTTCCCCAAGGATTACCTCTGCTTCATCCTGGGCTTAAGCCAGATGCCCTTCAAGGTCTTCCTGGTCCTGTGCACGGTGGGCCGCCTCCCCGGCACCCTGATGCTGACTTTGCAGGGGGCCAAGGTCTATGAAGGGGATTATCTCTTCTCCGGCATCCTCATCGCCCTCTGTCTGCTGCTGGGAGGTTTTTTGTATTACTATCGGGAAACCTTGTACCTCTGGCTGCAGCGCTGGGAACACGGCGGGGGAGAGGAGAAGTAGTGGCCAGTGGTCAGTGGCCAGTGGTCAGTAGCCAGTAGCCAGTAGATTGATGGCGCACTCCTTATTTTAGATTCATATCATATTCATATTACGTCATTTATCCCCTCTACCCTCGGGGGAGAGGGATAGTGGTGAGGGAGGAAAAAGACTTTTTGCGGGCTCATCCTTTTAAAACTGATCACTGATCATTGATCACTGACTACTGACTGCCATGCCTCCGCCTCTCCTTGACAAGCCCCGGGAAAAGTAATAGTTTCAAGCAGTCATTCATTGGTTTTTGCCCTAATCGCAAATTTTGCCAAGTTCCTGGTCGGGGTTCCTGACATACAACTTTGAACCTGGAACCTGGAACTTTTTACTGGAGGAAAGATGTCCCCTTTACCCCCCCTGGCGGCCACCGGCATCGGTTCCGTGCCCTTCACCGACCCGGCCGCGGCCGCGGCGGCGATCCTGGAGCATCTGCCCGAGGTGCCCTTCTGGCCCCAGATGGTGCGCCTGGGATTTCCCGAAGAGATGGTGGCCCAGGCAGCCCGCGGCCTGCCGGGGTTAAAGGTGGACCTGGAGGCCCGCACGGTCACCACGGACCCGGACCTTCCCCGGGAAGAGGCCCTGGCCCGGCTTTATGAGGAAGTGTGGTCCGGGGCTCTGGCCCCCTTTGCTTTGGACCCCGGGGAGGCCCAGGGCTTTTTTGCGCTCTTGCGGGCTTGCGCCTCGGCCCAAAACGGGGTTCAGGCCCTGAAAGGCCAACTCTCCGGGCCGGTGACTTTTGCCGGCATGGTCAAGGATCAAGAAGGCAAACCCATTCTTTTTGACCAGGAGTTGACCCAGGCGGTGTGCCAGGGACTGGCCCGGAAGGCCGTCTGGCAGGCGCAGCAGTTCTGGGATTTGGGTAAAGAGGCGGTGATTTTTTTCGACGAGCCTTATCTCACCGGGTTTGGCTCCGCCTATCTGCCCATCTCCAAGGGTGAGGTGATGGAGATCCTCACCCAGACCCTGGAGGCGGTGCGTCAAGGCGGTCCGGTCGCCCTGGGGGTGCACTGCTGTGGCAATACCGAGTGGTCCTTGCTGCTGGAGACGCCTGTGGATATCCTCAGCTTTGATTCCTTCGGCTATTTTGACAGCCTCCGCCTCTATGACCAGGCGCTCAAAGGATTTTTGTCCCGGGGCGGCCGGCTGGCCTGGGGCCTGGTGCCCACCGGGGAGGAACTGGCTGGGGAAACCGCGGACAGCCTGTGGGAGCGTTTCCAGGGCCAGGTGCAGCAGTTGGCCTCTTCGGGGACGGCGATCAAGGAAATACTCGCCGGCGCCCTCCTGACGCCGGCCTGCGGCATGGGCTACCTGAGCCCGGAGGCGGCCGACCGGGTTTTGGCTTTGCTCCAGGATTTGAGCGCCCGCGGCCGTAAGTGGCTGGCGACTTTATAGTTAGCAGTTGCTGCTCACTGCTCACTGCTCACTTCAAGGGGAGACACTCCATGAAAGTCCGGGACATCATGGTCAAAGAGGTGGCCACCCTGGATGTCAATGATGAACTCAGCCTGGCCAACGATATCATGCGCCTGGGGCGCATCCGGCACCTGCCGGTGGTGGAGGGCGAGCGACTGGCGGGAATTGTCTCGGAAAGGGACCTGTTCCGCAGTTCCCTGGCCCAGGCTCTGGGTTATGCCTCCGAGGCCACCCGGGATTTAATGAAAACCCTGCGCATCAAGGATGTCATGGTGCCGGCGGTGGTCACTGTTTCCCCGGAAACGCCGTTGTGTGACGCGGTGAGCCTGATGGTGGAAAAAAAGATCGGCTGCCTGCCGGTGGTGGAGAATGACAGTCTGGTGGGCCTGATCACGGAAACGGATATCATGATCCAGTATCTGAAGGATTGCAGTTAGCGCCTTCAGCAAAAGGCCAGGAAGCGGATAAAATTCTTGAGAGTGCGGCGCTCAAAGATTGCTCCCTGGGGACCTTCCTGTTTCTGGAGCAACTTTAAAGCAGCAAAAGGAGTCATCGCCAGCCGGTGGGGGCGATTGGTGGTGAGGGCGTCATAGGCGTCCATCAACCGGAGAATCCGGGTCCAGGGGTGCTGCTGTTGCAAAAGTAAGCCTTTAGGGTAGCCCGAGCCGTCGGCGTTTTCATGATGTTCCAAAACCAACTGAATCCCTTCCGCCGGCAAGGTAGAGTAACGTTTCAATATGTGCTTCCCGATTAAGGGATGTCTTTTGGTCTCTTCCCATTCCTCCGGGGTCAGCCTCTCTGATTTATAAAGAATATCTTCGGAGATGCGGGTCATCCCCAGGTCGAACACCAGGGCCGCGGAGCCTAAGAGGCGGCTCTCCCGCTGGGGTTTCTTCAAAAAAAGCATTAATCCTACTGCCAGCAGACAAACGTTCACCGCGTGGTTGTAAAGGCTGTAATTGCGGAAAAGAATCTCCCAGAGCATCTTGGGGTAAAATTTGTCATGTTGAAATTCCTTGATAATCATATCGACCTGCTTTAAAGCCGGATCGATATGGGCCCCCAGCCGGGGAGCGGTAATGGCCTGGCGCAAGGTCAGGCTGAGGTGCTCCATCAAGACGTTGAACTTCCTTTTAGTTTGGGCCGTTTCCTGCTCCAGCAATTGCAGATGGTTGTTCAGATAAGCCAGGACGTTATCCAGGTCGGAGCAATGGAAGTAAAGACACATGATCCCTATTTTGAACAGGGGTTCCAGCCACTTGGAGTCCAGCACTTCCCCGGCATCCACATAAGGGAAAAACTTAAACCCTGACCACTGGTTATCGCCGGCCTTAAGATAGAGGGAGAAGGTCAGGCGTTCTCCCAGCATGAGCCCCCGGAGATTCAAAGGGATATAATTGGAAATTCCGGATTTGGAGAGCGCCGGATTGCATTGGACACCCTTCAGGCCTTGGGAGAAGAGGTGTTCTCTATTCCTGGGCGCGCGCATGAACTGACACCCTTTCTAATGAAATAGTTCTCCGATATGTTTATCGGCATGCTTTTACGAAAACTTAAAATTTCTTTGGCTCTTTTCTCTCCTGTCCCATTTTAATACCAAACTGCAATCAACAGGCAGCAAACCGGGCGGATGCAAGATTCGCCCGCTACAAATAAAAGGTCCTGTGATTGCGACTTGGTATAAGGGGCGCCGGAGATACGGGCTGGGCGTACATATGGTAACCGCGGAAGGTTAGATTTTGGGAGAGTTAAGGGATAGCCAAAAACCGGATGAAGTTATTCATGGTACGGAGGTCGAAGTTTTGTACGGGCATACCTGCCTGTTTCTGGAGGGACTTCAACGCCGCAAAGGGCGCTATGGACTTCTTCCCTGGACGATGACCGGTGAGAGAATCAAATTCGTCCACCAGACGGACGATCCGGGTCCAGGGATGTTGTTTGCTCAAGGGAAGTCCCTGGGGATAACCTGAACCGTCGGCGTTTTCGTGGTGCTCTTGCACCAGTTGCAGGACCTCCGAGGGCAGGACATCGCATTCCTTCAGCATCTGATAACCGACAAGAGGATGCTTCTTCATGGTCTCCCAATCGTCCTCCTCCAGGGGTTCAGATTGATAAAGCAAATCCTCCGGCACCCGGGTCAAGCCGATGTCGTGAAAGAGGCAGGCCACTCCTAAGATAAGGCTTTCCTGTCGGGAATTATGCATAAATAGCATCAAGGCTATCCCCAGGAGACAGACGTTCAGGGAGTGGTTATAAAGGCTGTAGTTCCGATAGAGTAATTCCCAAACCAACTTGAGGGATTGAATGTCTCTCTGGAGCATTTGCACCAGGCGTTCCACCTGGTTTTTGGCCAGATTGATATGGCTGCCCATTTGGGGGGAATTGAAGGCCCGGTAGAGGCTGAAATTCAAATGCTCCACTATGACCAGAAACTTTTCTTTGGGTGGGTTCCCCCGTTGGAGGTCGAACAACAACAGATGGTTGTTCAGATAGGCCAATGCCAGTTCCAGGTCCCGGCGGCGAAAATAGAAACGGTCGATCCCTAATCTTTCCAGGATCTCCACCCAGGAGGTCTCCAGAACCTCTTCCGCCTCCAGGAAAGGTAAGAAAGTGATTCCTTCTTGTTCGTTGGTGCTTACTTTCAGGTAAAGGTTAAATGAGATTTTCTCACCCACCATCAGGGCTTGGAGATATATGGGCAAAAAAGAGGCGGTATCAGTGGCGCTGAAATTACGCTTCAGGACTTTCAGTTGGTTGGCGAACAATTGTTTTCGGGTGGTCTGCACATCCATGCCAAAACCGTCCTTATCCTGTTGCCTGTCCTTATGGACCCCCTTCTGTTGTTATCGGCACCTGACGTCAGACAGTTAAACCCGACGATGATTTTCCCGGCCTCAGCCCCAGCAGTATGGAATGGAGAGAAGTCTTGACGAACTTTCAAGCTGCTGCACAGCGGGAGCCAGTACCCGGCTCCCAGCATGCCTCCCCAAGGTCTGGTAGTGGCTTGCTGCTGGAAAGAAAAGCAAATCGAGGTTCAGATGTAGGTCAGCCAGCTTTGATAACGGGTGTCTTCCCCTTTCACCACCGCGAAAAACGCAGCCTGGAGTTTCTCAGTGATGGGGCCGGGTTTGCCGGAGCCGATGGCGCGTCCGTCCACTTCCCTTAAGGGGGTGACTTCTGCGGCCGTGCCGGTGAGGAAGGCTTCGTCGGCCAGGTAGAGCTCATCCCGGGAGAAGAGATCTTCTCTCACCGGAATTCCCAGGTCCCGGGCCAGGGTCAGGAGGGAGTCCCGGGTAATTCCCGGCAGAACCGCGGTCAGGGGCGGGGTTTTGAGGAGACCGTCCCGCACCACAAAGATATTCTCCCCCGAGGCCTCGGCCACGTAACCGTCCGTGTCCAGCAGGATGGCTTCATCATAGCCCAGGAGGGTAGCCTCTCGCTTGGCCATGATGGAATTGACATAGTTCCCCGTGGTTTTGGCCTTGGTCATCATCACGTTCACGTGATGCCGGGCAAAGGAGGAAATCTTGCCGCGGATACCTTTTTTCAGCCCTTCATCCCCCAGGTAAGCTCCCCAGACCCAGCTAATGATGGCCAGATGGATGGGATTATTTTGGGGGTGCAGACCCATGACCCCCTCTCCCACGAAGCCCAAAGGCCGGATATAGGCCTCTTTCTGCTGATTGACCCGCAGGATCTCGCAGCAGGCCGCCTTCACCTCGGCCTGGGAAACGGGCAGATCCAGTTGCATGACATGGGCGGAATCAAAAAGACGCCGGATGTGTTCTCCCAGGCGGAAGATCGCCGTGCGGCCGTCAACGCCAAGGTAGGCCCTGATGCCTTCGAAGACCCCCAAGCCATAATGCAGGGAGTGGGTTAATAGATGGACCTGGGCTTCCTCCCAGGGGATGAATTTACCGTCCAACCAGATACTCTTCGCCTTCTCGACCATCTGCCGCCCCTCAAAGAGATTAAAACCGACTTTTAACCCATCGACCCCGGGATGTCAAACGAATTTGCACCCCGGTTTTCATTGTTTAAGGCCGGATATTCCGGTAATATGGGGTTGGTTTTAGCCAATGACATCTCGACTGTTTCACATTCCAAAAATTCTGGGCATTTAGTTGTAAATGAAGACAATTAATAAATTTTTGCCGCCCCTGGTCATCCTCTTGGGGCTGGTGGCCTGGTTGCTGAGCGGCTCCGGGCACCTGCTCTCTGCCGGGAGCCAAACGCCTCACCACCTGGTGGTTCTGGGCGACCCCCACATCCCGGGAAAATTCCTGCCAGAGAAAGAGGCGGTGATCCGGACTATTAATTCCTGGCCCGATGTGAAGCTGGTAGTGGCGGTGGGCGATATCTGCGAGGATTTGGGGACGGAACCAGAATATGCCGCGGCCAAACAATTCTTTGGCAGACTTGCCAAACCATGGGTGCTGATTCCGGGAAATCACGACTTTATCTATGAAGATGTGAAGATGCCGGACGGCAAGAGGATAAAGGGGGCGCCATCCGCCAGACAGAAAAAATTGGCAAGATTTCAGAAAAGTTTCGGTATCCCTGCAATATATCAAAGTAAACTGGTGGATAATTATCTACTAATTTTTCTGGCTACCGATGATCGGCAATCAGACCAATTAGCCCGTATTTCCCCGAAACAATTGGCTTGGCTGCGCTCGGTACTCAAAAGCCACCGGAAAAATCCCACCATCATCTTTTTCCATGCTCCTTTGTACGGGACCTTATCCAGTTTTAGTAGTTATATTAATACCAAAGATTTTATTGCCCAACCCCAAGATGAGTTGCATGAGATTCTTCAGAACAATCCCCAGGTTTTTCTCTGGGTCAGTGGCCATACGCATGTTCCGGCAACCAATAAAGACTTCCGCTCCGCCCTTAATTATTATGAAAACCGCGTGTACACCCTACACAATGCTGATATGAACCGCAAAACTATGTGGACTAATTCTCTTTTCCTTTTCCCTGATAAAGTAGTAATCAAGACTTACGACCATCGGCTGGGAGCCTGGTCACCCGGACTGGAGAAAACCTTGATACCGCCGCGGCTCTTGATTAGAGGCCGCCAGCTTCATCAATAAATCAGGAAGAATAGTGATCATGAGTCAACCTCTCAAAGTCGGAGTCATCGGCGTGGGCTACCTGGGCCGCTTCCACGCGGAGAAATACGCGGCTCTGCCGGACGTGGACCTGGTGGGAGTGGCCGATCTGAATCCGGATCAGGCTGCCCAGGTGGCCGGAGCTCTAAATACCCGGGGTTTTCCCGATTACTTGCAGTTGCTGCCCCTGGTGGAGGCGGTAAGCGTGGCCGTATCCACCACGGCCCATTTTCCCGTGGTCCGGGACTGCCTGGAGCGGGGCTTACAGGTGCTGGTGGAAAAACCCCTGGCCGTCACCGCCGCGGAAGCCGATACCCTGGTGGACTTGGCCCGGGATAAGGGCCGCCTCTTGATGGTGGGTCATTTGGAACGCTTCAATTCGGCCATGGAAGAACTCAGGGCCAAGGTGACCCGCCCCGCCTTCATTGAAAGCCACCGCCTCTCCTTTTATAAGGAACGGGGCATTGATGTGGACGTGGTCCTGGACCTGATGATCCATGACCTGGACCACGTTCTCAGCCTGGTTCCCTCTCCGGTGCAGGAAATCCGGGCCGCCGGGGTCTCCGTGCTGACCGATAAGGTCGATCTGGCCAACGTCCGCCTGGAATTCGCCGACGGCTGCATCGCCAATCTCACCGCCAGCCGCATGTCCTTTAAAAGCATGCGTAAATTCCGCCTTTTTCAACCCGACGCCTATCTCTCCGTGGACTTTGAAGCCCGGGAGCTGACCATGGCCTCCCGCCAGGAAGGGGCCCTGGGCCCGCTGCCCGGGGTGGCCCTGGAGACCAAGCGTTTCCCCCAGGAAGACGTGTTGTTCAAAGAAATCTCCAACTTTGTCGCCGCCATCCAAGGCCGGGAAGAACCCCGGGTGACCGGGGAGGACGGCCGGGCCGCCCTCTCTTTGGCCCTGGACATCATTGGCGCCATGCGCAAGGCCAAGGTGTAAACGCAAGTCTAACCGGAGCCGGCCGCTAAAGAAGATCGCTCCCTCCAGAGCAAAAAAATGATAAGAATCACCATTATTTTTGCAGCAGCCTACTGGTTCATCGAGTCGGCCATAGATGCCCTTCTTTTTAACCGGGGTACTCTGCTGGAGATGATCTTTACCGCGGATCCCTACGAATATTTTGTCCGCCTTACCGGCGCGGGATTTATTGTCACCATCGGCATGTTAGCCCAATACATGCTTAAGCGTATCCAGGGGAGTGAAGAGCAGTTACGACGCTTCCGGCATCAGAATGAACTGATTTTAGAGAGTGCGGGCGAAGGGATCTTAGGTATCGATCAGGAAGGGAAAATAACCTTCATCAATCCCGCGGCCGCGGCCATGAGCGGGTTTACCCCGGCGGAACTGGCCGGGCAAAGCTTTCATGACTTGCTTCATTATTCCTACCCTGACGGCTCTCCCCTCCCCCTGGAGGATTGTCCGGTTTTCAATTCCCTCAGAGAAGGGAAAATTCAGCGCCAGTCCCATGATGTCTTCTGGACCAAAGAAGGGAAAAGTATTTGGGTGGAGTATAGCATCACCCCCATTATCGAGAACCGGAAGATAACCGGCGCAGTGGTGGTCTTTACGGACATCTCCGCCCGCAAACAGGCGGAGGAGGAATTGCTGCGCCACCGGGAGCACCTGGAAAATTTGGTGGCGGCGCGCACCGGAGAGCTGACCAGGACCAATGAGCAGATGCGGGAAGAGATTGAAGAACGCACCAGGGCGGAGAAGGCCCTGGTGGAATCGGAGAAAAAACTCCGGTTCTTGACGAAGCAGCTCATGAATGTCCAGGAAAGGGAGAGGAGCCGGATCTCCGCCGAATTGCACGACGAATTGGGACAGGCGTTAATGGTCTTAAAGATGGATGTCTCTTCGCTGCAGGACAAGCTACGGAAAGAGCAGGACCCTCTCAGGAAAGAATGTTCCCGTCTGCTGTCTGAGATCGACCATATCATTGAAAATGTCCGGCGGCTCTGTTGGGATTTGGGTCCTTATCTCATGGAAGGGCTGGGCCTGACGGCATCTTTGCAGAGTCTGATTGAAGAGACGTGCAAGAAGCATAATCTGATCTGTACCATGAAACTGGATGAGATCGATCAGATCTTCCCTCCCGAGATCAAAACCAATATCTACCGGATCCTCCAGGAGTCTTTAACCAATATCGTCAAACATGCTACCGCCTCCCAGGTTTCCGGGACCATTAGCATAGAACGAGAAAATTTAATTATGGAAGTGGTGGATGACGGCCAGGGTTTCCAGGTGGAAGAACTGTTAGCCCGCCCCGGCCCGGACGGGGGATTGGGGCTCACCGCCATGCAGGAGCGGGCCCGGCAAATCGGCGGCGAATTATCAATTTCCAGTCAAGCCGGGCAGGGAACCGTGATTAAGCTGACCCTGCCATTGCCCTCGGGTCCCGGCCCAGGAGAATCACTGTCTAAGTCTGTTAATCCCCAACCTTGAACCTGGAACCTTGAACTTTTCCATGTCACAGGCCCATAAAATTCTCATCGTCGCCGGGGAGGCCTCCGGGGATAGCCACGCGGCGCGGCTGGTGGCGGCCATCAAGGAAGAACTCCCCACCGCCGAGTTTTTAGGGGTGGGAGGAGAGGCTTTGGCCGCCCAGGGAGTACGCCTGCTCTACCCCGCCTCCGAGTTGGCGGTGGTGGGGCTCCTGGAAGTGGCCGGCAGGCTGCCTGCGGTCTTTAAGGCACTCCGGGATATCGGCCGGGCCTTGAAAAAAGAGCGTCCTCAACTGGTCATCCTGGTGGATTTCCCGGACTTCAATTTCTGGGTGGCCCGCTTGGCCCGCTGGCACCGGGTACCGGTGATGTATTACATCAGCCCCCAGGTGTGGGCCTGGCGCACTTACCGGGTGCGCACCATCGCCCGCCTGGTGGACCGTATGGTGGTCATCTTCCCCTTTGAGGCCGAGTTCTACCGGGACCGGGGGGTGCCTGTGGAATACGCCGGCCATCCCCTGGTGGAGACCTTGCCGCCCCTGCCGCCACGGGCCGCCCTCTTGCATAACTGGGGCCTGGACTCCCGGCGTTTCACTTTGGCTTTGCTCCCCGGCAGCCGGGGTAGCGAAATCGAGCGGCACTTGCCCACCATCCTTAAAGGGGCTGCCCTCATTAAGCAAGTTATCCCGGAAACCCAGTTTATCCTCCCCCTGGCCTCCACCGCGCCCCGGGGGCTGGTGGAGGAGATGGTTAAAAAAAATGTGGAACAGCCGCCCCCGGCTGTTCTGGAGCAGGCGAGGGCGCCTGCTCCACATTTCCCCGGCCCTCCCATTAAAATCATTGATGGTCAATCCTACGCCGCCCTGGCCGCGGCCCACCTGGCGGTGGTGGCCTCGGGCACGGCCACGGTGGAGGCGGCCCTGGCGGGAACGCCCAGCATCATTGTCTACCGCCTCTCCCCCTTCACCTTCGCGGTGGGCCGCCTGCTCATCCGGGTGGAGCACGTGGGCATGGCCAATCTCCTGGCCGCAGAAAGGCTCTTTCCGGAACTGCTCCAACATCTGTTTACCCCGGAGAGCCTGGCTCAAGAGGTCCTGTCTCTGGTCAAAGACCAGGAGCGCCTGGAAAGCATACACCGAGGCCTGATACGTATCAGGGAGTGTCTGGGGGGGGAGGGCGCTTCCCGGCGCGCGGCCCGGGTGGCCTTGGAGGTCATGGCCGCGATGGTCTTGCCGGCAGAAGGGAATTGAGAGTTCAATTTGCTTGCCCTGTCTTCTGAAGATCTTATAATAGTTTCAAAGGTTAATCCAGGAGGCAGTCGATGGTAAAGAATCAGAGCTTGTTAAGACCGAATCCTGACAACCCTAAGAGATTAACTAAGAAATCGTCCAATAAAGGACGAGCCAATAAATCCAACCAGAGGGAACAGTGCAATTTTAGTAGTAATCATCGATATATATGTCCTCAACTGTTGGACCACCAGAATCGAATGTTGAGGTGGTTTATTACTAGTGTATTGATGATTATTGGGACTGCTGTGGCAATCCTTGCTGTACTGATTTCTCTAATAAAGTGAGGAGGGAGGCCATGATCAAGAAGATTCAGAGCTTGTTGGGCCCCGAGGCCGACGAATTATTGACCCATAAATGCACGGGCTTCAAAAAGGAAGA
>JAQTXE010000002.1:32748-34160 GCA_028688935.1 Syntrophales bacterium
TTTGCGCTCCCTGGCCGCTCTCTTCGGCCACGGGCGCCTGGCGGGCACCGGTTACCTCTCTATATTGCCGGTGGACCAGGGGGTGGAGCATTCCGCGGCTGCCTCCTTTGCCCCCAACCCCATCTATTTCGATCCGGAGAACATCGTCAAGCTGGCCCTGGAGGGCGGCTGCAACGCCGTGGCTTCCACCCTGGGGGTGCTGGGCGCGGTGGCCCGGAAATATGCCTACAAAATACCCTTTATCGTCAAGATCAATCACAACGAAATGCTCTCTTATCCCAACTTTTACGACCAGACCCTCTTTGCCAGCGTGGAGCAGGCCTTTGATCTGGGCGCGGTGGCCGTGGGCGCCACCATCTATTTCGGCTCCCATGAATCCCGGCGCCAGATTTTAGAGATTTCCGAGGCCTTTAAGATGGCCCACGAACTGGGGATGGCCACTATCCTCTGGTGTTACCTGCGCAATCCGGCCTTCAAGACCGCCCAGGGAGACTTCCACGCCTCCGCCGATCTCACCGGCCAGGCCAACTACCTGGGGGTGACCATCGAAGCGGACATCATCAAGCAGAAACTGGCCGAGAACAACGGCGGCTATAAAGCCGTAAAATTCGGGAAGACCAGCGACCTGGTCTACAGTAAGCTGGCCCCGGATCACCCCATCGACCTATGCCGCTACCAGGTGGCCAACTGTTTCATGGGGCGCTGCGGCCTCATCAACTCCGGCGGCGGCTCCGGCAAGAACGACCTGGCCGACGCGGTGCGCACTGCGCTGATCAATAAGCGGGCCGGGGGCATGGGCCTCATCTCCGGGCGCAAGACCTTCCAGCGGCCCATGAAAGAAGGGGTGAAGCTCTTTAACGCCATCCAAGATGTCTTTCTGAGCAAAGAAGTAACCGTAGCCTAAAAAGCAGGGGTTAGGGATCAGGGATCAGGGACCAGTGAGCAGTGAGCAGTTGTGGAGCGAGCCTTACTCGCAAATTTAGCGCGTCCATAATCTCGTTCCCAAGCCAAGCTTGGGAACGAGATTAAAAACTGGATCAAAACCAAGGGGAAATGCCTGTTACGAATGATAAGGGGGGAGAATACCTTCTTTATGATGTAATTGCTTCAGAAGTTCCTTGATGGGAGCGCCATATGTCCTTTTTAATTATTTGGGTTTTATTTGGTATTGGCGCAGTAATTGCCGCGTCAAATAAAGGCCGTAGCAGGTTTTGGTGGTTCCTATTGGGTGTCTTACTTGGTCCTTTCGCTCTTCTCTATGTTCTCCTAATCCCGGCGGTAAAATCAGGGGGAACTTCCCTTCTGCAAGAGGAAGAAACCAAAAATTGTCCTCATTGCGCCGAAACCATTAAGCTGGCAGCGAAAAAATGCCGGTACTGCGGAGAAACCTTTACAGAGGAAGAAATGGAGAG
>JAQTXE010000002.1:34170-42783 GCA_028688935.1 Syntrophales bacterium
AATGGAGAGCGCATGGAGAATCAAAGAAGAAGATTATAATAGTCCAAAATATTGTCCGTTTTGCAAAACGATGGATGTAATTACAAATAGCTTCCTCCCTGGAGGTGGCTTTGGGTCATGGTGCCCTAATTGCAAAAAGGTAGTTAAATATCTTAAAAAAATTCCTAATCCCAATGACATATACAAACCTATTCTCAAGCGGGACGATTGATAACTCACTAACAATTCTCATGGCGCCCTCCGGGGCGCTTTTTTTATTCCATCCGCAGGGGAGATATAGTAAAATCATAAAATAAATTCGCCACTTCAGGACAAAGAGGCATGTGCGGCCGGTGTAACTTTAAATAATGATGCGGTGACACCGGTGCCAGACGGCAGGCGTTTTGCTGATAACTTTGAACTTTGAACCTGGAACTGAATCTATGTTTACCGGCTTGGTGGAGGGGGTAGGGGAAATCACCGGGAGCAGCCGCCTGGCGGAAGGGTTGAAGCTCACCGTGGCCCTGCCTTTCCCCGCCGGGGAACTGGCCCTGGGGGATTCGGTGGCCGTGGCCGGGGCCTGCCTGACGGTGGTGGAGATCGGCTCTAAGACCGCGGCCTTTGAAGTCTCCCCGGAGACCCTCAATCGTACGACTTTGGCCTTGAAAAAGGCGGGGGACCGGGTAAACTTAGAAAGGGCCCTGCGGCTGGGAGACCGCCTGGGCGGCCATCTGGTCACCGGCCACGTGGACGGCAAGGGCGCGCTCCGGGAGCGCCGGGAAGGTCCGGCTTCTTTATTTCTCCAGTTTGAGATGCCCGCGGCCTTAAGCCGCTACGTCATCGAAAAAGGTTCCATCGCCATCGACGGCGTCTCTCTCACGGTCAATACCTGCCGGGGCCACACCTTTACGGTGAATATCATCCCCCACACGGCCCAGAAGACCACCCTGGCCCAATTACGGGTGGGGGCTGAGGTCAATCTGGAGACGGACATCATCGGCAAGTACGTGGAAAAACTCCTGGGGGCCAAGCCTTCGGAGGCGCCGGGGGTGAGTGCGGAACTACTGGCCCGGCAAGGATTTTTGTAAGGCAGGGGTCAGGGCCCAGGGGCCAGGAAAAAACAGCACATTCGAGACGCCTGTGCCATTGATGATAAAGGCAAGAAACTGCTTCGGCCAAAAACCAAAAACTAAAAACTGGAATTAAACCATGTCAGTTGTACCCATAGAAGAAGCAATTAATGAAATCCGCCAGGGCAAGATGATCATCCTGGTGGACGACGAGGACCGGGAAAACGAAGGCGACCTCACCATGGCCGCGGAGCTGGTGACGCCGGAGGCCATCAATTTTATGGCCCGCTTCGGAAGGGGCCTGATTTGCCTGGCCCTGGATTCAGGGACAGTGGAACGCTTGCAATTGCCCCAGATGGTCCGGGACAACCAGTCGGGCTTTAAGACTGCCTTCTGTGTCTCCATTGAGGCCCGGCGGGGAGTGACCACCGGCATTTCCGCGGCGGACCGGGCCACCACCATCCTCACCGCGGTGGCCGATAACGCCCGTCCCGAGGATTTGGTGAGTCCGGGGCACGTCTTTCCCATCCGGGCCCGCAAAGGCGGAGTCCTGGTGCGCACCGGCCAGACCGAAGGTTCCGTGGACCTGACCCGGTTAGCCGGCTTAAAGGGCGCGGCCGTGATCTGCGAGGTCATGAAAGATGACGGCACCATGGCCCGGATGCCGGATTTGGAGAAATTTGCCGCCAGCTATGGCCTGAAGATCGCCACCATCGCCGATCTGGTGGAATACCGCCTGCGGCACGAGTCTTTTGTCCATCGCCGGGCCACCACCAAACTCCCCACCTATATAGGGGAATTTACCGCCATTGCCTATGACAACGACGTGGACGACAACCAGCACGTGGCCCTGGTCAAAGGGGAACTCGATACCGAGGAGCCCGTTTTGGTGCGGGTGCATTCCGAATGCGTCACCGGCGACGTCTTCCACTCCTTAAGGTGCGACTGCGGCGACCAGTTGGAAGCGGCCATGGCCAAGGTGGAAGAGGAAGGCCGGGGGGTGATCCTCTACATGCACCAGGAAGGGCGGGGCATCGGCCTGATCAATAAGCTGAGGGCCTATGAGCTTCAGGACCAGGGCGCGGATACGGTGGAGGCCAACGAAGCCCTGGGATTCAAGGCGGACTTGAGGGATTACGGCATCGGCGCCCAGATCCTAAGGGACCTGGGGGTGCGGAATATGCGGCTGATGACCAACAACCCCAAGAAGATCATTGGCCTGGAAGGGTACGGCCTGAAAGTGGTGGAGCGGGTCTCCCTGGAGATCCCCCCCAACCGGGTAAACCGCAATTATCTGAAGACCAAGTGCCTGAAAATGGGGCACTTGCTGAAGATGGTGGATTAAAGACCGTTTTCAGTTTTCAGTTTTCGGTTTTCAGTTAATAGGTTGTAAATTATTAAAAAGTTATCAATCATCTCAATTTCGGGAGAAAGGCAATTCGGAAAGATTTGTCACTCAAAGCCGTGAAGAACGCCCAACCATTTGACTCTTGCGTCTTTGCGCCTTGGCGTCTTTGCGTGAGAAAATAAGGATCGGGGGAATCATGCGCACCGTTGAAGGCAAGCTCATTGGCGAAGGCTTGAAGTTCGCCCTGGTGGTCAGTCGCTTCAATTCTTTCATTACCGAACGGTTATTGGAAGGGGCCCTGGATTGCCTGCGGCGCAAAGGCGCCGCAGAGGACGCCCTGACCCTGGTCCGGGTCCCCGGGGCCTGGGAGATCCCCCTGGTGGCCAAGCAGCTGGCCCAAGCGGGCAAACACGACGCAGTGATCTGCCTGGGCGCGGTTATCCGGGGCTCCACCCCCCATTTCGATTATGTGGCCGCGGAGGTGAGCAAAGGCATCGCCCAGGTTTCCCTGGAAAGCGGGGTGCCCATCGCCTTCGGCATCCTCACCACCGATAGCCTGGAACAGGCCATTGAGCGGGCCGGGAGCAAGGCCGGGAATAAAGGTTTTGCCGCGGCGGAGGCGGCTATTGAGATGGTTAACATCTTGAAAGAGTTGTAAGGGCAACCGTTGATATCTTGGGTTGGCGACGAAGCAGCTATTGAAATGATTACACTCATGAAAAGATTGGAGGTCTAAGGTTTGTGGCCCATCTCTCCCGCAGCCACTGCCGAGAACTGGCCTTGCAATTTCTTTATCAGGCTGAATTTGCCGGCAAGGGCCGCGGCCTGGAGGTAGCCCAATTCTGGCGGCATTTCCGGAAGGGAGAGAAGGCCCCCGCCTACCTGCTGCAATTGGTGGAAGGAGTGAGCACCCACCGGGAGGAATTGGACGCCCTGATCACCCGCCACTCGGAACACTGGCGTCTGGAGCGCATGGCCGCGGTGGACCGTAACCTGCTGCGCCTGGCGGCCTATGAACTTCTCTATGAACCCAAGATTCCTCCCAAGGTGGTGATCAACGAAGCCGTGGAGTTGGCCAAACTTTACGGCACCGAGGACTCCGGGGCTTTTGTCAACGGCATCCTGGATCGCATCCGGGTAGCCGCCGGCCGGGAGGTTTAATCAGCCCCGGGTGGGGTTGCCTATTCTGGAAAATTACTTATTTTTAATTTAATATGGATGCATCTCTGGTATGGAGAAGTCGGCGGGGATGAGATTCAAGGTCCTTGCTTGACGTAACTAGGCAACTACGCTGAAAATATTGGCCCAAGAGAGGAGGTAAGAAAAATGGCCCGAAGATTACTGGCAATCGCAATGGTCTTGATCTTGGGAGTAGCCCTGGCCGGTTGCGCCACCGAGAGCGGTTATTATGATCCGGGCCGTTCCGCCGGCGCCGGCGCCTTGGGTGGCGCGGCCACCGGCGCGGCCCTCGGTGCCATTATCGGCGCGGCTACCGGTTCCCCGGCCACCGGCGCCTGGGTGGGCGCGGCCGCTGGAGGTCTCGTGGGCGGAGTCGGAGGTTATCTCTATGCCGAGCACCGCAACAGCGAGAGGCGGTCGGCCCAGGCTGCGGCTCAAAGCTATAACTACAGCCCGTCCCAAGGCTCGGTGGTGGACATCAACCAGGTTTATGTGAACCCCACCCAGGCGCGGCCGGGACAGTCGGTTAGCCTGGGCATGGATTACACCATCCTCACCCCTAATAATGCCCCGGTGACCAGCACCCTATACCGGGAGATTCGTGTGGGCGGTACCACCTTGGGCCAGCCCTACCAGACCACGGTGACCAACGCCAACGGCACCTTTAGCGACCAGGTGAATTACAGCTTGCCTAATAATGCCCAACCCGGCAATTACACCGTCGTCAGCCGGGTGATGAACCAATACGGCAGCGCCGAAAAGACTTCTTATTTCACCGTTAATTAACGGTGAGCTAAGGATAAGCCGATGTGCGAAAAAGGAGGGGCCCAGGCCCCTCCTGCTTCTTTTAGGTCCTGCCCGTGAGTCTCCCAGTTATTGACAAGCTTCCTTTCATCTGATAAATAATTATTTTTGATCTCCTTGCTCTGGCAACCTTTGACCAGGGCTATTATCCCATAAGGAGGCATAATGCGCCGCTATGAGTCTGTCTGGGTGGTCAACGGCGACCTCCCGGACGAAGAAGTAAAGTCCGCCATTGACAAGTTCAGCCGGATTATCTCCAGCGCTGACGGCCTATTGGTGGGCCTGGATGATTGGGGCCGGCGCAAGTTGGCCTACAAGATCAAAGGCACCCATCGAGGATATTACGTCCTGGCCGATTACGCCGGCACCCCCGCCACGGTGAAGGAACTGGAGCGGAACTACCGGATTGATGACCGCATCGTCCGCTACCACACCGTAAAAAAATCCGACCAAGTCGATCTGGAAGCCTTGCAGGCGGAGATCGCCGCCCGGGCCCAGGCTGCCCAGCCGGAACCCGAGGCTGCCCCTGCCCCTGCCCCTGAACCCGAACCCGCGCCGGCCGCAGCCGAAGCCGCCTCGACTCCGGAAGTAACGCCGGAGGCGGCTGCCGCTTCTCCGGAAGAGGCGGCGGCGCCAGAACAGACCCCAGCCCCAGCAAAGGAGGAATAACCGGTGCCGGTAATGCCTCGACGCAAGCGGAAACAATTTTATGTCCGGCGCAAGGTCTGCCGCTTTTGTGTGGACTCGAAGCTGGCCATTGATTACAAAGACTCCAATACCCTGAGACAATTCGTCACGGAACGCGGCAAGATCATCCCCAGACGTATTTCCGGGAATTGTGCCCGCCACCAGCGCCGGGTTACCCGGGCCATCAAGCAGGCCCGGCTCTTGGCGCTGATGCCTTATATTCCCCAGTTGCCGCCTACCTGAGGAGCAGGCCGGGGGAGTCTCTCCAGTGGTCCGTAATGCCGGCATCTGGTGTCTCTGTCTAGGTACCCTGCTGTTGTTTTTTATCGGGGGGCGCCTGAACCCTATCGTCTCCCTGTTTACCGTCAGCCTGACGCCGTTGCCGGTATACCTGGCGGGCCGGCGTCTCGGGTCCCCGGCAGCCTTCTTGTTGGTCCTGGCAGCCTTCCTGTTGATGGTTTTCTGGCAGCCGGACCTGGAGATAGTCACTAAAAATCTGGGGTTTGTGGAACTTCTCCTCCTGGGGGTTCTGCTGAGCACCCTGGAATCCCGGGGTTGGTCTACTGACCGGGCCATGATCATTTCCGTGGCGGGTCTGACCCTGCTCAGCGTGATACTCTTGGCCGGACAGGCTTACTTTGCCGGCATGACCCTGAAGGAGATGTATTCCCAGAAGACCGGGGAATTAACCGAGATGTTGACCACGGTTTTGGCCGGAGCCGGGGACCAGTCCACCGGCGTGAAGGTCATGGGGGTTACCCTGGAGGAAATCAAAAAGCTGATCCGCTCTATGCTGCCGGCCCTGGTGATCACCAACACCGGCCTGGTGGCCTGGATCAATATCATCCTGGCCCGCCAACTCTTGGTGCTTTTTAAATGGAGAGAACCGGAACCGCCCCTTTGTTACTGGTCAACCCCGGAATGGCTCATCTTTCCGGTCCTGGGCGCGGGTTTTCTATTGCTGGCGCCGGTAACCATGGTGCGCCTGGTCAGTATGAATCTGCTGGCGGTCCTGGCCCTGCTTTATTTCTTCCAGGGTATGGCGGTGATTGCCTCCTGGTTTCAGCGTTTCCGGGTGCCTCTCTTTGTCCGTTGCCTGGGCTATCCCCTGATGTTTTTGCAACCCTTTTTTTTACTAGCCATTGCCACCTTGGGACTGTCGGATATCTGGCTCGATTACCGGAAACTGCATCAGCCCAAGGATGCGTGAGGAGGATCTTAGGTTGAAGGTCATATTAAAAGAAAATATCGCGGCCCTGGGCACGGTGGGCTCGGTGGTGGAAGTAACCCGGGGTTACGCCCGGAATTTTCTCATCCCCCAGGGTAAGGCCCTGGAAGCCACTCCCGGTAACCTGGCCCTCATGGAGCAGACCAAAACCAAGTGGGTTCAAGCTGCGGAACAAGAGCAGGAAGAGGCCCGGGCCTTGGCTGCCCGCCTGGAAGGGTTGAGTGTCACTATTGCCCAGCGGGTGGGGGAGGCGGAGCGTCTTTACGGCTCCGTTACTGCGGCCATGATTGCCGCGGCTCTGGAAGCCCAAGGCTTGGAAGTTGATCGCAAGCAACTGGAGTTGGAGGAGCCCATCAAAAAGTTGGGCACTTACGAAATTCCCGTGCGCCTGTCTCCGGAAATCCTGGCCCAGATCACCGTGGAAGTGGTTTCCGAGAACGCTTAAGCAAAGAACCCGGCAGGGAGTGGAAGAAATGTGGAGCAGGCGCCCCCGCCTGCTCGAGCATGGCTACCGGCTTGAGGGATCGTTTGCCGGTTCCTTGGCTGAGCTGGGGGGCCCTTGCCGGCAAGGCTGACTTCCGGGCTATCTTCCCAGAAGATATAATTCCTGGATACCTGAGTTGCCCAAGTTCCGCTTGGGCAATTTTCTTTTTCAAGTGACGCTGGAGAACGAGTCATGCAGGTCCTGGGAGACATCCAGAACCATAAAAAATCTTGGGAGGGGATAACCCATATATAGTATTGAATAAGATTAATGGCTCAGCATCTATGCATTTTCAGGGCAGGAGAGGAAAAATCCGATAATCTCTAAAATTAAAAGATCGCGTTCATCATTTTCTTTTAAACAATGTATATTGACCTCCCGTTGCCGTCCCGGTCTTCTCCGTTTGCCCCAGATTCCCCTCCATCTGGTTTGCAATCCTATGAGGTCTTGATAGGATTACCGTCAAAATCAACCGCTGGCCAGCAGCGCAGCTCGTGGCCGTACGAACTAAATATCTTTTTAATTCCATATACTTAAAATATAGTAATTCTTGGAGAGCATTATGCAAAGAAGCACCCGGCGCATGGCCCCGGCCCCCGTCCCGGCAGGGGTCGGTGCCCCCCAGGGTCATACTCCCCCTGCCAGCACCGAGGCGGAGCAGTCGGTTCTGGGGGCCGTTCTTCTCCGGCCCCAGGTCATGGATCAGGTGGCCGACGTCCTCTCCCCCCCGGATTTCTATCGCGAGGCTCACCGCAAGATCTTCCAGGTGATGCTGGACCTCTATAACCGCCATGAGCCGGTGGATCTGGTCTCCGTCAACAATCTCCTGAAAGAGCGGGGGCAGTTGGAGGAGGTGGGAGGGCCGCTCTTTCTCACCGGCTTAAGCGAGCACGTGGGCATTGCCGCCAACGCCGACTATTACGCCCGCCTGGTGCACGATAAGGCCGTGCTCCGCCGTCTCCTGGCCTGTTCCCAGGAGATTGCCACCGCCTGCCTGGCCCCGGTGGAGGACGTGGCCGAATTCCTGGATTGGGCCGAACACCATGTCTTTGAAGTGGCGGAGGCCAAAATCCGCCAGGGTTTTCAGCCCATCGAAGGACTGGTGAATAAAGAAATCGCCACCCTGGAGGCCATCTGGGGCCGGAAAGATGACGCCATCACCGGCGTCCCCAGCGGTTTTGTGGACCTGGATCACTATACCGCGGGTTTCCAACCCAGCGATTTGATCATCCTCGCCGCCCGCCCTAGCATGGGTAAAACCGCTCTGGCCCTGAACATCGCCTTCAATGCCGCCTATAAACCCCGGACTCCCGTGGCCTTATTCTCCCTGGAAATGTCCAAAGAGCAACTGGTGCGCCGGCTCTTAAGCAGCATCGGCGAAGTGGACGCCTCCCAGATCCGCCGGGCCGCGTTCCTCACCCATCAGGAATGGGCTCAACTCCAGGAAGCCGCAGGCTATCTCATCGATTGCCCCATTTATATCGATGACACCCCCGCGGCCTCAGTCCTCGAAATCCGGGCCAAATGCCGCCGCCTCAAAGCCGAAGGCAAACTGGGGCTGGTGATCATCGACTACTTGCAGCTTATGCGGGGCCGGGGGGACGCGCCCAGCCGGGAACAGGAAATCTCGGAAATTTCCCGGTCGCTAAAGGCCCTGGCCAAGGAACTCCAGGTGCCGGTGATCGCCCTGTCCCAGCTCAACCGGCGGGTGGAAGAGCGGCCCAATAAACGGCCGCAACTGGCCGATCTCCGGGAGTCCGGCGCCATCGAGCAGGACGCCGACGTCATCCTCTTCATCTACCGGGATGAGGTCTACCGGGAAGATTCCCCGGAT
>JAQTXE010000158.1 GCA_028688935.1 Syntrophales bacterium
CTCCTTGATCCCCGGCGCCAGACCGGGGCTTATCCCACCGCCGAGACCTCAGGGGATTTTTAGAGCCGGGCAAAATATATACTGGCAGGATAGAATAAGGGTGCTTATATGCGCCGAAGCGATTTTTAAAGCAGTTTCCTAAAAATTGGTTTAAGAAAATTAAAATTTGTGAGAAATACTGAAAAAGGCGCAGTCGTCGCGCGGCCCTGATCAAGACCCGTTGGGGGGCCGGTTCTCCAATGAATTTGACTTAAGATATATCACTCTGTAGGAGAACGCATGCTTTATCCCTATGAAACCCTGGTGGACTGGGACCGGCAGCATCTCTGGCATCCCTTCACCCAGATGCAGGGTTTCCGGGAAGAGGAATTACTGATCATCACCCGGGGCGAAGGGGCTTATCTCTTCGACCATCTGGGCCGTCGCTATTTGGACGGGGTCTCTTCCTTGTGGACCAACGTCCACGGGCATGGGCGGCCGGAACTGAACCAGGCCATCAGCAGGCAACTGGAGCAGATGGCCCACAGCACTTTGCTGGGTCTGGCCCACCCGCCGGCCATTGTCCTGGCCCGCCGTCTGGCGGAAATGGCGCTGCCGGGGCTGACTAAGGTGTTTTACTCCGACAGCGGCTCCACTGCGGTGGAAGTAGCCTTGAAGATGGCCTTCCAATATTGGCAGTTGCGGGGGGCGCCCCAAAAACAGCGGTTTTTGAAACTGAGCGGCGCCTATCACGGCGACACCCTGGGCGCGGTCTCCGTGGGAGGCATTGCCTTATTCCATGACATTTTCCACCCCCTGCTGTTCGAGACCCTGGAGGCCCCGGCTCCCTATTGCTACCGCTGCCCCGAAGAGCAGGACTGCCGGGAGCAGTGTCTGGAGCGGCTGGAGGAAATGGTGGCCGCTCACCACCAGGAACTGGCGGCGGTGATCCTGGAGCCGGTGATGCAGGGTGCGGCGGGGATGATCCCCCAACCCTCCGGGTATCTGGCCCGGGTCCGGGAGATCACCCGGCGCCATGACGTGCTCCTCATCGCCGACGAGGTGGCCACGGGTTTCGGGCGTACGGGGACCATGTTCGCCTGCGAATCGGAAGGGGTGAGCCCCGATCTGCTGTGCCTGGCCAAGGGCATCACCGGGGGATATCTGCCCCTGGCCGCCACTCTGGCCACGGAGGACATCTACCGGGTCTTTTTGGGAGAGTTCCAGGATTTTAAGGCTTTTTTTCACGGCCACACTTATACCGGTAATCCCCTGGCCGCGGCCGCGGCCCTGGCCAGTCTGGAGATCTTTGAGAAAGAGGCGGTGATTGAGTCACTGGCTCCTAAGATAGATAAGTTGAGCCGCTTGTTGGCGGAGATGCAGACCCATCCCCATGTGGGGGATATCCGCCAGCGGGGTTTGATGGTGGGCCTGGAGCTGGTTCAGAACCGGGATACCCGGGAGCCTTTCCCCGCGGCCCGGCGCACCGGCCACCGGGTCATCCTGGAGGCCCGGAAACGGGGTGTCATTCTCCGGCCCCTGGGGGATGTCCTGGTGCTGATGCCGCCTTTGTGTATTTCCGGGGAAGAGCTGGACACCCTGGCTGAGGTGGCCTATGAGTCCATCTGCCAGGGGGCCGGGGAGGCTCAGAAGGGCCCACAATCGGTTTAAAAAGTTGTCAGGGACGATACAGACAATATTTATAAATAGAAGGATGATTAAGAAAATTTCTTAATAAGTTGTAATAATTTTCTGACATAAAGATAAGTAATTTTCTAATATAATAGCGCGATACCGGCTCTAAAGCTCATAACGATGTCAAACCGGAATACGAACCACAAAGAGGTTCTGAGAAAGCTGGATGTCCTGGTGGTGGATGACATTTCGGCGGTAAGGAATATCCTTGCCCAGATTCTCCGGGGCTTGGGGGTGGGAGGGCGCATTGATAAAGCCGAGGATGGCCTGGTTGCCTGGGAAATGATGCAAAGGTGCGATTATGACGTGGTGATCTGTGATATCCGCATGCCCCGGATGAACGGCCTGGAACTCAAAAAGCTCCTGCGCGCCACTCCCAGGTTTGGAGAGTTGCCGTTTTTGATGATTACCGGGGAGGTGTCCGAGGACATGATGGCCAAGGCGGTGGAAAGCAAATGGGACGGTTATTTGCTGAAACCCTTCCCCAGCGCGGTCTTGGAAAAAAGTCTACTGAAATTACTGGGAAAAACCGATTAGATTTAATGCACCCCTTTTAAACCCCGGCGCCATGGAAGTCAGGTTCACAGGAGGTGGAGATGGCCCTGGATCAGGAAAGGAAAAAGGCTCTGGATGAAGCCTTGGAAAAAATCGAGGCCATCGGCTTCTTTGCGGCCATCGGCATGCATTTTGCGGATTCCACCCCCCTTTTGAGTGAAGATCTGGGGGACTGTGTCAAAGGCGCGCCCTGGGAAAGATTCTCCTCCACCGATCAATGCCTGAAGATGATCCATAAATTGGCGGCTGAGGTCTGGAACAGTCTGGAACGGGTCTCCTCTTGCGTGGAGCCCCAAATCGGGAATGAAGAAGTACCGGCCACCGGGATATTAAAACCTGCAGACAGCAGGGTCGTCACTACCATTCCCTCTTATTTCCAAACCATTGCCGGGGAGCTGCGATTTCTCAAGACCATGGGCGAATCCATCGTGGCCATGGCCTTTGATGAGAAACAGGTGCCGGGATTGGATCATGCCCGGGTTAAGTCCCTGGGAGAAATGATCATCAATGCGGCCACGGCGATTAATGAGAACCTCCTGGAACAGAAAGAAAGAGTCGGCCGGGAAGCCTCCGGCAGGGAAGATAGGGGAATCCAGAGGGGAAGACCCCTGGAATTGATTGGCGAAGAGATGAACCGGATTAAAACCTTCGGGTCTTCCCTGGTGACCATCGGGCTTAACACTCCCGGAGGCGTGCGGTTGGACCCCCGGCAGATCGGGACCTTGGGGCAGATGATCGTGGAACTGGCGGAGAAGGTCACCGCCAAGCTGAACCAGAGCGGCCCAGGCTCCTCTTAAATACATTTTTAGTTAAAAATTAATTGAAGATCGGCTGGTTCAACATAAATGGAACCAGAAACCAAAAAATAAAAACTAAAAACCATCCTTCCCCAGATACTCCTCCACCCGCAGCAAGTCCTCGGGAGTGTCCACTTCCTGGGTATCCCCGGTAGTTTCGACGATATGAATGGGAAAGCCGTGTTCCAGGGCCCGGAGCTGCTCCAGTTTTTCCGCCTCCTCCCAGCGGCCCGGCGGCAGGGTGACGAATCTTTGCAGGAAAGCCACCCGATAGGCATAGATGCCGATATGTTTATAAAAATAAGGGGCCTGGCCGTCACGCCAGAAAGGCAGGGGGCTGCGGGAGAAATAGAGGGCCCGGCGGCGCTGGTCGAAGACCACTTTGACCACGTTGGGGTTTAAGGCCAGCTCCAGGTTGTCCACCCGGCGGGCGGGGGTGGCCATGACCGCGGCCGGGTCCTGGCGCAGCACTGCGGCCAACTGGCCGATAAGTTCTGGCGGAAAGACGGGCTGATCCCCCTGGATATTGATGACCAGGTCGTCCGGCCCCAATCCCAGGAGGCCCGCGGCTTCGGCCAGACGGTCGCTGCCAGATCGATGATCTTCCCGGGTGAGGACGGCCTTGCCGCCGAAAGACTCGACACAGGCCCGGATGGCGGCGTCGTCGGTGGCCACCCAGAGGGCGTCCAACTCCTTGACCTGGAGGGCCTGCTCATAGACCCGCTGGATCAGTGGCTTGCCCGCCACGGGGGCCAGGGGCTTCCCGGGAAAGCGGGTGGAGCCGTAACGGGCGGGGATGAGGGCGATGGTTTTCATATAGTTGATTTGCTGGTTAGGTTAAATACGAGTCGAAATTAGTATAATAAAGAAATCCTTTACCCAATTTCCGTTTCTGTAGAAGTCCCTTTTCGGATAATTCGTTTAGATCGCTTCTAGCCGTTCCATACGAAACTTTGAATATTTTTTGGTATCTTCTCGTAGTAATACTTTTATGATCTTGATCTATTAGTATTTTAATTAATTTATATTGTCTCTTATTAAGATAAACTCCCCTTAGATCTAAACTCTTAGAAATTCTATCTGACATATATTTCTTGATTATCTTATCTAATATCTCATCTATTGATTTCATGACAATATCTGCCGAATATAGCAAGAAATACGTTAAATCATTATCATAATCTTCTACCTCTTTAATTGCCTTATAATATTTTTCTTTTTGTTTGGCAATTAATGCTGAGATAGAAAAATACTTAAAAAAATCATACCGTTCTTTTAAGAGATAAAAATAGAATAGAGCTCTAGCGGTCCGGCCATTACCGTCAAAAAAAGGATGAACATAGACAAGGAAGAAGTGGATAATTGAAGCCTTGACAATTGGGTGAATAAAGTCCTCTTCGGATTGGGTGTTGACCCAGGTAATCAGGTTGTTAAGACTTTTTTCAATTTTTTCCGCGGCCATGGGTTTAAAGATAACCGTGTTGGCTTTATCTCTAATAAAAACATCGTCATCTCTTAATTTCCCCGCGTATTCCGGGTCTTCCAAAGTATCTTGAGTTATAATATGGTGTAGGTTAAGGATGAAATCTATACTAAAATCAGACTCGCGATTTTCAATGATGAATGTCATAGCTTGATGATTATTCTTCATCATCAATTCGTTTTTGTCCTTGGGGGTAAGGTTGCGGCGCACAAGTTCCTGGGCCCTCTTATGAGTGGTAAATGCTCCTTCGATGATGTTGGAGGCCCAAGCCTCTTCTATAATGGAGTCAAAGACCAACTCATTCTCAATTTCCGGTTTAATGTAACTATATAAAGAATCTTTGCCGCGGCTGTCGATCTGATGGAGCTTGGCCTGTAGGGGCTTGGTATTGACGTACCAGAAGTTTCTCCCTTTCTCATCCTGCAAGGCCAGGGGCTCTGCCTTTGACCTCCTTTCATTCTGAATCTCCTGCCAAACCTCCGGCAATGAGAATGCGCCAGGTAGTCTAAAACCGATCTCTATCTTGTTCAGGTATCGGTCCTGGAATGATTTATACAAACCGGCTCTATCCATGACTATTCCTGACTAATCTGACAGGTTTTTGTATCAATTTCGTATCAATCGGAAATATTTTTCGGCTTTCCAGTGCGCCTAGGTTCCTGAATATCGGAGCGAAAGCAGGTCCATCGACGTTATCAAGAAAACTTTTTCACAGATTGCAAAGGTAAGCTATCTGAATTAGACATCCATATTAATTAATTTAACATTGCATATCATATTGATATTGCATTAAATATATCTTATTGTTTGTAACAATTTCATATTAATCCAAAAATTAATTTATATCAAATTTATTGTCCGTTAGCAAATTCATTTGTGCACAAGCGCTTGACAAAATTGTTTTACTGCTTATCATTTTTTAAGTGATTTCTAAAAGTTAGCTAAGTATAGAGGGAGGTTTGGAAAATAATGGCTGTACGTATGGACAAGTTAACCTATAAAGCCCAGGAGGCGCTCTCCGGCGCCCAGGAACTGGCCCGGCGGCTGAACCATCCCCAGATCGAGCCGCCCCACCTGCTCCGGTCCCTCCTGGCCCAGGAAGAAGGGTTGATTCGCCCCCTCCTGAAAAAGATGGAAGTCGATCCCCAGAATCTCATCCAGGAGACGGAGAACCTGCTCACCCGCTTGCCCCGGGTCAGCGGCGAGGCCCAGGTCTATCTTTCCCCTGCTTTAAATAAGGCCCTGGACGAAGCTTTCAAGCAAGCGGACCAAATGAAGGACGAGTATGTCTCCACGGAGCACCTCTTCCTGGCTCTGACCGCGGACAAGGGCAGTGACGTGGGCCGGCTGCTGGCCGGACAGGGGCTGACCCTGGAAGCCATCCTGAAGGCCCTGGCGGAACTTAGGGGCGCGCAGCGGGTCACGGACCAGGCCCCGGAAGAAAAGTATCAACCCCTGGAAAAATACGGCCGGGACCTGACGGAAATGGCCCGCTCGGGGAAGCTGGACCCGGTGATTGGTAGGGATAGCGAAATCCGGCGCATCATCCAGGTGCTCTCCCGGCGCACCAAGAACAACCCGGTGCTGATCGGTGAGGCCGGGGTGGGCAAGACCGCCATCGTCGAGGGTCTGGCCCAACGCATCGTCAACGGCGACGTGCCGGAGAGTCTCAAAGACAAGCGGCTGGTGGCCCTGGACTTAGGGGCCCTGATTGCCGGGGCCAAGTTCCGGGGGGAGTTCGAGGACCGGCTCAAGGCGGTGCTCAAGGAGGTGATCGAGGCCGAGGGCAAGATCATCATGTTTATTGACGAGATGCACACCCTGGTGGGCGCGGGGGCTGCGGAAGGGGCGATAGACGCCTCCAATATGATCAAGCCGCCGTTGGCCCGGGGGGAATTGCACTGCGTCGGCGCCACCACCATCAACGAGTACCGCAAGTATATCGAGAAGGACGCGGCCCTGGAACGGCGCTTTCAGCCCATCATGGTGGCCGAGCCCTCGGTGGAGGACACCATTGCCATCCTCAGGGGCCTGAAGGATAAATACGAAGTGCACCATAAGGTGCGGATCAAAGACAGCGCCATTGTCGCCGCAGCCACCCTGTCCCATCGTTATATCACCGACCGCAATCTGCCGGACAAGGCGGTGGACCTGATCGACGAAGCGGCCTCCAAACTGCGCATGGAGATCGATTCCCGGCCCGCGGATATCGACGAAATCGAGCGCAAGATCACCCAGGAGGAGATCGAGCGGGAGGCTTTAAAACGGGAAGAGGACCCGGCCTCCAAAGAGAGGCTGGCCAAAATCGAAAAGAGCCTGGCGGACCAGAAGGAACGGAGCACGACCCTCACGGCTCGCTGGCAGAAGGAGAAGGAGGTCATCAGCCGTATCGGGGCCATCAAAGAACAAATTGATAAGACCCAGACGGAAACGGCCCAGGCGGAACGTCTGGGCGACCTAGCCCGGGCCGCGGAACTGAAATATGGGACCATGCTTAACCTGCAACAGGAGCTGGAGGCCGAAACTAAAAAGCTGGCGGAGATTCAGCAGGAAGGGGCCATGCTCAAGGAAGAGGTGGACGCGGAGGATATCGCCGAAGTGGTCTCCAAATGGTCCGGCATCCCGGTAACCAGGCTCCTGGAAGGGGAAAAACAAAAACTCCTGCACATGGAGGAGCGCCTGGCCGCCCGGGTGGTGGGCCAGGAGGAAGCCGTGCAGGCGGTGTCCAACGCGGTGCGCCGGGCCCGCTCCGGCCTCCAGGACCCCAACCGGCCCCTGGGTTCCTTTATCTTTTTGGGCCCCACGGGCGTGGGCAAAACCGAGTTGGCCCGGGCCCTGGCGGAGTTTCTGTTCGACTCCGAGCACGCCATGGTGCGCCTGGATATGAGCGAATACATGGAGAAGCACACGGTGAGCCGCCTCATCGGCGCGCCTCCGGGTTACGTGGGCTACGAGGAGGGGGGCCAGCTCACCGAAGCGGTGCGGCGGCGGCCTTACTCCGTGGTGCTCTTTGACGAAATCGAGAAGGCCCACCCCGAGGTGTTCAACGCTCTGCTGCAAATCCTGGACGACGGCCGCCTCACCGACGGCCACGGCCGCACCGTGGATTTCAAGAACACCATCGTCATCATGACCTCCAACATCGGCAGCCAATACATCGCCGAAGTGGCGAATGAGGCGCAGATGCGGGAAAAGGTCATGGAGGCCCTGAAGCTCCACTTCAAGCCGGAGTTTTTGAACCGGGTGGACGATATTCTCATCTTCCACCGCCTGACGAAAGAGCAGCTCAAGGAGATCGTCGCCCTGCAGATGCAGCGGCTGCAAAAACTCTTGGAAGAGCGGCAACTGCACCTGGAACTGACAGATCAGGCGCGGGACTACCTGGCGGAGGCGGGCTACGACCCGGTGTACGGCGCCAGACCTCTGCGCCGGGCCATCCAGCACCACCTGCAAGACAAACTGGCCCCCATGCTGCTGGAAGGCAGGTTTAAGGAGGGGGATACCATCATGGTGGACGCGGATCGGGAGGGTTTGACTTTCCAGGCTAAATGAGAAAGACAATTAAGTAATGGCAGAAAGGCCGGGCCCAGCCCGGCCTTTTTGTTTAACCCCTCCAGGGTGCGGCTGGTTGGGAGGAAGGCCGGAGGAGGTGGAGCAGGCGCCCTCGCCTGCTAAAGAACAGCCGGGGGCGGCTGTTCCACATTTATCCAACCCTCACCCTAACTAATCAAACCGTGTAATCCTGGGCCAGGGTCTTTAACCGTCCCATCAATTGACCATAGGCTCTGAAAAGCGACGGCAATTCCCGGAGACGATATTTGCGCATCAGCTTAATCTGGTTTCTCAGGGACCGGGAGCGTTTGAAGAGAGTGGTCAGTTCCCGGTAGAAGTCCTTAAGGGGCAAGGTGGTGGGCAGGAGGGTATGGAAGAAATCGAAGTAGTCGTAATTGGTAGTGATTAAGCGATCCTTAAATTCCTGATAGAGGTCGGTTCCCGGCAGGGGAGTCAGGACGGAAAAACCGATAAAATCAAGGTCCAGGCCCAGGCAGTATTGCCGCAAAGCCGCGAAGTCCCGGGGCTCGAATTCGGGCCGGACCATGAACATGGGCCAGATATCCAGGTCCAGGTCTTTAAGTATTTGCACGGCCCTTTCATTGTTGGCCACGGTGGAGCCCTTGCGAATCAATTTCAGGTCCGCGTCCCGCATGAACTCCAGCCCCACGAAGACCCGCTCCAGACCGATTTCTTTCCACTGCTTCAGCAATTCCGGATGATGAGTGATGGTGTCGCTGCGGCCATAGAGGAAAAAGCGTTTTTTAATCCCGGCCCGGCGGATGAGGTCCGCCAGGGCTGCCATACGGGGGGCGTCCAGCAGGGATTCGTCATCGGCAAAGAAGACATATTCCTCCTGGATGGCACCTAATTCCTCGACAATACACTCCGGTTTCCGGGTAAGGTAACGGCCTCCGGTCAATTTCCACAGGGCACAGAATTGGCACTTGAAGTGGCAGCCCTTGGAGGTGCGGAGCGACGCCAGGGGCCGCATCCATTCGCTGAAATAAGATTGCCGGTAAGCCTGGGTGAGGTCCCGCCGGGGGAAGGGCAGGGCATCCAGATCGAAGCCGTTATCATCTTCCCGGATCAGCAGCGAGCCATGGTCCAGGGACATTGCCCCGGGAATATCCGTCAGCGCCCGGCCCTTTTCCAGCCGCCTGACGACCTCCCGGAAGGGAAAGGCCCCTTCCCCGCTAATAATGACATCGATAAAAGGAGTATAAAAATCAGCGGGGCTGACCGTGGCGTGGTGGCCGCCCACTATGGTAATTATCTCGGGGTTGATGGCCTTGATTTGCCGGAAAAGCTTGTTGACTGTGTTGACGTGGACCGTATAAGCGGTAATACCCACCACCTCCGGCTGATAATCGGCCAGAACTGTATCGAGATCGGGATCGAGGCGCATATC